>JAGVLW010000089.1 GCA_020054105.1 Alphaproteobacteria bacterium | reverse complement strand
CTGAAGCCGCATACCGGCCGCACGCACCAGCTGCGCGTGCATATGCAGGCGATCGGCTGCCCGATCGTCGGCGACCATAAATATGGCGGCAGCATGAGCGACGGCGAATCGATCGGGGTGGAGAATATCCTGCATCTGCATGCGTGGAAAATCGCCATCCCTTCCATCCTCGGCGCCAAGCCGACGGCGGTGAAAGCGCCGCTGCCGGAGCATATGAAAACCAGCTTCTCGGCGCTGGGGATTGATACGCCGAGATAGGAAACGGATGACAGATGACAGGTAACAGGCAACAAACGTTTGCAGTGGCGGTAGGCGGCAATACGCTGCATACACCCATGAAGAATCCTCTCAATGTTCCGACCAAAGCCTTGGCGGACGCTATTGCCGAGGAATGGGCGCTGGCCAATCCGTTACCTGTTTCCCGTCATCCGTCACCCGGTAAAATGCCGCTGACGTCGCTGGCTTACACCGCCATCGACCGCATCGCCGGGCAGCAAGACGCCATCGCCGAAGTGCTGCTGGCCTATGTCGATACCGATACGCTGAGCTACCGCTCCTCCGGCTCGCAGACGCTTGCGAAAACGCAAGGCGAGCAATGGGATCCCATCGTCTCGTGGATGAGCAAGACATTCGGCGCCATCTGGCAGATCACCACCGGCATCATGCCGCTCGAGCAGCCCGCCGCCATGCATGAGGCGATTGCCGCGCATCTGCGCAAGCAGGATCATTTCCGGCTGTCGGCGCTGTGTGTGCTGGCATCGCTGTTTTCGTCGCTGGCGCTGGCGCTGGCCGTGCTCGAAAAACGCGCCAACGCCAAGGACGCTTTCGCGCTTTCGCGGCTCGAAGAGGAATCGCAGGCACAGGCCTGGGGAAGGGACGCGCAAGCGGATGCCAGAGCGCGGAAAATGCAAGAGGAAATAATGGCCGCGGCGCATTTTTTACGCTTGCTAGAGCCGGCGTAAGGTTGATACTTAATGACGCATTCAGAAGGGTAACTATGATTACGCTTGCGAGAAAAAAACACGTCAAGGTCGACGACTCGTTCAACACAGCCGAGGTGAATAAACCTATGCAGCAACATTCCGTCATTTCCGAATTGGAACATCGCCGCGAGCGCGCCCGCCAGGGCGGCGGCCAGGTGCGCATCGAGGCGCAGCACGCCAAGGGCAAGCTCACCGCCCGCGAGCGCCTCGAAGTGCTGCTCGACCCCGACTCGTTCGAGGAATACGACATGTTCGTCGAGCATCGCTGCACCAATTTCGGCATGGAAGACAATAAAATTCCCGGCGACGGCTGCGTGACCGGCCACGGCACGATCAACGGCCGCCTGGTCTTCGTCTACAGCCAGGACTTCACCGTGCTCGGCGGCAGCCTTTCCGAAACCAACGCCCAGAAAATCTGCAAGATCATGGATATGGCGATGAAGGTCGGCGCGCCGGTCATCGGCCTGCTCGATTCCGGCGGCGCGCGCATCCAAGAAGGCGTCGATTCGCTGGGCGGCTTTGCTGAGATTTTCCAGCGCAACGTGCTGGCCTCCGGCGTCGTGCCGCAGATTTCCGTGGTGATGGGGCCGTGCGCGGGCGGCGCGGTCTATTCGCCGGCCCTGACCGACTTTATCGTGATGGTGCGCGGCTCGTCATACATGTTCGTCACCGGCCCCGACGTCGTCAAAACCGTGACGCACGAGATCGTAACCCAGGAAGATCTGGGCGGCGCCGATACCCATACCAAGAAAACCGGCGTGGCCGACCTGGCTTACAACAACGATATCGAGGCGCTGCTGCAAACGCGGCGCATGTTCAACTTCCTGCCGCTTTGCAATAAAACCGGCGTGCCGGTGCGCCCGACGAGCGACCCCGCCGACCGCGTCGAGATGTCGCTTAACACGCTGGTGCCGGAAAGCCCCAACAAAGCCTACAACATGAAAGAGCTGATCGAGCGCGTCGTCGATGAGGGCGATTTTTTCGAGATGCAGCCCGATTACGCGAAAAACATCATCATCGGCTTTGGCCGCATGGAAGGCCACACGGTCGGCTTCGTCGCCAACCAGCCGATGCAGATGGCCGGCTGCCTCGACATCGACGCCTCGCGCAAGGCCGCGCGCTTCATCCGCTTCTGCGACGCGTTTTCGATCCCGCTGGTGACGTTCGTCGACGTGCCGGGCTTCATGCCGGGCACGCACCAGGAGGATAACGGCATCATCAAGCACGGCGCGAAACTCCTGTTCGCCTATGCCGAGGCGACCGTGCCGAAAATCACCGTCATCACCCGCAAAGCTTACGGCGGCGCTTATGACGTGATGAGCAGCAAGCATCTGCGCGGCGACGTCAACTATGCCTGGCCCTCCGCCGAGATCGCCGTGATGGGCCCCAAAGGCGCGGTGGAGATCGTGTTTCGCGGCAAATATAACGGCGAGGAAGAGCAGCAGGCGCTGATCGACGATTACCGCGCGAAATTCGCCAGCCCCTTCGTCGCCGCCAGCCGCGGCTTCCTCGACGACGTCATCCGCCCGCAAAACACGCGCTGGCGCATCTGCCGGTCGCTGTCGATCCTGCGCGCCAAGGACATGAAAAATCCCTGGAAGAAACACGATAATCTGCCGTTGTAATGGGCATCGTGCAACTTCAATAGGAGCGGTATGCAAGGCAATCCCAAAAATCCGGTAGCGGAATTTCGTAACGATCCGCATTTCTCTCAGGCAAGGCTTG
The DNA here is from genome assembly GCA_020054105.1 of Alphaproteobacteria bacterium. GTDB lineage: Bacteria > Pseudomonadota > Alphaproteobacteria > Rickettsiales > SXRF01 > JAGVLW01. The sequence goes on along the minus strand of JAGVLW010000089.1, from coordinate 6,044 downwards.
GTTCTGCCGGGATGGATCGATTTAATAAGGCAAGCCAATGCCTGAAAGAGCTTTTATCGCAACGTAATGACGAGCGCGATCAATACCAGGCATCTATTGCCGTCATTGGGTCGTTGGTCGAAAAGCTGGACGCATATATACGCGATCCTGAAATCCGCGCATCCGGCATTACGCTTACCCAGCTGATGGAATGGATGGAGCAAACCACGGGATATTCTTACGATCCTTCAAATACCAGGCCTGTCGAGGGCGCCAGCCCTGCCGAGCGGTATAAGCCAATGGCGGCTGTCAATGCCATGGCGCATCTGGTGACGTTATTTACTGCGGAGCTTGCCATACAGGATGATAAAAAGCAGGAATATCAGCGAATCTACAGCGGCATATGGGAAGATTATAAAAAACGGAGTTTGTTTCTTCGAAGAGAGGCTGCCGATTCTTCCGCAAGCCCCGGTGATCTGGTGTTGCGCGATCATGCCAAGCAAGCCGTTTGGGTGGCGGCGCTGGCTAAAAAACTGGGTGATATCGGAAATAAGGAACATGGCGAATTAGCCATGCGCGCCTTTTTTGGAGAAGGCTATGCGCCGCAGGCACCCTTGCGCCGTGTGCTGGAGGATTATCTCAAAGATATCGTACCTCCTCATCGTCCCGGCAAGACGGTTTCAGCTGCGACAATGACCCACATCCGTGATGCATTGAAAGAGGAAGCCGGACATTTCGGGCTGGCTTTAGGCGGCGCGGAATTAGAGTAATATGACCAAAAAACTCCTCATTATTATCCTGGTGATCGCGGTGGCGGTGGCGATGGCGGTGACGCTGTCGCAGGGCGAGCAGTATGAGGCGTTCATGAAAACCGCCTACAAAACCTCCGGGCGCATCGACCGGAAAGAGGAGCGCATCGCCGATCCTAAAACCAAGCGCACGGAATATTGGCTGCATTACACTTTCACCGACAGAAACGGCCAGACCTATTACAAGCAGGATCGGGTGGAATTTCCTGATCTGTGGCTGGGCTTTCGCGAAAGCTATCCCGTCGATGTTTACTACAACCTGGCCCGGCCCGCCGAAAGCTACCCGGCCGCGCTGGTGGCCAGGCGCATGGGGCAGGCGGGGGCGGCGAGGCAATGAAGGCGCTTATTACTGTCATGCCGCACTCGTTGCGGCATCTCCATCCATTACATGGAGACCCCGCAATAAATGCGGGGTGACAAGACTGAATTGCTTCGCTAACCTCCGGTTAGTTTATCCCCGCGAAGGCGGGGACTCGCAATGACGAATATTTACTAAACTCTAGACTCTAGACTCTGGGTACTAAACTATGTTCGACAAAATCCTGATTGCCAACCGTGGTGAGATTGCCGTGCGCATCATGCGCACTTGCAAGAAGATGGGCCTTAAAACCGTTGCTGTTTATTCCGAGGCCGATACTAACGCCATGCATGTCAAAGAGGCAGACGAGGCGATTTATATCGGCGCCAGCCCATCGTCCAAAAGCTACCTCAACATCGACAGCATCCTGGCCGCGATCGACTCCAGCGGCGCGCAGGCGGTGCATCCGGGCTATGGGTTTTTATCGGAAAACGCCGAATTCGCGCGGCGCGTCCAGCAGGCGGGCGTGGCGCTGATCGGCCCCAGCCCCGACGCCGTCAAGAAAATGGGCGATAAGATCGAATCGAAAAAAATCGCGCTCAAGGCCGGCGTCAACACGGTCCCCGGCGTGCTCGACGCCGTGTCTTCCGACGCCGAAGCCAAGAAAGTTGTCAAGGAAATCGGCTACCCGGTGATGATCAAAGCCGCGGCCGGCGGCGGCGGCAAAGGCATGCGCATTGCCCGCAACGAAAAGGAATTGCTCGACGGCATCAAATCCGCCGCCTCGGAAGCGACTTCGAGCTTCAAGGACGGGCGCGTGTTCATCGAGCGGTTTTTCGACAATCCGCGCCATATCGAAATCCAGGTGCTCGCCGACAAGCACGGCAACACGCTGTGGCTGGGCGAGCGCGAATGCTCGATCCAGCGCCGCCACCAGAAGGTGATCGAGGAAGCGCCGAGCGTGTTCCTCGACGATGCGATGCGCAAGAAAATGGGCGAGCAGTCGGTCGCGCTCGCCAAAGAGGTCGGCTATTACTCCGCCGGCACGGTGGAATTCATCGTCGACCAGAGCGGCGAGTTTTATTTCCTGGAAATGAACACGCGCCTGCAGGTGGAGCACCGCGTCACCGAGCTGATTACCGGCATCGATCTCGTCGAGCAGATGATCCGCATCGCCGCCGGCGAACCATTGGCGTTCGCCCAGAAAGACGTCAAATTCCACGGTTGGGCTCTGGAAGCGCGCATCTATGCCGAGGATCCCAAGCGCGGCTTCCTGCCGTCGACCGGCCGCATCACCCGCTATCTCGAGCCGGAGAATATGGAAAACGTGCTCATCGATACCGGCATTTTCGAAGGCGGCGAAGTCAGCATGTTCTACGACCCGATGGTCGCCAAAGTCTGCTCTTACGGACAGACGCGCGACGACGCCATCCGCGTCATGCAAGACGCGCTGTCGGCTTTCATCATCGAAGGCATCTCGCATAACGGCAGCTTCCTCGAAGCGATTTTAGGCCATGCGCGCTTCGCCAGCGGCGATATTTCAACCAATTTCATCGAGCAGGAATATCCCGGCGGCTTCATCGGCGCCGAGCTCAACGACGAAAGCACGCGCATTTTCCTGGGCGCCGCCACCAGTATTTTCCTGCGCGACGCCGAGCGCGCCGCCAAGATCAGCCACCAGGTGCCCGGCCGCGAGCGCGCCATCGGCGCGCGCTGGGTCGTCAATGTCGAGGGCATCGATTACCCGGTGTATGTGCGCACCGACCAGGATCACGGCTATTTTATCACCCATAACCGCAAGCTGATTTCGGTGAAAACTTCGTGGAAGCTGGGTCGCCGCCTGTTCCAGGCGAGCATCAACGGCAAGCAGGTCTCGGTGCAGATCAAGCATCGCGAGGAAGGCTATCTGCTGACTTACGGCGGCTCCGACGTGGTGGCCAAAGTGCGCACGCCGCGCGTCGCCGAGTTGGCGCAGTTCATGCCGCCGGCGCGCGACCAGAGCAAGAAGGAAGAGCTGAAAGCGCCGATCGCCGGGCTGATCGTGAGCCTCAAGGTCAAGGAAGGCCAGGAAGTCAAAAGCGGCCAGGAGCTGATCGTGATCGAGGCGATGAAAATGGAAAATGTCATCTGCGCCGACCACGATACGACGGTAACAAAACTGTGCGTCGCCGAGAAGGAAAGCGTCGGCGTCGATCAGCTCTTGATACAATTTGCCGCTTAAGAGGTACTTGGTTAAGTGGTACCAGGTACCAAGTACCTCTTCTCGAATTCCCGTTTCAGCGCCGCATCCACTTCTTTCATGCTCGCCTTGATGCCCAGCTTTTCCAATGACGTCACGCCGTAGCCCTGGATGCCGCAAGGCACGATGCCGGCGTAATGGGCGAGGTCGGGCGCGACATTGAGCGAGACGCCGTGATAGGTCACCCATTTGCGCATGCGGATGCCCAGCGCGGCGATTTTGGCTTCGCCGTTGGCAGTGGCAACCCACACCCCCACTCTTCCTTCGCGCGTAAACCCCTCGACGCCGAACTGCGCCAGCGTGGCGATCAGCCAGCGTTCGAGCGATTGCACATAGGCGCGCACATCCGCCGCGCCGCGTTTTTTCAAATCGAGCATGACATAGGCGACGCGCTGGCCGGGGCCATGATAGGTATATTCCCCGCCGCGGCCGGTTTGGTATACCGGGAAGCGATTGGCCGCCAGCAAATCGGAGGGCTTGGCGCTGGTGCCGCCGGTGTAAAGCGGCGGGTGCTCGAGCAGCCAGACGCGCTCGCCGGCGCCGCCTGCGATCATAGCGTCCACATGCCGCTCCATCGCCGCTATCGCGTCAGGATAGGCAATTGGCTTGTCGGAGAGTATCCATTCCATACATGCACTATAGTAAATCAATGCTGTTTGTCATGCCTGGTATTATTACTTAAAACCCGAATTTATCGCTGAAATAAAGGGAGCCTTCATAGGAAAGATGGTTATTGTCGCGATATAATAACTTTCCGTCTCTTTGCGCATAACACCAACTATCGTCGCATAGGTAGTCGGCGGGATTGAATACGCGCAGTTGCGGCCGGCGCGACATGCTCTTGCGAATGGCGGCCTCATAGGCGCCGCGAGTCTTGAAAATATCCTCGCGCGGCGTGGCGCACGGGTCGCGCTTCACATAGGCGCTGATTCTAAACGGGCGGGCATCCAAGCACGATTTCGGGTCGAAGCCTATTTCCGGAACCTCCATAAGCAGTATGACGGTCTTGCGGCTGCCGAGCAAATCGATCGTCTCTTCCAGCTTTTGCGAGAAATCGTCCGCATTTTTCATTTCCGCTTTGGTTGCGATGAGAACGGTATGGATGCTGTCTTGGTTACGGATGTAATCGATCATGAAACGCGTAAGCGCTTTGCAGGCCTGGCTCGCCGCATAACCGCTGAAGGGTGCTATGCAACCGGCGGTGCCGCCGATTTGCAGGACATTGCCGCCGCGTTGTTGATAGTAATCTGCGACCCCGAAGAAAAAATGATTGGCATGGCTATCGCCGAAAAGCGCAACGGTCGGCAGGCGGTCGTAGTCGGCGATGAGGCAGTAGGGCATGTCGCGCCCCATACGGTCGAGGCAACGCTGATCGACGTTGCGCCCGCGCTCTTCCCATAAGAATGCTGCGCGCGCATGCCTGTCGATGCCGATATCGCGCGCCGGAAAACCGTCATGACGAAACACCGCGAAGCCGGCCGCGGCTGTAATAAAAAGCGCGATCGTCAAGGGCAGTGCCACCACGCGCGCCGCCTGTTTTCGCAGGGGCTGCTCGATGGCATAATAGGTAAGCGCGGCAAGCAACAGGCTGGCCAGGACGATGCCGGCGCGAATTTCAAGCGACGGTATGCCGGCCTCTGCGATGCGCGCCAGCGAGAATAGCGGCCAATGCCAGAGATAGAGCGGGTAGCTGATCAACCCCAGACAGATGAGCGGCGGCAGCGATAATAGCCGGTTTACCCACGCCCGGTTTCCGGCGGCGATGAGGCACGCCGCGCCGGCGGTCGGCAATAGCGCCCACCAGCCGGGATAGGCGAGCGTCCTGTCGATGAGTAGCATGCCGGCGGCGATGCATGTCGCGCCGGCGACGGATAGGGCGTGATTGTGCCGCTCGCGCTGGAAGCAACATAAGAGACCGCCAAGCAGCAGCTCCCATAGCCGTGTGACGGGCAGGTAAAAGGCGGCGGTTGCGTCCGTTCCGGCCAGCCATATATTCAATGCAAAAGATGCCATGCCGATGGCGGCGATGACATAAGCCGCCCTGATGCGTTTTTTCCAGGCGGCAAAAATGATCAACGGCCAGACGGCGTAAAACTGTTCTTCGATGCCAAGCGACCAGAGATGCATGAGGGGCTTGACCAGCGTGTCTACGTCGAAATATCCGGCCTCCCGCCATAAGACGAGGTTGGAGATGAAAGCGGCGCTGCCGGCGACATGCTTGCCCAGATGCGCATATTCGTCTTCCATCAAGCCAAGCCAGCCAAAGGCAAGGCAAAATAAAAGCACAATTAGCAATGCCGGGAAAATGCGCCGCGCGCGCCGCGCATAAAAATCGATGAAGCTGAAACGGTTTTCCGCCAGCGCGCTAAGAATAATCCCCGAAATCAAATAGCCGGAAATGACGAAGAAAATATCGACCCCGATAAACCCGCCATACGAATATTCAGGGAAAATATGGAAAACAACCACCGCCAGGACGGCAACCGCGCGCAACCCGTCAATATCCGGGCGGTAGGGGATGGCAGGGGGAAGCGTCACGTCGGAGCCCTACATATTGGAAATAATGGGGAATTACACAGGCGCAAAAGCAGATTCGACCGTTTCAACCAAGGATTAGACGATTTCTCTGTGTACTACACACGGTAATGCTTGCCAAACGCGAATTATTTGGTAGTTGTCATGCTCTTATTTTCGTTTATGCGCGGTCATGGCGGAATTG
>JAGVLW010000019.1 GCA_020054105.1 Alphaproteobacteria bacterium | reverse complement strand
CACCAGCCCGGCGACGCCGCCGCCCTGCGCGTAGGCGCTGCGCACCACCGGCCCGATTTCCTTGGGTGCGACCATCCACACATCGAGGTCGGCGCGCGGCGCGATAAAACCGAAATGCACGACAAAGCCATGCGCAAACGCCAGCGACGCGCCGGGGCGGATATGCGGCGCGATGTCGGCAGCGTAAATCTCCGCCTGCGCTTCGTCGGGTGCCAGCAGCAGCATCACATCCGCCCACGCTGCCGCCTCGGCGACATTCGTCACTGTGAACTGGTCGGCGACGGCTTTTTGCGCCGACTTTGAGTCGGCCCTAAGCGCCACGCGAATATCTTGCACGCCGGAATCTCGCAGATTCAACGTCTGCGCCTGCCCCTGGCTGCCATAGCCGACGATGGCGATTTTCTTGCGTTGAATGATCTGCAGGTCGCAATCGGCGTCGCGGTATATTTTCATGCCGTTTTTTCCATCTTTGCCGACAACTCCAGCTCCAGATAATACACGTCCGGGCAGGGATTGTAATTATAAGGCGCAATCGGCCTGAAAGCAAAACGCTCATACAGTTTCTTGGCGCCGGCCAGCCGCTCCAGCGAATCCAGCCGCAGTTTTTCGTAGCCGGTCGCCCGGATCGCGTCGATGGCATAGTCCATCAGCGCCTTGCCAATGCCCCGGCCGCGAAACCCCGGCCGCACATACAGCCGCTTGATCTCGCAGATGGTTTTTTCCAGCTCATACCAGCAAATGCAGCCGGCGATTTCGCCGCCCGCCCGCGCCAAAATAATATTGCCAGTCGGCGGTGCGTATTTGCCGGACAGGCTTGCCATTTCCGCGTCGAAAGACTGGAAATCCAGGTCGATGGCCAGCCATTGCCGGTATTCGCGGAACAAGGATTGCACCAGCGTTTTTTCATCGGGGAAGCGGGCCGGTTGCAGGTCAGTCATACCGTTTACCGGCGTCGCGGACGAGTACTGATGCGCCGCGGCAACCCAACCGTGGGGTCGGGCGACGTATCGCACGCCGCCATCAGTGCTGCATTCATGATTTGTGCTTCGAGCATCTTTCCACTGACCCGATGCACGTTCGCCGCCTGATCGCGAAAGGAAAACATAATCTCGTGCAATCGCCCGGGAGTACTATCTTTGGCAAACTCACCGGCAAACATCGCAAGCGAATCGGCGCATATCACACCTTCTTGGCACTTTGCCTTGGCGTCTTTATGCAATGACTCCGGCGCGCCAAAACCACCGGCTTCCATAGCAAAGCAAAGCCCTTGCAGCACATTAACTTCGACATGGTGACAAAAATCGGGGTGCTCCTGTGGCTTGAGGTTATGGGCCTTCCAGAATTTCTGTGTAGTCGCCTTATTGTTCATTCTCACATCCGATAGGTTGGTTTGCCAATCCTACCGCGCCTTCTAGCTATTTGTCCCGTGAAGAATTTATGACAGTGTGGCCTCTTGCAAAACTCGCTCCGGCGAAAAAGCGCGCTGCGATGGATACCGAGAAAAATGAGTGTACTCAAGTACATGATTTTTTCGAGGAGGCTCCATCGCAAGCAGATTTGAAGCCGGAGTCAGAGTTAGGCAAGAGGCCGAATTGCCCGCGAAACCAGGTCATCTGCCGCTTGGCGTAGTTGCGGGTCGCCTGCTGGGCGCGGTTGATGGCAACATCCAGTGTTGTTTCCCCTTGTAAATAATCGATAATTTCGCGCACACCGATGATCTTCAGTAAGGGAATTGAAGAATTGAGGAATGGTGGAATTGAGGAATCTTTCTTTTCTTCATTTCTCCAGTTCTTCAATTCTTCAATTCCCCTTACTTCCTCCACCGCCCCCTGCTCTATCATCTTGATAAACCTGGCGTCGCAGCGGCGGTAAAGCTCGTCCCTGGGAATCACGATCACCTGCACGTCAAACATATCCATCGGGTAAGACGGCGCGGCGTCTTGCTGCTGCCAATAGCTTAACGATTTGCCGCTGCCCAGCCAGACGGCATAGGCGCGCACCAGCCGCTGCTTGTCATAAACTTTCAACCGCTCGAAAAACTGCGGATCGACCGCACGCAGCCGCTCTGAAAATGCCTCCTTGCCCATCGAATCGTAATCATTCTCCGATTGCCGCGTCACCGCCTTGTCGATGTCGGGAATCTCGGCGATGCCCTGCATCAGCGCTTTGATATATAACCCCGTGCCGCCGACGACGATGGGCAATTTGCCCTGCGCCAGCGCCCAGTCGATCTCCATCTTGGCCAGCCGCAGCCATTTACCCGCCGAGGGCGATTCGTTCGCGTTTAGCAGGCCGTAAAGCTTGTGCGGAGCTTGCGCCTCCTCCTCGCGCGTGGGCCTTGCGGTCAGAATCGGCAAGTCGGCGAAGAGCTGCTGCGAGTCGGCATTGATGATGACACCGTCTTTTTCCCCTGCTATGGAAAGAGCCAACGCCGACTTGCCGCTGGCGGTCGGCCCGGCAATCACAATGATTTTTTTACCCATGTTCACCATTACGCTGCTTGCCAACCCAAAAAAAGAACCGCTGACGCGAGATGCGCTGCATCTTATGGCGGGCGCGTTGTCCATGCAAGGCATCGCCATCGAAAAAACGCATTGGCTGCAAGAGGGCGCGGCCTGCGAGTTAGTTGTCATGTCGAGCGCAGCCGAGACATCTGCTAGCGGATCCCTCGGCAAGCTCGGGATGACAGTAAATGACGCCCTACGCGGTATGCCGTTCGACGCCATCGTCCAGCCCCATCCCAGGCCGCGCTACAAATTATTTGTCGCCGACATGGAGTCGACAATCATCGAGAATGAATGCCTGGATGAGCTGGCTGAGTATGTCGGATTAAAAGACAAAATCGCCGCCATCACCCGGCGCGCCATGAACGGCGAGCTGGATTTCGAAGCGGCGCTGGCCGAGCGCGTGGGTTTGCTCGCCGGCTTGCCGGAGGCCGCCTTGCAGGACGTGTACGATAAAAAAGTGACGCTCATGCCGGGCGCGCAAGCGTTGCTGGCGGCGCTCAAAAAGCAGGGCGTCCATACCATGCTGGTGTCCGGCGGATTTACCTTTTACACCGAGCGCATTAAAGCTCGGTTCGGATTCGACGAGGCGCACGGCAACCGGCTGGAAATCAAAGACGGCAAACTCACCGGCCGCGTGATCGCACCTATTCTCGGCAAAGAAGCCAAGCTGCAAGCGCTGTTGGAAACCTGCAAAAAACTCGGCATCTCAACGCAGGAAGCGCTCGCCATCGGCGACGGCGCCAACGATCTGCCGATGCTGCTTAGCGCCGGGCTGGGCGTTGCCTACCGCGCCAAGCCGGTCGTGCGCGCGCAGGCAGCCGCGCAAATCAATCACTGCGATTTAAGCGCCTTGATATGGTTACTCGGATCATCTGATCACCCGATCATCTGATCATCTTCCCTCCGCTACCGGCAGCGTCACGAACGCCTCTTCGCCCTTGCGCAGGATTTTCACCAGCGCGAATTTCCGGCCGGCTTTTCTGGCGGCGTCAAAAGCGGCCGTCAGCTCCTTGAAACTCGCGATCGGCTTGCCGCCCACCTCGGTAATCACGTCGCCGGGGCGGATGCCGCGCCGCGCCGCCTCGGCGCCGTTTTCAACGTCGAGCACCGCCAGCCCCTGCGCTTCTGCATTCAAGCGCAGCTCCTGACGCATGGTTGCCGTCAGCGGCGCCACCTGCATGCCGGCAATCGCCTCGCCTTTGCCGGACTTGCCTTTTTCCGGCGCCGGCTTATCGGCGGCCTTATCGGAACCGTCGGCGGCTTCTTCCATCTCGCCGATGGTCAACTGCACGGTTTTCGACGCGTTGTTGCGCCAGTAGGTCAGGCCGATGGTCTTGCCGATTTTCGCTTCGGCCACCAGCCGCGGCAGAAAGCGCATCTCGGCGACCTCCTTGCCGTCGAACTGCGTAATCACGTCGCCGGCCTTGATGCCGACCTTATCGGCCGGACTGCCCGGCGTCACGTCGAGCACGAGCGCGCCCATCGGCCGTTCCAGCCCGACGCTGTCGGCGACTTCCTCGGACACCACCTGAATTTTCACGCCGAGCCAGCCGCGATGCGTGCGCCCGAATTCCTTGAGCTGCTCGATGATCGGCTTGGCAAGCGCCGTGGGAATGGCAAAGCCGATGCCCACCGAGCCGCCCGACGGCGAGAAAATCGCGCTGTTGATGCCGATCACTTCGCCCTTGGTGTTAAAGAGCGGCCCGCCGGAATTGCCGCGATTGATCGGCGCGTCGGTCTGCAAAAAATCGTCGAACGGTCCGGCATTGATTGAGCGTTGCCTGGCCGAAATGATCCCTTGCGTCACCGAGCCGCCCAAGCCGAACGGGTTGCCGATGGCGATCACCCAGTCGCCGACGCGCGCCGTGTCGGAATCGCCCATCGTCACGAAGGGCAGCGGTTTTTTCGCATCGATTTTAAGCAGGGCAAGGTCGGTTTTCTTGTCGCGGCCGACGATGGTCGCTTTGTATTTGCTGTTGTCGGGGAAAGTCACCGTAATGTCCTCGGCGGCGTCGATCACATGGTTGTTGGTGATGACAAAGCCCTTCGCGTCGATCACGAAACCGGAGCCGAGCGAGAAGACTTCGCGCTCCTGCGGTTGGCCCTGCTGCTGGCCGAACCGGTCGAAGAACTCGCGGAACGGCTCGAATTCCGGCGTGTCCGGCAGGTTATGGAAAGGCGAGCCGAACGGCATCGCCTGCGCGCTCTTGACCTTTTGCGTGGTCGAGATATTCACCACCGCCGGCGACAATTTTTCCACCAGGTCGGCGAACCCGCCGGGCATCGGGCCGTTTTGGCCTTAAGCGGGCGTTACCATCATCGCCAGCGCAATCGCTAATAAACGCATCGATTTCATAGTCACCTCGAAATGGTTAGACGATTCACCGAATATATAGGATGCCTTCGCCGGCTCTTCAAGCCTGCCTTCTCTCAGCGCGCCGGGGCGCCGCCGCGCTCGAAATAGCGCAGGAACTCGCTGTCGGGCGACAGCACCATGGTGGTGTCGTTGCCGTCGAGCGATCTGCGGTAGGCCTGCATCGAGCGGTAAAACCCAAAAAATTCCTGGTCCTGGCCGAACGCCTCGGCGAAAATTTTCGTCGACTGGCTTTCGCCTTCGCCGCGCGTGATCTCGGCTTTCTTTTTCGCCTCGGCAAGGATGATCGTGCGCTCCTTGTCGGCCTGCGAGCGGATTTTCTGCGCGTCCTCGGCGCCCTTGGCGCGGAACTCCTTGGCCTCGCGCTCGCGCTCGGTTTGCATGCGCTTATAGATGCTCTCCGAGTTGGCGGTCGGCAGGTCGGCGCGCATGATGCGCACATCGACCACCTCGATGCCGAACCCGCCGGCGGTGGCGGATTTTTCGCCGGCGGCCTGGCTGCTGCGCGCCTGCATATTCACCAAATCGCGAATCTCGGCCATGATCTCGGCGCGCTTTTCCGACAGCACCGCCGAAAGCGGCACGCTGCCCAGCACTTCGCGCAGGCTCGATTCCAAGATGGAATTCAACCGCGAGCGCATGGTCAGCTCGTTGCCCACCGTCTGCTTGAAGCGCAGCGGATCGACGATGCGGTAGCGCACGAATGCGTCGACATTGAGCCGCTTCTGGTCGGCGGCGATCACCTCTTTCGGGTCGGCGTCGAAATCGAGCAGGCGCTTGTCGTAAAACTCGACATTCTGGATGAACGGCGTCTTAAAGCGCAGCCCCGGCTCGTCGACTACGCGCACGGGCTTGCCGAATTGCAGGATCAGCGCCTGCTCGGTCTGGTCGACGACATACACCGTATTGGCAAGCACGAACAGCCCGCCCAGCCCGACAATCGCAACGATGCTCAGCCACCTCATGGTTTTGCCTCCTCTGCCGGCTTGTTATTTTTCAGCTCGGAAAGCGGCAGGTAGGGCAACACGCCCTGCGTGCCTTTATTATCGACGATAATCTTGTTCATGCCGTGCATAATCTCTTCCATCGTCTCCAGATAGATGCGTTTTTTGGTGACATCTTTGGCCTGCTTGAACTCGTTATACACCGCCAGGAAGCGCGAGGCCTCGCCTTGCGCGCGCGCCACCACCTCCTGCTTGTAGCCTTCGGCTTCAAGAATCATTTTCTGCGCTTCGCCGCGCGCCCGCGGGATGATGTCGTTGCGGTAGGCTTCGGCCTGGTTGCGCGCGGTTTCCAAATCGGCGCGCGCCGATTGCACGTCGCGGAACGCGTCGATCACCTGCGCCGGCGGGTCGGCGTCCTTGAGGTTGACGCTGACGATTTCCACGCCCGACTTATAGCTGTCGAGCATCTGCTGCATCAGAATCTTGGTCGCCAGCGCCGCCTCGCTTTTGCCCTCGGCGAGAATCGGCGTGATCGGCGTCTTGCCCACGATCTCGCGCATCGCGCTTTCGCCGACGGCTTTCACCGTGTCTTCGGGGTCGCGGATGTTAAACAGGTAATCGGGCGCATTGCCGATTTTCCATTGCACCTCGAAGCTGACATTGACGATGTTCTCGTCGCCGGTGAGCATCAGGCTTTCCTCGGGAATCGAGCCGTCGCCGGCGCGGCTGTTGCGGATGGCGCCGGAGCGGAAGCCGATTTCCGTGCGATTGACGACGGTGACTTTCGGCGTGATGACGCGCTCGATCGGATAAGGCAGGTGGTAATTCAAGCCGGCCGAAGTGGTGCGGGTATATTCGCCGAAGCGCAGCACGACGCCCTGCTCGTCGGCCTTGACGAAATACACGCCCGAGGCCAGCCACAACAGCAGGATAATGACCGCGATGAGCGCGATGCCCTTGCCGCTTTCGCCGCCGCCTTGCGAGAAGAATTCCCTGAATTTATCGTGGCTTTTGCGCATGATCAGCTCGAAATCCGGCCCGGGCGGCACGTTACCGCCGCCGCCAGGCGGGCGATTGCCGCCACCGCTTCCGCCGCCGCCGGAGGGTTTTCCCCACGGCCCGTTATCGTTTCCGCCCTTATCGCCCCATGCCATGCGCAGTCCTTTTCCTTGTCATCGCTTGGATGACATTGCTGATGATTGAATCTATATAAGGGCATGTAGTGGGAGATTTCAAGATAATGTCGCAACTTACCGAAGAATCCGTCCGAACCGCCCTGCGCGGCGTTACCGACCGCGAGGCGGGCATCGACGTGATCGCCGCCGGGCTGGTGTCGGGAATCGTCATCCGCGCCGACAAGGTCGGCTTCATGATTACCATCGACCCGGCCGATAAGGACCGCAAGGCGTATCTACGCGAAGCGTGCGAAGCGGCGGTAAAAATAGTGCCCGGCGTCGCGTCGGTGACGGCGGTGCTGACGGCGCAAAACAGCGCGCCCATTCCGCCCAGCCCGCAATCCGGTTATGCGCAGCCGCGCGAACGCGCCGCCTGGAACCAGACGCCGCTCGATCATGTGAAAAAAATCATTGCGGTGGCCTCGGGCAAGGGCGGCGTCGGCAAATCGACGGTGGCAGTCAATCTCGCGCTCGCCGTCGCGCGCGGGGGCAAGCGCGCCGGGCTGCTCGACGCCGATATTTACGGCCCTTCCATCCCGCGCATGCTGGCGCTCTCCGGCCAACCGAAAATCGAAAATGGCAAAATGATCCCGCTTATCGGCCACGGCGTCGCCTGCAACTCGATGGGCTTCATCACCGGCGACGAGGCGGCGATATTGCGCGGCCCGATGATCTCCAAAACGCTGCAACAACTGCTGCGCGCTACGCGCTGGGGTACGCCGGACGCGCCGCTGGACATGCTCATCGTCGACATGCCGCCCGGCACCGGCGACATTCATTTAAGCATGGCGCAGCAAGTGCCGCTTGACGGCGCGATTATCGTTACGACCCCGCAACAAGTGGCCCTCGAAGACGCGTGCAAATGCGCCAAGATGTTTCTAAAACTCGGCGTGAAACTGCTGGTCGTCGTCGAGAATATGCGCGGCCCGGTCTTCGGCGAAGGCGGCGGCAGCGCATTGGCGCAGGAATTTTCCGTGAAGCTGCTGGGCAGCATCGCCATGGACGCCGCCATCTGCCAGGCCGGCGATGTGGGAGAAATTTATCAAGGAAATGAAGCGGATAGCTTCACACGCATCGCCGCGCAATTGTCATAAAACTGTCATGGGACATAAGGCCCGTTTGCTATATATTAAGGCGTCTTAATCTACTGGGAGCCTTAGCATGTCAAAATATATATTTACCGACACAAACCGCAATAGACTCGAAGCGCATCTGAGCAGGGATACTAAAGGCGGCACAATGATCTTGAGTTTTGCCGTTGTCAGCTCCACCGGCCATACTGCCCGTAACCTCTCTGCTGCCTTGAAGGATAATAATCCTCTGGCTTTTTGTTACGATGGCGCTCTCGCCCGATTAAGCCTCGCAGACTTACAATTAAAACCCAAAGCCGCCGGCAGCGAATCTGTCGATCATATGGATGTCGCCTTCAACGACCTGCGCAAAATTACCGCCGTCACCATCAAGCCTTATGCACAACCGGTTTCAGATAATTTTACGATGGACGATTTTGAACGAAAGGTCGCAGACATTTTGACCGGCCTGGGCTTTGAAAAATCCATGGCCGGAAAGGTGGAGCAGGAACCAGCGGGCCGGGCGCGCGAAATCGACGGGGACTATTACGGCAGTAGAGGATCACGATTGCCGCGGCATTTTTAACTTCACCGTCATCCCCGCTTTATGCGGGGATGACGACATTATGCCTTCAACACCCCGCGCTTGACCTGATCTTCCTCGATCGACTCAAACAACGCCTTGAAATTGCCTTCGCCGAAGCCTTCGTCGCCTTTGCGCTGGATGATCTCGTAGAAGATCGGGCCGATGACGGTGGCGGTGAAGATTTGCAGCAGGATGCCGCCGTCGCCCGCGCCCGGTTTGCTCTCCGGCGCGCCGTCGACGAGGATGCCCAGCGGCTTTAATTTCGCCACGTCTTCCTGGCTGTGCGGCACGCGCTTGGGCAGATTGTCGTAGTAGGTCGCCGGCGGCGGATCCATGAAGCGCAGATTCTTGGCTTTGAGCGCTTTCACCGTCGCGTAAATATCGGTCGCCGCCAGCGCGATATGCTGAATGCCCTCGCCTTTATATTCACGGAGATACTCTTCAATCTGCGATTTATCGTCGGAAGATTCGTTGATCGGGATGCGGATCTTGCCACACGGGCTGGTCATGGCGCGCGAGATCAGGCCGGTGAGCTTGCCCTCGATGTCGAAATAACGGATCTGGCGGAAGTTGAAAAGCTTGGTATAGAAATTCGCCCAAGTGTCCATTTGCCCACGATGAACGTTGTGCGTCAGGTGGTCGATATAGGCAAGCCCGACACCTTTCGGGTGCTGGTCGACGCCCGGCAGCGGCACGAAATCGATGTCGTAGATCGAGCCCTTGTCGCCGTATTTATCGACGAGATAGAGATAGCTGCCGCCGATGCCCTTGATGGCGGGAATATGCAATTCGCCGGGGCCGACTTTCGATTCGACGACTTCGGCGCCGAGCTCTTTTGCGCGCTTAATGGCAAAGGCCGCGTCCTTCACGCGAAACGCCATGGCGTTGGCGCTGGGGCCGTGCGCGTTGTAAAACCCTTCGGCGTGCGAATTCTTCTCGGCGTTTAAAATAAAGTTGATGTCGTTTTGCCGCCACAGCGTGACGTTCTTCGATTTATGCT
>JAGVLW010000008.1 GCA_020054105.1 Alphaproteobacteria bacterium | reverse complement strand
CCACTGACTTGCCACTAATTACGGCAGCAAGCGAAGTAAGGCGTTGTTGGCCATCGAGTAGCAGCTTGTAGGTAGAAAATGGGGTGGAGGACTGCGACACGGCGAGATCACGCACCGGCTGCTCCAGGTCGGTTTCCCATACCAGAATGGAGCCGGAGGGATAGCCGCGATAGAGCGAATCCAGCAGATCGCGCACGCGGGTGGACGTCCAGACGTAGCGCCGCTGCATTTCCGGCAGCCGCAGCTCACCGCTCTGAATCATGCTGACCAAGTCTTTGATGGGAATGTCGGTCTTCTTTGCCATACACCGCTCCGTCTGATTCTAACCCACTGAATCTATTCCACACGCCGCCGATTGGCTAGCGGTCTTTCGCGGCGGGCGGTGGCGGGTTGTGGCAGTCGTCTAGGCGCCTTTTTTCAGCTTAATTGCAATGCTGGGATAATACCGTTTAAGCCACTGTTCCTTAGTATATAGAAATGCCTGACGAGAAGGATATTCCTCACACCAATCTACAGGAAAAAATGCATCGATTATCTCGCCCACCTGAAAAGCAAGTTTTCCCATCTCTCCTAAGCTTGCCTTCAACGAAGTAACATCAAAAAAAGGCCCCACAAACGCATCATCCGTACCTTTAGGCCTCAGCATCATCGCGGACTTCATGTTTGGATGCCCTGCTAGTTCTGAGAACATTTCATATAACTCTGCGCGTTTCTTACTGGTATAGCCATCGCGCTTATCAAGTGCCTCTCTAATATGAATCGGCCTGAATGATTGCATCTGCTCTTTCTTGTCTGCAAAGCGCCATCGAGTGATTTCCTGAGGATCAGTACGAAAATAGTCAGCAAGAAATACGGTTTCCAATATATCGCGCATAACCAACCCGCCCTTCTGATAATATCCTGACATTATCAACTTAATGCTGGCGGCAAATGCGTTGAACATGCGCATGCCAAAGAGTTGGATCACTTTGAGATTTTCGTCGTCCGTTTTAAATTGTCGTAGAGTGTTACACACATCCATTGCCGCTTCTACGATATTGAGATGTAGTAACAACTCCTTATCTTCCTGGATGGCTGCCAGGGATTTAGCGCGCAGCTGTTCTTCCTCATTGTGAAGTAGGATAAGATTCTCGGGCAATAGGGTCATATCACCTTCCTGAACGTCAGCGATAGCCTCCGGTCGCGCTGAAATATGGAACCATTATATCGGTCGGTTTTGCGGTGGGGGATGCTATGTTGCCAGTGGTAGCGGGCGTCGCCGGTGAGCACGACCAGGCTGCGTGGCTCCAGTAGCATGGGGATTTTCTGCTGCGTCTCGACGTGGGTGAATTCCATGACGCAGGAAGAACCCAGGCTTAATGAAGCGATGGTTTCGGTGAAGCATGGTACGCAGTCGATGTGCGGTGCGATGCCCTGGCCGGGCTGGTATTCGTTGATGATGACCTGATCAGGCATCTGGGGGAAGAAGCCGTCTGCGCACAAGCGGTTGCAGTACGGCGCTAGCCATTCCGGTAGCGGCCCCAGCTGTGATTCCGGCTCGACGCTTCTGGCCTTATAATCGTAACGGTAGCCGTAATGCTGCACACGTCGTTTCAATTTGGTGATCCACGGCTGGGCGTCGATGGTGCGGATCAGCGCGGCTTCCTGCTGCGGGTTGATATATTCCGGTACATAGCTCAGACCGGGGATGGATGGCGCCGGAGCGGTGAGCGGATCGGCGAAAAGGGTTGTCTGTATGCCGATGGCCATACTCTATACCGCCAACTGCATCTGCGCGCCGGTGGGAAGGCCGTCCCATGTCTTGCCCTGGAATTCGCGTCCGTTGGCGTGCTTGGAGCGCTTCACGCCGTCCGCACCCCATGCGCCCCACTGCTTGAAGAAAAACGCTGTGCCGGCGGCGGTGCAATGGTTGGCGATATTCTCCACCCATTCCGTTTTCATCGGACGGGCCTTCGCGCCGGATTCGCCGCCGACGATTACCCAATGAATTCCGGTGAGATCGAAGGCGCCGAGGTCTTCCAATAGCGGCTCGATGGAGAGAAAGCGTGTGGCCGCATCAATGCGGCGGAGAATTTCAATGCGCGGCAGGCCGTATTTGTGGTCTTCCACCGATACGCCGAGCCATGCATTGGTCGGCACTTTCCGCTGTTGGAAATACTCTTCTGCGCGCTCCGGCCGCTTGGTGAGTATCTGATAGGTGTGGTGTGGCGTTTGGCGTATGACGTCGAATACCTGATCGAGATATTCAAAGGGAATATCCTCATGGAACAGGTCACTCATAGAATTGACGAAATAGGTGGTCGGCTTCTTCCGCTTCAGCGGCTGTGTCAGCCGGTCGGGATGCAGTTGTAGCTTAAACCCATTCTCATAGCCCGGCGCGCCCATCGCCTGGAGGCGTTCAGCCATCACTTCCGCGTAGCAGTGCTTGCACCCAGGCGAAATCTTGGTGCAGCCCGTCGCGGGGTTCCAGGTGAATTCCGTCCATTCGATATTGGATTTGGTCGACATGGGCTGGAAGCTAGCACGGCCAGGTAAAAATGTCCGTATCCGCTTTTTTGTTTTCCACTCATGCAATCCATGTATGATTATGTTTACCAAAACAAAATAGGCACTTCCCGGCCATGCAATTTGTGAAATACAATCCTCCCGGTACATGCAAGCGCCAGCGGCGCGGGTAGCTGGTGAATATTGTGCAATATGCGGAACGGGAGGAAATTGCGCCTTATGAAGAAGGCGCGCGCGAAAAGCGGCGGGTGAGTTTTCGTGACGACGCGTATACTCCGTTACCCTTTCTCATTCCGCATCACGATTACATGTTCAAGCTTTCGGAGCGGAGCAAGAAGGACAAGAGCCTGAAATATCCTGAGCAGTTTTGGGTGGAAATTGTTGCCTATCGCCTGGGATGTCTTACCGGCGTGCCGGTGCCGCCAGCATTTGCTGCCTATCACGAAACGCTGGGAACGGCAGGCGCGCTGAGCGAGTGGTTCCATAATTATCCCGGAGAGTCTCGGGAAGATTATACTTCCGGCGGCGACCTTTTCCAAAAGCGCATACCTGATTACGAACGCAAAAAGGGAAGCCAGCACAATGTGGAGGACCTGATCGCCATCGCCAGGGAATATGAGGGCAAGGGATTGGCGCATGACTGGCTGGAGCATTGGTCAAAGGTGCTACTGTTCGACGTGCTGCTCGGCAATACCGACCGGCACCAAGACAATTGGGGTATCGTCAAAACCGGAGATAACGACAGCCCGGCTTACTATTTCTGCCCCGCCTTCGACAATGGCACGGCGCTGGGCCACGAAATCGTTGCCAAAAAATTTAATAGTATTATTAATGGGTTACGGGGGGAGAACAACGCCAGGTCGTATGTTACCAACCCCAAGAAGGCCAAACATCACTTGAAGTGGAGCCGGGAAGACACTATACAGATGCCCCATTTTGTGCTGCTACAACGATTACTTAAGGAATTTCCGCTATCTAAGGATTATATGCGGGGATGTTTGAATTTTTCGCCGGCGGATTTTCGGCAGGAAATAATTGAACTTTCTGAGATGAGTAACGATATACCAGTAGAGAGTGGTATACTGAGCCGTGAACGCGCCGAGTTCATGGCAGAGCTGATAGCTCGCCGGAAAGAATTGGCGCAGGAATTGCTTACTAACTGAACGACTTATTGAAAACGTACTGACATGCCCTTGTTACAACAAATAATCGAGCCGAAGAAGCTCCTGCTGGTCTGGCAGAAGATAGACCGTAATGAGGCCGGGCAATTGCGCAGCGGTCACCGGCATGTCGTGGGCGAATTATCGCGCCGGACGGACGGCCAAGTCGTGCTGCACTATTTCAGCAATGACCCCGATTTCCAGGCAGCGCAGCAAAAAGGCTTTGAAGGCTATCCGGCATTCGGTATCGAGCAGGAAACGCATGAGACAAACGTTATGGATGCTTTCCAGCGCCGATTGCCGCCGGAGTCGCGCGCCGATTTTGATGATTATCTCACATATCACGGCATCGATCCGGCGGTGCGGAAGCGCTTGTCGCCGTTTGCCTTGCTTGGTTATACCGGTGCGAAGCTGCCAGGCGATGGTTTCTCCCTCGTGCATTCGTTTGAGGGCGTAGAAGGGCCATGTGAGTTGATTACCGAGCTGGCCGGCTTTCGCCATAATAACGGAATGCAATCTTTCCAGACGACGGGCGCACAGGGATTCCTGGGCAAGCACGTCACGTTTGCCAAGGAGCCGGAGAATCCGGTCGATAACGACGCAGTCAAAGTTACGCTGTCTGATACCGGCGCGCTGATCGGCTACGTCAACCGTGCGCAACGTCATGCCTTCGGCCATTGGCTCGACCAGCACCGCCAGGTGGAAGGCACCATTCAGCGCCTCAATGGCAAGCTGGATCGTCCTGATCTGCTTCTACACGTGAACGTCCATTAGAACCTGTAAGAAACGCTTACAAGTTGAAGGTGATTAAGAGATAACCGACTATCCCTTATCGGCGATTTCCGCCGTTAGTGGATAATATATTAGCCGTTGTCGCGCCGCCTGGCGGGAGGCAAAATTCTTCAGTAATTTTGGTCCAAATTTGGTCCACTTGCTCACAAAAAATGCCCGCTTTGCAGAAAAGGGAGCAAAAACCAGTTTCTTGCACCGCTCTGATTTATCTGTTGTAATCGGCGGTGAGGAATTTTGGCGAGTGGGTTTGGAGTGGCTCGAAAACCGCTGTGTGCAACAACCAGCAACATCACCCATCCATTCACAACATCGGGCAATACATTTTACGGCATCTTTTTTGCCACAATTGGCAACAAATAGGGAATTAGAGAAAAGACCTTATTTACTTTTCAGGCGCTTTTTGATTTCCGGCATCTCGTGCGAAATGACGTCAATTTTATCGGTGTTGTCCAGACTAGGGTATTTTTTGGCTGTCAAATATACGAACGCTTTGGCATAGCCGCTGTTCGGCCTGTATTTATAGACCTCGATATCGAACCGATGCGGAGAAAAATGGGGTTCACCTTCGCTCCAGCGTGCATTGGCGGTAACGAGCGCTTGATCGAATAGCTTATATTCACTTTGCTCGGTGAGCGTCACCAGTCCGACCTGGGAAAAAGAATCTGTGTTCTTATCGTATTGCCAGAACGAAATCTGATCGAGAGCACCGCTGCCGCCGCCGAAGAATTGAGCCGCAAATTTAACCAGGTGCGGCGTTGGAATGACCACCAGCTCCTTCACGGTTTGGTAATGATAGGTCATCCCGCCATTGGGCAGGGTGGAAGTAATCGGAGTGCAATGCTCCTGCTTTTTAAGTTCTTCAAACCAGAAACATAATTTTGCAGATGTATCGCCGGTTTCCGCATCGTCGCCTACGGGTTGATAGGCAGTTACGTGCCAATCTTTCGTTGTGCCGAATGCTTGCTTAAGCGAGAGCATCTTTATTTCTTTGAAGGCAGAAGGCTCGGCAAAAGCCGGGAAAACAAATAAATAAAGTAAAAACGTGTGTAGAATTATTTGCATCTATGGCTCTTCCGTAACGGTGCCCTCCTTCCAGCCTTCCGTTCTTTGAATGGCTTCTACGAGGCGATCCATTTGTTCGTCACTTAATTCTCCTACCACTTCATCACCAGTAAAACCACCGATCTTGTGGATGTCGTCTTGCAACCGGCCGGTCTCATTTTCACTGGACGGTGAGCGGCGGGCAATGGCTTCGTCGATGGTAAGCTTGGAATAGGTGGGCGTCTCTAAAAGCGCTTCCGAGGCCGCGTTTCCAGTCGCTTCATCCGGGAATACGGCAAAGCCGCCGGCGCTGCCGATGGCACCATGTTGGTCAGCGAATTTTCCTGCGCGTATATTGCCGGGATTGTTGTTGCGCCAGGCGCGCGTGCCGCCGGTTCTTGTCTGTGTTGAGCCGTCGGGACGACGAATGATAACCGATTTTCCGGATTCGGAAACCGTGGGTTTTGTAGGAGCAGGCGTCTTTGGATCGCCTGCTCCTTCCAATACCGGCTCGGCGGAGCAACCGCAGTTGGGATGTCCGTAAGAAGATTCGGGATTTAGCAATGGCCGCCACCGTATCTGAAGAGACAACCGGCGATGTACCGCGCCTCAGATATCCGGCAAATGCCTTACGCTCCGCCTGTGAACGAGAAAGCAGAAATACAACCGCGCCGGGCAGCGTATTCAACGTTTCCTGCGCATGCAGGCGCGCGGCATCGCGTGGCAGGAAAAACAAATCGCCATCATTGAAACCTTGTGCCACACGGGCCGTAACAGCAGCTGCATCGCTCTCGGCATAGGCGCTGGCGATTCTGCCATTGAATAGATTGACGGCGACTTGCTCGATATCAACCCCATCGAAAAGGCGCAAGACCTGCCCGGCGGAAGAAAACGACGTTGCCGGCGGGGATGCCACTCCGAATTCCTGCACGGCCAGTGGCGCAATCATTGCCGCGATAAAAGTTTCTTCCGGCACAAGTTGCGCATGCCGGTACGGAGCGGCCGCATAGCGCGCATATTGCTCGTTAGCAGCTTCAAAGAGACGTTGTAACGCAGGCGTGTCCGGCACCAGTTGGCGAATGGTGCGGCTATGGCCTAAGATCAGATTTTCTCCCGTATAAGCGTACCAGTAGCGCATAATGCTCCCTTAGCCATTTTCGTATTGGCTATAAGGATGTATAAAATGCGCTGCCCCGGAAGGGGCAAAATCTATAAGAATCTGGATGCGCTGACTATCACCCCTGCTTGCGTGCCTTCTCAAACGCCAGGCGTTTTTGCTGCACCTGCTTGCCGTGCGTCTCCGCCCAGACGGACAGCGCCTCGATCGGAGTGAACAGCGACGCGCCCAGCTTGGTGATCGTATAATCGACGCGCGGCGGCACCTGCGCGTAGACCTTGCGCGTGACCAGCCCCGACTTCTCGAATTCGCGCAGATGCTTGGCAAGCTCGCGCTGGCTGATGCCGGTCAGCGCGTGCTTGAGCTGGTTGAAGCGCAGCGTCTGCTTGGGCGCGTGCAGCAAATTATACAAAAGCTGTATCGACCATTTATTGGCGATCAGACTGAGGGTGAGAAAAACCGGGCATGGTTTTTTTATCGGCGTGGTTCCTGGAAGCGGTTTGGCAAGCGTGTTTTTTTT
>JAGVLW010000086.1 GCA_020054105.1 Alphaproteobacteria bacterium | reverse complement strand
TCGATATCGGCAACATGCTGACGCCGCACACGCTGCTGCTTGGCTTCAACGCCATCGAGACCAAGGACGCGTACGGCGCCAGGCGTTTCGGCGCGCTGCTCAGCCTCAAGCAATACCGTGAATTGCCGCCGGAGACCGCCGACCGGATTTTGCAGTCGCCCATCGAGCTCATCATCAGCCAGAACATTACCTTCATGCCGGACGCCAAGGCGCTGAAGCAATATAAGGAGCAAAAGGCGCTCTTCGACATTAGCGGCGACAGCTACTCGGCGCAGGCGTGCGGCCTTGATGAAATGCTGACGCAAAACCAGAACCGGCCGACCGATTTTTGCGAGCAGCAGACGTCGATCATGGTGATCGTCGATGAATATAAACAGCTCGATCCGCAGATGCACAAGGCGCAGGAAGCCTTCACCGATATCGGGCTGATTACCATCCGCGAGGACATCAAGCTCGAGGAATGCTACTGGTCGATGCTGCCGGGCAATTTCGAATTCGTCCGCCGGCAGGAGCCGGTCAGCGCCGCGCGCGTCGGCGGGTTCTGCCGGCTCAACCGCTTCCCTAACGGCAACAGCAGCGGCCTGCATTGGGGCGATGCGCTGACGCTGATTCCCACCAGCGTCAATTCGCCCTACTACTTCAACTTCCACCATCAGGATAACGGCCACACGCTGCTGCTCGACTATAATTCCTTCGGCGATCCCGCCGGGCTGGTGACGCTGAATTTCCTGCTGACGCTGAGCCTGAAATATAAAGGGCATCTCTATGTATTCGACCGGCGCCATTCGGCGCAGTTGCTGTTCGACAAGCTCGAAAGCCCATACTGGCGCTTTGCGCCGGATGCGTCGGCCAGGCCCAAGCATCTGCTGCGCATACATCCCTTCTCGCTCGAGGACAATAAGCGCAACCATGCGTTCCTGCTGGCCTGGTGCGTCGCTCTGATCGAGCCGGTGCTCGACGTGTCCGACGAGCAGAAAGAGTTGCTGCGCGGCGCCATCACCGCGATGTTCGCCCTGCCGGTGGATGAGCGCGGCATCGAGCAATTCGCCGGGCTGCTGGCGCAAAGCGACGCGGAGCTTGCGAAGGCGCTGGTGGAATATCACGGCGGCGGAAAATATGCCGGGCTGTTTAACAGCCGCGCCGATGACGCCGCCCTCAAACATTCCCTGAACGCCTTCGACATGAACCCAATTGTCGCCGATGCGCGCCTGACCATCCCGGTATTTTCCTATCTGCTGCACCGCATCATCCAGGACATCGACGGCAAGCCGGCGATCATCGTGCTGCACGAGGCGTGGGATTTGCTCGAAAACAGCTTCTTCGCGCCGAGGCTCGAAAGCCTGCTTGAGATGCTCAAGCAAAATAACGTGATGGTGATTTTCACCACCCGCAACCCGCAAAATTGCGAGGGCACCAAGACGCTGCAAACCCTCATGCAAAGCTGCGCCACGCGGCTCTACATCCCCGACGATATCGTGCTCGATTACGCCTCCGAGACGCTGGGTCTTAACGGCAGCGACTCCAGGATGCTGATGCAGATGCAGCGCAATGTGGGCGATGTACTGCTCAAGCAGGATAATGAGAGCATCGCCCTGCGCGTCAACTTAAACGACGCCTACGATCTCAAGGCCGTCTACGCCAACGACATCAAAAACCTGGTGGCCTCCGGCGGCAAGTTCGCCAGCCTGCCGAAAGACTAGCGATGAAGGCGCTGCGCAAACTTCTCCTGGTTTGGGTGGCATGCTGGAGCCTGGTTGCGCTCCCCATCGAAGCCAGGGCGCAGGGCATCACGCTGCTTTATTGCGACGGCAATGGTGGCGTCGGCGGCGGCCAGCTCTTCCTCACCGGCGGCGGCAACGATGTCGGCGCCTGCGAATTTCAGGGCATCGAGCACGTCTTCAGCCAGATCATCTGCAATTTCACCGTGCTGGTCAACGAGGTGCTGGGAAAGATTTATTGCGGCATCCAATACGCGCTGGTCGATACGCTGTCGATCCTGCTGACGCTGTATGTGATCGTGTTCGGCGCACAGCTGCTCATGGGCACCACGCAGCTCAAGGCCGGCGAAATCCTTATCCGCCTGCTCAAAATCGCCGGCGTCTGGGTATTTGCCACCCAGTCCCTCTGGGGCATCAACTATGCGTTCAGCTTTTTCGTCGACCTCGCCGGCCAGGGCATGTTCTGGGCGCTCAGCTCCATTCCCACCTCCGACATCATCATCTCGGCCGCCGACCCGGCAAATCCCTGCGTCGCCACCGCGCTCGATCTCGGCAGCTCGCCCAACGTCATGCCGGTCTACACCTATCTCGACAAGCTGCTTTACTGCGCGGTGCTGGCGCCGCTTTACTCCGCCAATACCGGCGTCATCGGCTTTTTCGTCGCCATGTCCTTCATCATCCCGCCGCTGTTTCTCATGGCGGTCACCTGGCTGATTACGGTGCTTTCGGTGCTGGCGCGCGCCGTCATCAGTTTCCTGATGGCGCTGAGCGCCCTCGCCTTCCTGATTTCGCTCAGCCCGATATTCCTCAGCCTCATGCTGTTTCGCGCGACCTACCAGTTTTTCGAGAACTGGTTCAAATACATGATTTCCTACTCGCTGCAAATCATCATCATCTTCGCCTGCATCGCCATGTGGGCGACGACCATTCCCAAAATGGTCATGTTCTTCAACGAGCTTTCCAACGTCATTTTCGACAGCAAGCGCGCCGACAGCACGGCGGTAACGACCAGCCTGGGCGACTCCTGGGGCATATGTCCCTATAACGTATCGCGCGACGGCAATTCGGTTCCCCATATCGCCTGCATCGATCCGGGATTCGACCCCGCGGGCAACGAGCTCGATAAATGCTTCATGATCCCGCTCAGCCGCCTGGCGACCGCCAGCGACAACAGCGTCGCCGAGAGTTGCGATGCCGATCCGGGCGCGCTCGGGCCGCAAGGCAACTCCATGAGCGACCTGATGTTCTACGTCATCTACCACCTCATCACGCTCATCATCATCAGCTACGCCTTCAACGCGCTGCTCAAGGCGGCGCCGCAAATCGCCACCCAGCTCGCCGGGCCGGAATATATCTTCTCGATCGGCCAGGGCTTCGGCGCCGGTGGCTTCGGCGCGACCGGCAAGGGCGCCACCCAGCGCCTCAAGCAGAATATCACGCAGGAGGGCCGCGGCGGCACTGCTTCGGGTCCGTCATCACTGATGCGGCAGATCGGACCGGCCCTGCGCGACATAGTGGGCAAACAGTCGGAAACCATAAGTAATCTGCGGAAAAATCTAACGCCCTAGGTGGATATTAACGCTTTGTTTATCAATGGACTCTATAGTACATTGCCTGGGTGTTTTTTCCGGATAATGAAGCGATAACAGATAATTGGCATAGTTTTTTTAGTCGAAGGCGCATGGCAAAACCGTTAAAAGACATTATCGACAGCCGCAACTGGTACAAGGACCGTTACCAGTATGTGCTGGTGCAGCGAAAAATATTGACGCTGATCACGATTTTGTCGCTGGTCTGCACGCTGGCCACCGTGCTGGTCATCGCATCGCTGACGCCGCTTAAGACCGTCGAACCGTTCGTCATCCAGGTCGACCAGAAAAGCGGCATCACCACCACGGTCGACCCGCTCACTGCCAGAGAACTGACTGCCAACGAGGCGGTGAACAACTTCCACATCGTGCAATATATCCGCGCCCGCGAGAACTACACGCTCTACGACCTGGCGCGCAATTACAACATCGTGCGCATCATGTCCGAGCCGGAGAAAGTCTACCGGGGCTTCATCGAGGCCGCCGATCCGAACAACCCGCGCAGCAACGCTGCCCGCCTGGGCAACTCCGGCGAGCGCACCGTCAAGTTCCAATCGATCAGCTATCTGAGCCCGCAACTGGTGCAGGCGCGCATCGTCGTCGAGGAGAAAAGCGCACAGGGCCCGGCGCGGAGTTATAAAATCGTGCTGCTGACATTCGAGTATATCAAGCTGAATCTGACCAATGAGGAACGCTACATCAATCCGCTGGGATTCCGGGTGACGGATTACCGCATAGATGAGGATGTGATACAAAAATGAAACGCATTGTAATATTTGCGGCCTTGTCCTTATGCCTGCCAGGCGCCGGCGCGCCGGCCGCCGCCGAAGAGCCGCTGCTGCCTTCCGACGGCCGCATCAAAATCATGCTGTATGACGAATCCGACGTCTACACGATCGTCACCAAATACGGCTACCAGACCAACATTGTCTTCGGCGCAAACGAGGAGATCCAGACCATCTCGGTGGGCGACCGCAGCCTGTGGCAGATCATCCCCGCCGCCAACCGCCTGTTCATCCGCCCGATGCAAGAAGACGTCATCACCAACATGACCATCCTCACCGACCGCCATTCATACCAGTTCGACCTCAAGTCGCTGCCGATGGACAAGGACGGCAACATCTACGTTGCAAAATTCACCTACCCGAACGACAAGCCGAGGAACTCCGCCGCCGCAGCGCCGGTCGTGGTAATGCCCGCATCGCCGACCAATGCCGCCACCTACAGCGTCCCGCGCGGGCCGGTTGCCGGACCCGGCATCAGCGAGCCGGTGAACCCCAACTACAACTACACCTTCTCCGGACCGGACGAGCTGGCCCCGCTGCAAGTCTACGACGACGGCACATCGACCTACATCAAATACAGCAACCCGCACCAACCGCTGCCCAACGCCTACATGGTGGATGCAAGCGGCAAGGAGCAGCTGACGACGATCTACCAGCGCGACCGCGTCATGGTGATCGATGCCGTCGCCGGGCAGTGGGCGCTGAAAAACAGCAACGGCACCATCTTGCTCTTCAACGAGCAGCTCAACCCGAAACAACCCAGCCCTGCGGAAATGAAATAGATCAGACAGTAAGAATATGGCCGATAACGACGACGATATTGCAGATAACCAGCCAACGCCGGCCCCTTCCCCCGCGCCCGCGCCGCAACAAGATGGCGGGCCGCCGCTGGAAAGCCCGGAGCCCGATCCGTTCGCGCCGGTCGATCCCAGCGAATTCACCGAGGAAGATTTAGATACCGGCCGCAGCGGCGCGTCGATCACCTCCGGCCCGGGAAAGATGCTGGCGTTCGGCGTCATTATGATTTTCGTCGCCGGCTATATTCTCTATTCGATATTTTTTGCCGCGCCCACGCCGGTGACCAGCAAAACCGACATCGCGGCGATCAACCCCTCCGACATCATGCCCAACGCGCCGCAACCGATTGCCCCGCCACCACCACCGGCCAGCATCGCGCAAAATATTACGACGCCTCCACCACCGCCGCCTCCACCACCACCGCCGCCTCCACCACCACCGCCTCCGCCCCCGCCTCCTCCGAAGCTCACGACGACCGCGCCGACGCCTCCGCCTCCGCCGCCATTGCCCAAAGGAGCGCCGGAAATCACGGCATTCAAGCCGATTGGCGGCGGTGCTACCGACCAGCGGGCGCAGCAGCGCATCCGCTCCAATATGCTGATTATCGATGGCGGCCGCGCCGCCTCGTCATCGGGTGACCAGCGCCTCGCCCAGGATGCGATCGACTCGAACGACCCGAACCGGGAGTTTGAGAGCAACGTGCTGCGCGCCAGCCAGGCCCAGAAGGCCGTCGCTACCAAGCTCGACAACCTCAACCTGCTCATCGCCCAGGGCAAGATCATCGACGCGACACTCGAGACCGCCATCAACACCGACCTGCCGGGCACGCTGCGCGCCGTCGTCAGCCGCGACACTTATGCCGAGTCCAGCCGCAACATCCTCATTCCCAAAGGCGCGCGCCTGATCGGCACCTACAACACCGGCATCGCCCGCGGCCAGAAGCGTGTACAGATCGTCTGGACGCGCATGATCCGCCCCGACGGCATCGACATCCAGATCGGCTCGCCGGGTATCGATTCGCTGGGCCGCGCGGGCATTGCCGGCAGCGTCGACAATAAATTCAGCGAAATCTTCAGCGCCGCCATCCTCACCAGCTTGATTACCATCGGCACCGCCGTCGGCGCCGAGGCGCTCACCGAGGATAGCAGCTCGACGACCACCAGCAACGCCAACGGCACCACCACCACCGGCACCGCCGCCGCCAATGCCACCGCCAGCGGCGTCAACGCCATCGGCGCCGTCGGCCGCGACATCGTCAACACGTTCCTCGACCTGCGCCCGACCATCACCGTCGACCAGGGCACGCCGATCAACGTGTTCGTCAACCGGGATTTATTGTTCCCAAGCGAATCGCTGGATACCAGCTTTATTAAATAGCCCTATGGCCCTCGTCGCACATACCGCGCTCAACACCTACCTGCTGCCGCTGAAGTCGTATCTCGAGCAGCCGAAAGTCAGCGAAATATCCATCAACAAGCCCGGCGAGATCTGGGTGGAAATCGGCGGCGACATGGTTCGCCACGCCGTGCCCGAGCTCGACCTGGAGCATCTCAAATCGCTGGGACGGCTGGTGGCGCAATCGACCGAGCAAAAAATCAGCGAGGAGACGCCGCTGCTGTCGGCGACGCTGCCGGAGGGCTTCCGCATCCAGGTAGTGTTTCCACCGGCCTGCGAGGCGAGCACCATCGCCATGTCGATCCGCAAGCAGACCGTTCTCGACCTCGATCTTGAGCAATACGAGGCGATCGGCGCCTTCCAGAACACCATCGTGCGCAAGGGAAGCAACGCGCTCGACGTGAAGCTGCGCGGCCTGCTCAATGCCGGCGCCGTCAAGGAATTCATCATCGAGGCCATACGCGGCAAGAAAAACATCATCATCTCGGGCGGCACCTCGACCGGTAAAACCACCTTCTTCAACGCCGCGCTGAAAGTCGTTCCGTCCACGGAACGCATCATCACCTGCGAGGACGCGCGCGAAATTATCATCCCGCATCTGCCCAACCACGTGCATCTGATCGCTTCCAAAGGCGGCCAGGGCCGCGCGCAGATCACCATGCAGGATCTGATCGAGGCCAGCCTTCGCCTGCGCCCGGACCGCCTCATGCTCGGCGAGCTTCGCGGCAAGGAGGCGTTCTCCTTCATGCGCGCCGTCAATACCGGCCATCCCGGCTCGATTTCCACCCTGCATGCCGACACGCCGGAGCTCGCCATCGAGCAGCTCATCTTGATGATCATGCAGGCGGGTCTGGGCATCACCCGCGAGCAAATAAAAAGCTATGTCGAGAATGTCATCAATGTTATCATCCAGCTCAAGCGCGGCCCGCACGGCATGCGCTACGTGTCGGAGATTTATTTTAGGGAGAGTGCGTAATAGTCATGAGTCGTTAGTCCTTAGTCGTTAGCAAGGATGTGTTTCACTAACGACTCACGACTAACGACTAAAGACTCCACCTATGTCTGAACCCAGCCTCAAGCAATCCAACCTCAAGCGCCGGCTCGCCAACCGCGTGATCCTGCTTGCGATCGTTGCGGCGGTGCTGGTGATTCCCGCCTATATCGGCATCAGCGTCGCCTTCGTGCTCTATTACGGCAACGCCTATGTCAATGCCGCCTTCGACCCGCATTATCTTTACGATCAATATTCCGCTCTATTCCAATATTGGCTGTCGCTCTACGATTACTGGGCACAGACCGGCGGCGAATTCCCCAAGGATTTCACGCTGAAGATCGTCGGCCCACCGGCGGGCGGCGCGCTGGCCAGCTTGATCCTGCTCTATATCGCCCGCGCCCCGCTGATCGATTTCCGCCCGTTCAAGATGAAAGAAAGCGTGCATGGCGACGCGCATTGGGCGACCGAGGACGAAATCCGCAAGGCCAAGCTGTGCGCCAAGAAAGGCTTGCTGCTCGGGCGCACCGGCAAGAATAACTACCTCATCTGCGACGACTTCCAGCATATCCTGCTCTTCGCGCCGACCGGCTCGGGCAAGGGTGTGGGCTTCGTGATTCCCAACCTGCTGTTTTGGGAAAACTCGGTGGTCTGCCACGACATCAAGATGGAAAACCACGAGCTATGCAGCGGCTACCGCAAGAAAATCGGCCAGGAAGTATTCCTGTGGAACCCCGCCGACCCGGACGGCTTCTCGCATTGCTACAACCCGCTCGACTGGATTTCCGAGAAGCCCGGCCAGATGGTCGACGACGTGCAGAAAATCTGCAACCTGATCCTGCCCGAGCAGGAATTCTGGCAAAACGAAGCGCGCTCGCTGATGCTGGGCGTCATTCTCTACCTCGTCGCCGTGCCGGAGAAGGTCAACAGCTTCGGCGAAGTCGTGCGCACCATGCGCTCCAACGACGTCGTCTACAACCTCGCCGTCGTGCTCGACACGATCGGCAAGCGCATCCACCCGGTCGCCTACATGAACATCGCGGCGTTTTTGCAAAAGGCCGACAAGGAGCGCTCCGGCGTCATCTCGACGCTCAACTCCGGCCTCGAGCTCTGGGCCAACCCGCTGATCGACGCCACCACCGCGCGCTCAGATTTCGACATGCAGCTGCTCAAGAAAAAGAAGATGAGCGTGTTTTGCGGCGTCACGCCCGACAACTTGAAGCGCCTCGAGCCGCTGCTTAAAGTCTTCTACCAGCAATGCACCGATTTCATGACGCGCAACATGCCCAAAAAAGACGAGCCGTACGGCGTGCTGCTGATGATGGACGAGTTCCCGTCCCTGGGCGAAATGCCGCAATTCCAGGTCGGCATCGCCTATTTCCGCGGTTACCGCGTCAAGCTGTTCCTCATCGTGCAGGACACGCAGCAGCTCAAAGGCATCTACGAGGAAGCCGGCATGAACAGCTTCCTCTCCAACAGCTATTACCGCATCACCTTTGCCGCCAACAACGTCGAAACCGCCAACTTGATCTCGCAGCTCATCGGCAACAAGACTGCCCAGCAATATTCGCACAACAAGCCGAAATTCCTCGACATGAATCCGGCGGCGCGCACGATCAACCAGTCGGAAGTCCAGCGCGCGCTGCTGCTGCCGCAGGAAGTCATCACCCTGCCGCGCGACGAGCAGATCATCCTCATCGAGTCGTTCGCGCCGATCCGCACCAAGAAGATTTTCTATTTCAAGGACAGTTTCTTCAAGCGCCGTCTGCTGCCGCGCCTGCCGGTGCCGCAGCAGGAGCCCTACGACCCGCGCAAGAAAAAAGCCGCCGAAAAACCCCCTGAAAAACCTGCTGAGACGGCTGCTCCCGCGAAGGCGTAGTTAACCGCTTTTCCCCCTTCCGGGACATTTTTTCTATTCTAATACTGCTCTCAACCTGGCCAGGGTATAAGTCCATATGCAGGCTGCAAGCCGCCGGCAATGGCAAGAAGCGTTCGCGGCACCAACCCCGCCTGCGCAACTTCCTGAATGCTTGCATGGGCGCGCGCCTAGTTTTTATTAATGAGCGTAGCGAATTTAGAAAAACTGGCGTCCTCCGAAGCTTTAGCGAAGGAGGACTGCTTCAAAAGATGACTAGATGACCGGATAACTAGATGACTAAAAAGATGAGTAAATAATCAATGATTGGTGACTAAAATATACTTAGTCATCCGGTCATCTAGTTATCCGGTCATCTTCCCTTCCTCCGGGCTGCTCGCCGCGGCGGAGTCACGCTTTTTCATTCGCCCGGCGAGGTAGGCCTGCCGGCCGGCGATCACGGCGTTTTTCATCGCCTCGGCCATGAGCACGGGGTGATCCGCCCCGGCAATCGCCGTATTCATCAGCACGCCGGCGCAGCCCAGCTCCATCGCAATCGCCGCATCCGAAGCCGTGCCCACTCCGGCATCGACCAGCACCGGTACGCTCGATTGCTCGACGATCAGGCGGATGTTCATCGGGTTTAAAATGCCCAGCCCGGAACCAATGGGCGCTGCCAGCGGCATGATCGCCACGCATCCGGCATCCTCGAGTTTTTTGGCGGCGACGGGGTCGTCATTCGTATAGGCCATGACGTGAAAACCGTCTTTCACCAGCAGTTTCGCCGCTTCAAGCGTTTGTTGAGCATCGGGATATAAGTCGCTGTTATTTCCGATAACTTCCAGCTTCACCAAATCCCAGCCGCCGAGCTCGCGGGCCAGGCGCAAGGTGCGCACCGCTTCGTCCGCCGTGTAGCAACCGGCGCTGTTGGGCAGGTAAGTATAAACCTCCGGGCTCAGCCAATCTTGCAAGCTGCCCTCACCCTTTTGGGCAAGGTCGACGCGCCGCACCGCCACGGTGATGATCTCGGCGCCGCTGGCAATCACCGCCGCCTTCGTCTCGGCCATGTTTTTGTATTTGCCGGTACCGACGAGGAGGCGGGAGTGGTACGTCCTTCCCGCAATAGTCAATGTGTCATTTATTGCCATAGTCGTTAGTCGTTAGTCGTTAGTCGTTAGCCTACTATCGACTAACGACTAACGACTCAAGACTTTTACCCTCCCCCAATAAACCGCACGATCTCGATCTCATCGCCTTCGCATAGCGTCACCGCGTCCCAGCGCGAGCGCGGCACGATCTGGCGGCCGCGCTCGACGGCGACCTGGCCGTCGCCAAGCTGCAGCCGCTCGGTAAGCTGCCTGACGGTCAGCGTCGCTTCGAGCCGGTAGGGTTTGCCGTTGAGAGTGATGTTCATGGTCCAGTCGACAGTCGTTAGTCGTTAGTCTATAGTGGTGCCTCGCTATCGACTCACGACTAAAGACTAAGGACTGCATACTATGCCTTCTCCCATTCTCCTCGTCAATGGCCCCAACCTCAATATGCTGGGCAGCCGCGAGCCTGAGATTTACGGCCAGGCGACGCTCGCCGACATCGAGGCGGATTGCGTTGCCCATGCGCAAACGCTTGGGCTGGCGCTGGAATGCTGGCAGTCGAACGTCGAAGGCGAGATCGTCACGCGCATCCAGGGCGCGGGCAAGCACTATCAGGGGCTGCTCATCAATGCCGGCGCCTATACCCATACGTCCATTGCCATCATGGACGCGCTGCTGACGCTAAAAATCCCGGTGATCGAAGTGCATCTGAGCAACCCGGCGCGGCGCGAGGAATTCCGCCATATCTCCTATGTCGCCAAAGCCGCGACCGGCATCGTCGCCGGCTTCGGCGCGCAGAGCTATAGGCTGGCGCTGGAAGCGATGGCAGCGCTGCTGCGCAGCAGGTAACAGGAAACAGAATACAGAGGACAGATATTTTGCAAAATCCGTCACCCGTTACCCGTCACCCGTCACCCGTCTGGCGCATCGGACATCGCGGCGCCTGCGGCCACGCCCCGGAAAACACGCTGGCCTCCATGCGCAAGGCGCTGGAGCTGGAAGTGCACGGCTTCGAGTTCGACATCAGACTCAGCAAAGACGGCGTGCCGGTCGTCATCCACGACGAGACGCTGGAGCGCACCACGAGCGGCGTCGGCGAAGTCAGCGATTACACGTTCGAGCAGTTGCAGGCATTCGATGCCGGCGGCGGCGAGAAAATCCCCAGCCTGAAAAACGTGCTCGACATGGTCGATAAGCGCTGCCGCCTGTTCGTCGAGCTCAAGGCGCATTACGCCACCAACCCGGTCGCCGATCTGCTCACGCATTATGTGAGCCATCTCGGCTGGAGCTACGAGCAGCTTTATGTCTGCTCGTTCGACCATATGCAGATCGCCACCGTGCGCACGCTCAACCCCGAGCTTCGCACCTGCGCGCTCATCGCCGGCATTCCGGTGAGTTTGGCAGCGATTGCCGCCGAGGCGGGCGCCTGGGCGATCAATCCCAACATCCACCACATTAACAAGGACCTGGTGGAAGACGCGCATGCGCGCGGCCTGAAAGTCGTCACCTGGACGGCCAACGACCCGCTGCATATCGGCCGCGCGAAAATGCTCGGCGTCGACGGCATCGTCAGCGATTTTCCCGACCGCATCGGATGAGCGCCCAAGGCGAACTCACCCCCGCCCTTCTCCTGCAAGCCTACGCGAAGGGCTATTTCCCCATGGCGGCCAGTAGCCGCTCGCGCACGCTGCACTGGTACAGCCCCGACATGCGCGGCATCCTGCCGCTGGAGAATTTTCATGTGCCGCGCAGCCTGGCTCGGTTCATGCGCCGCTGCCCGTTTACCATCACCGTCGACAAAGCGTTTACCGAGGTCATGCGCGGCTGCGCCGACCGCGAGCATAGCTGGATCAACGATACCATCGTCTCGCTGTACGGCGAGCTGCACAAGCTGGGCCATGCCCATAGCGTCGAATGCTGGCAAGGCGATGCGCTCGTAGGCGGCATTTACGGCGTGAGTTTAGGCGGCGCATTTTTCGGCGAGAGCATGTTCTCGCGCCGGCCCAACGCCAGCAAGGTGGCGCTGGCGCATCTGGTCGAGTTGCTTAAAAATACGGGCTACACGCTTTTCGACACGCAATACGGCAACGAGCATATCGCACAGTTCGGCGTGATCGAAATTCCCAAAGAAGAATATTTGAAACGGCTGGAAACGGCGCTTTTATCCCCGCCGAATGGCGGGGTCTGGTCTTAAACTTGCACCGGACCCCGCAACAAGTGCGGGGCTTTTACGCGTGACCAACCTGACTGGAGAAATGCCCCAGATCGAACCCCAGCGAGGAAATAGCGGCATCCCATTTGGTCTGGTTGTCGGTATCGAAGACCAGGTTTTTATCGGCGGGGAGCACGATCCAGGCGCCGCTTTCGATCTCGCCTTCGAGCTGGCCGGGCGACCAGCCGGCATAGCCCAACACGAGCATGCCCTTGGCGGGGCCTTTGCCCTGCGCGAGGTCTTGCAATACTTTCAGGCTGGCGGTAACGGCGATACCGTCCTTGGCGATCAGGCTTTCTTGCGTCTGGTATTCGCAACTATGGACGACGAAGCCGCGATTGGCTTCCACCGGCCCGCCGAAATGCACCTTGAACTGGTCGCGCTCGATAGGCAAATCGATATCGAGATGCTCGAGAATGTCTTTGAGATGCAACTGCTCGACCGGCGTGTTGACGATGACGCCCATCGCGCCCGATTCGTTATGCGCGCATAAATAAACCACCGACTTGGCGAAAATGCCGTCTTGCACCTCGTGCGTGGCGATCAGCAAATGCCCGGCCAGCGAGCCTTTAGACAGATCGGGAAGGGTGATTTTCATGGCCATGCCGTTATTATAATTCCAAATCGCATAAAATAACAGAGGATGTTTATACCCTCACCCAGGCCGGTAATGTTGCTTTGACCGCCACCTCGCCGGCTTGCAGCTTGTGGCCGTCCGTCTGCGCTTTTTCGAGCTCCTCAATGCGAAGCAGCGCCAATCCCATATCGCCGCAAGACGAGCGCAGCTCGCCGATTACCTGCCCACCGGCAGTCACCGGCGTTCCCGCCGGCGGCAAGGTTTTTCCGCCAAGTGCTTGCACTTGATGGATCGATTTTTTGAGCTGCGCGCGGAATTTGCTGCGGGCGGTCACTTCCTGGCCGACATAGCAGCCCTTGGAAAAATCCACCCCGTGCAGCGCCTCGAAGCCCCAATCGAGCAGGATCGATTTATCGACCAGCATGTCGCGCGAGCCGTCGGGCACGCCCAGCGCGAGACGGTGTCGGTCATAATCGGCCTCCGTCGCGGCGGAAAATCCCTGCGCAGCGCAGCTTTTGGAAATCTCCGCGACGTCGCCATACATGCGCCAGCCTAATGCCGCTAATCTTGGGTCGGCCAACTTTCCTGATTCCTGATTCCCGATTCCCGATTCCCGCTCGCCCCACAGCGCCACCACGCCCGTCGCTTCCGGCAGAACCTCTATGTTCACCTGCGAGCGCAGTTTGTACAGCGTCAGCCGCTTGCGCAAATCGTCGATGCGTGCACGCTCGCCATCGAGCCAGACGGCGCGGCCATGCTGCACCAGAATGAAATCGTGCAAATATTTCCCCTGCGGCGACAGCAGCGCGGCATACAGCGGCGCATCGGCGCGCAGCTTGTGCATATCGCTGCTGACCAGGCCCTGCAGGAAAGACAGCGCGTCGTCGCCGGAAACCGACAGTAGGGCACGCTGGGAAAGCGGGGTGTAATACATGCACTATTATGTAGTGCAGATTGGCGAATATGCAACCAGGGGCTATTGACAGCTTATACCCCCCTTGGTATATTATACCCCAAGGGGTATCCATGCGTTTTTCGATTGCCGCCGTTATTTTAGCATCTGTTTTGCCGCTTACCGCCGACGCCCGCCCGGTTTCCTATCCCGACGGCCGGATGCTGATGACCATGCACGACCACATGGAATATTCCAACATGCTGAGCTATTCCCCCACGGCGCACTATGCGGTCGGGGTTCGCAGCGATTACATGCGCGAAGATAAGGACTGGCTGCACACCGTTACCTATAATCGCCTATTAAAACGCTAGAATGCGCCCGACTCGCAGGGCAATCTGTTTTTGCAAACGGGCATCGGCGCGGCCCAGCATGGCGACGACGTAGACCCTGCCGCCACCTTAGGTTTCGAAGCCGACTGGGAAACGCGGCGCATCTATTTTTCTTACGAAAACCGCTATATTTATGCGGGCGACGTCGAGCGTTCCTTCTCGCATAAAGCTCGCGCCGGCATCGCGCCTTATATCGGCGGGTATGATGCCATGCATACATGGCTGATGCTGCAGATAGACCACCACCCCGGCGAGCGCGACAACGTTGTCGCGACACCGTTTTTGCGCCTGTTTACCCAAGAGGTCATGGGAGAACTGGGCATCAGCCATAAGGGCGATGTCATGTTTAATGCCACACTGCAATTTTAACCTGAGGAGAAAATTATGCGTAGATTATTGATAGCCTTCATGTTTACCGCCTTCGCCGCATCGGCATCGGCGGAAACGATTCATGTCGGCGTAAACGGGCTGGTCTGCGCCTTTTGCGTGAAAGGCATCGAGAACAGCTTTAAAAAGCAGGAGGCGGTAGAGACGGTGAAAGTGGATCTGGACGAAAAGCTCGTGACCATCACCACCAAGCAAGGCAAGACGATGGACGATACGGCGATCAAGCAAATCATCACCGATGCCGGCTATAGCGCAACCACCATCCACCATCAGGAATAACCATGCGCGATAGTGCACTTAACACGCTGGCGCTTTTTGCTTCGTTTGGTACGCTGCTATGCTGTGCCCTGCCCGCATTGCTCGTAATGCTGGGCGCGGGCGCGGCGCTGGCGGGCATTGTCGCCAGCGTGCCGCAACTTATTTGGCTGTCCGAACATAAAATCGGCCTTTTTATCTTTGCGGCAGCGATGCTCGCCCTGTCGGGCGGGCTGCGCTACCAAAGCCGCAATGCGCCCTGCCCCATCGACGCGATAAAGGCCGCATCCTGCAAAAGGCTGCGCAAAACGAGCGGCATTATCTACATTGTTTCACTGGCGATGTATGCGATGGGATTCTTCTTCGCCTTCGTCGCCCCTTATGTAATAGGATAGAATGATGGCAAAGAAAAAAATCGATTGCTGTGACGATGCTAAATACCCCGCCCATGACAAGGAGCTTCCCCGCCTGAACCGCATTTCCGGGCAGCTCGACGGCGTCAAGAAGATGATCGGCCAGCGGCGCTATTGCCCGGAAATCCTCACGCAGCTTCGCGCCGTCAGGTCGGCGGTGAATTCGATCGAGGCGAGCATTTTAGAGACGCATCTGGATGCCTGCGTCACCGATGCATTCAACTCCGGCAATAAACAGGAGAAACAAAAGAAGATAAACGAGCTGAAAGAGCTCTATCGGCGGTTCAATGAGTGACGAAGCTGCCCATCATGAGAATATAGGCGGGCGCTAGGCGCCGCCATCCGAAGCCGAAGGCGTAGGATGGTGCTGCTGAGAGGAATCGGACCTCCGACCCCGTCATTACCAATGACGTGCTCTACCACTGAGCTACAGCAGCACAAGATAATCTCTACCGGCGAAATTATGTGGCAATCTTCAAGACGGCGGAAAGTGCCACAGCTTCCGGCCGGATGCAAGCGTTTGATGTAACACAAGGCCCGGCATAAGCGAGGTTGCACTAAACATTTGCATTATTTGGGCGATTTGGGCAGAATGGTGGTTTATAAATGATAAGAAATACCGCCATGAGCCGCCCGACGCCTACGTCCCCCGCACAGACCATCCGCACGCAAACGCTTGTTGCCAAGCAGGCCGCCAACGCGCGTCTGGCCAAAGCCCTGAAAGCGAATCTGGCGCGGCGAAAAAAATCTAAGGGGGCGGGATGAGCCTGCTGATGGACGAAAAAAAAGCCAAAAAGAAGGCGCAACTCAAACGCAACCGCCACAACCAGGAAATCTTCCAGGCCCTGCGCCTGCGCGAGCTGGAAGCCGACCGCGTGCAGGAGCTGGAGGAAAAGCAGAAGCCGGGGCAGAGCCAGGCGGCGCCGTCGGAAGTATGGAGCGCCAAGGTCGGGGAAATCCGCAACCGCCTGACCGGCAAAAAACGCGCCTCGGCCGAACGCTGGAACCGCTTCTCCGGCACCGAAAGCGGCGGCGGGCGGGGATTGTAGGAAACCCTTAAAAACCCTTGAATAGCCTGCCAAAACCGCTAAAAAGAGCGCCTATGGCGCTTTCGTTCCAACAGCTCATCTTAAACCTGCACCAGTTCTGGGCGAACCAGGGCTGCGTGATCTTGCAGCCTTACGACATGGAAGTCGGCGCCGGCACGTTCCACCCGGCGACCGCCTTGCGCGCGCTCGGGCCCAAGCCGTGGAACGCCGCATATGTGCAGCCGTCGCGCCGCCCCAAAGACGGGCGCTACGGCAACAACCCCAACCGGCTGCAGCATTATTACCAGTATCAGGTGATCTTGAAGCCCTCGCCCGACAACATCCAGGAACTCTATCTGGAGAGCCTCAAACATATCGGCATCGACCCCATGAAGCACGATATTCGCTTCGTCGAGGACGATTGGGAAAGCCCGACGCTCGGCGCCTGGGGGCTGGGCTGGGAAGTATGGTGCGACGGCATGGAAGTCACGCAGTTCACCTATTTCCAGCAGGTCGGCGGCATCGAATGCAGGCCGGTTTCCGGCGAACTCACCTACGGGCTCGAGCGCCTGGCCATGTATATTCAAGGCGTGGAGAATGTGTATGATTTGGGATTCAATGTCGTGACTCGTGACTCGCGACTCGTGACTCGTGAAAAGGAATATTCGAGCCACGAGCCACCAGCCACGAGTCACGCTTTTACCTACGGCGACGTCTTCCTGCAAAACGAAAAACAATTCTCCGCCTATAATTTAGAATTCGCCGACACCGCGCAGCTTCTGCGCCAGTTCGAGGATGCCGAGAAAGAATGCATGGCGCTGATCGAAAAAAAGCTGCCCCTGCCCGCCTACGACCAATGCATCAAAGCGTCGCACCGCTTCAACCTGCTCGATGCGCGCGGCGTGATTTCGGTGACGCAGCGCGCCGCCTATATCGGCCGCGTGCGCGCGCTCGCCAAGGCGTGCTGCGAAACTTATGTTGAAAAGGAAAATGTATGAGCGAAATGTATCTGACATTACTCAAAGGCAAAATTCACCGCGCCACCGTTACCGGCACCGAGCTTGGCTATGAGGGCTCGATCACCATCGACCCCGTGCTGCTTAACGCGGCGGGCATTTTGCCTTACGAGCAGGTCGACGTGCTCAACGTCAATAACGGCGCGCGCTTCACCACCTACGCCATCGTCTCCGAAAAACGCGGTGGCGGCGAGATCACCATCAACGGCGCGGCGGCGCGGCTGGTGCAGAAAGGCGACATCACCATCATCTGCGCCTTCGGCCGCATGGAAGAAAAAGACGCGAAAAAGCACAAGCCGAAAATCGTCATGGTCGATGCGAAGAATAAGGTAAGGAAATAAATGGCCGACCTTATCCATATCGTCATCCCGTGGCGCGGTTTTTGCTTTTTTGCAAAATTTGCAAAAAGTGTGAGCACGGAATCTCATAAGATCCTGCGCTACTGCTTCGCAGTCCGCAGGATAACGAGGTAAATATGGCTGACCTCCTACTCGAATTATTTTCCGAGGAAATCCCGGCGCGGATGCAGGCGGAGGCACAATCACATCTTGAGACAACCCTACGGCATAAAATTCGTGACGCTGGTTATGTACTCGAAGGCTTGCAATGGCAAAGCTTCTCCACCCCACGGCGCATTGCAATTACTATTGCAGGTTTGCCCACTATCCAGCCTGGTGGCACTGTAGAATTGAAAGGCCCCAAACTCGATGCTCCAGAGCAAGCCATTCAAGGATTCCTTAAGAAAAGTGGGAAAAAACTTGAAGAACTTGAACAACGCGATGGCATTTACATAGCTAAAACGGAACAGGGCGGAAAAAATACACCGGAAATACTAAAAATTATTATTGAAGCTATCCTGGCAAATTTCCCCTGGCCGAAATCGATGCGCTGGGGATCAGGCGAGACAAGCTGGGTGCGGCCACTGCATAGCATTCTGTGCATTTTCGATGGCAAGGTTGTGCCGGTGGAATTCGCCGGCATTAAGGCGGGCAACGTCACGTACGGCCATCGTTTCCTCGCGCCTGGCGTCATTACCGTCAAGGACGTAAACGCATACGAACCGGCGCTGGAAAAAGCCTTCGTCATCGCCGACCGCGACAAACGCAAAGCGGAAATCCTCCGGCAGGCGAATGACGCTGCGGCCAAGGCCGGGCTGGCGCTTCACAAGGATGACGGGCTGCTCGAAGAAGTGACCGGCCTCGTCGAATGGCCGGTGGTGCTCATGGGCACGATCGACAAGAATTACATGGACCTGCCGCCGGAAGTGCTCGTCTCGGAAATGCGCGCGCACCAGAAATATTTCGCGCTGGAAAATAAAGACGGCACTTTCTCCGACCGTTTCCTCATCGCCGCCAACATGACCGCAACCGACGGCGGTAAAGCCATCGTGGCCGGCAATGAGCGCGTGCTGCGCGCGCGCCTGGCCGACGGGCGTTTCTTCTGGGACGGCGACCGCAAGAAAAAGCTCGAAGACTGGGCCGGGGATCTGCAAAACGTCACCTATCACGCCAAGCTGGGCACGGTGGCGGATAAGGTGGAAAGGATCAAAACATTAGCGGTGGAGCTTGCCACTTATGTGGATCCCGGCCTGCGCCGGGATGACATTGAGCGCGCGGCCGCGTTGTGCAAGGCCGACCTGGTGACCGGCATGGTCGGCGAATTCGCCGAGCTGCAGGGCATCATGGGGCGCTATTACGCGCTCGCGCAAAAAGAAAAGCCGGAAGTCGCCGACGCCATACGCGACCATTACAAGCCGCAAGGCCCGAGCGACAGCGTGCCCGGCGCGCCCGTTTCCATCTGCGTGGCGCTGGCCGACAAGCTCGACACGCTGATTTCCATGTTCGCCATCGGCGAAAAACCGACCGGCTCGAAAGACCCGTTTGCGCTCCGCCGCGCCGCGCTGGGCGTGATCCGCATCGTGCTCGAAAATAAGATCCGCCTGCCGCTCAAAGCCGCATTCGACAACGCGCCGATGCGCGACATCGCCATCCACAAAGCGCACGACAAGCTCGCCAAACAAACGGAAACCAGACTGAAAGAAATAGCGCCCGGCAAAGTCGGCAAATACCTCACGATCAACGAATCGGCGAGCGAGGACATCCCAGAAGGCGCAGTGGAAAGCCTGAGCCAGTCGCTGCTTTCCTTCTTCCACGACCGCCTCATCGTGCAGATGAAAGATTCCGGCATCCGCCACGACGTTATTAAAGCGGTAATCGCGGGCGGCGACGACGATCTGGTGCGAATTGTCGCCCGCGCCAAGGCGGTGCAGGCGTTCCTGGACACCGACGACGGTAAGAACCTGCTGGCCGGATACAAGCGCGCGGCGAATATCGTGGCGATCGAGGAGAAGAAGGATAAAACGAACTACAGCGATCCTGTGAATATTCTTGCGCTAAAAGAAAAAGAAGAAATTGCTCTTGCAGAGAATCACTTGGCAGCCACCATCAGGACGCATATGGATAACGAGGCTTATATAGAGACAATGAAGACTCTTTCTGTATTGCGTGTGCCAGTAGATGCATTTTTTGATAAAATCATGGTCAATTGCGAAGAGAAAGAGCTTCGCACTAACCGCCTCCGCTTGCTTGCAAGCATTAAAGACATAATGAATATGGTAGCCGATTTCAGTAAGATTGAGGGATAACATGATTCGTCATTGCGAGGAGCGTAGCGACGCGGCAATCCAGTTTGCTTGTCATGTCGAGCGAAGCCGAGACATCTGCTAGCGGATCCCTCGGCTTCGCTCGGGATGACAAAATTGGGGCGGCTACGGGGAATTGGCGCAGGGATGACAATAGAGGTTGGGGATAGTAGATTATGGCAAAGACGAACGCACAGGTGAAAACGGCAATGGCGGAAAAGCTGGTCTATAGTTTCGGCGCTAGCGGGGCCGACGGCAAGGGCGCAATGAAGGAGCTGCTCGGCGGCAAGGGCGCGAACCTGGCCGAGATGTGCGCGCTCGGCCTGCCGGTGCCTCCCGGCTTTACCATCACCACCGACATGTGCGTCTATTATTACCAAAACGGCAAGAAGCTGCACGGCGCGCTGAAAGCGCAAGTCGAAGAGGCGCTG
This sequence comes from Alphaproteobacteria bacterium, assembly GCA_020054105.1. GTDB lineage: Bacteria > Pseudomonadota > Alphaproteobacteria > Rickettsiales > SXRF01 > JAGVLW01. The sequence continues at coordinate 2,821 of JAGVLW010000086.1, read as the reverse complement.
GCCAAGGTCGAAAAAACGGTCGGCGCAAAGTTCGGCGACGGCGACAATCCGCTGCTGCTGTCGGTGCGCTCGGGCGCGCGCGCCTCGATGCCGGGCATGATGGATACGGTGCTCAATCTCGGCCTCAACGACAAAACCGCCAAGGCGCTCGCCAAAAAAACCGGCAATGAGCGTTTCGCCTACGACTCCTACCGCCGCTTCATCCAGATGTATTCCGACGTGGTGCTGGCGCTCGACCATTACCATTTCGAGGAAATGCTCGACCAGAAAAAACGCGACCGCGACGTCGTGCTCGATACCGAACTCAATGCCGCCGACCTCAAAGACCTGGTCAGCCAATACAAAGCCAAGGTGCAAGAGGAGCTCGGCAAGCCGTTCCCCGAGGACGTCCACGCGCAGCTCTGGGGCGCGATCGGCGCCGTGTTCAACTCGTGGATGAGCGCGCGCGCCTGCACCTACCGCAAGCTGCACGACATTCCCGAAAGCTGGGGCACGGCGGTCACCGTACAATCGATGGTGTTCGGCAATATGGGCAATGACTGCGCCACCGGCGTTGCGTTTACGCGCAATCCCTCGACCGGCGAGAAAAAATATTACGGCGAGTTCCTCATCAACGCCCAGGGCGAAGACGTCGTCGCCGGCATCCGCACGCCGCAGCCGATGCACGAGATGCCCGCCGTGATGCCGGAAGTGTACCAGCAGCTCGTCACCGTGTTCGAACTGCTCGAAACGCATTACCGCGACATGCAGGACATCGAATTCACCATCCAGAATAACAAGCTGTGGATGCTGCAAACGCGCAACGGCAAGCGCACCGCCGCCGCCGCCGTCAAGATCGCCGTCGACATGGTTGCGGAAAAACGCATCGACATCAAGCAGGCGCTAAAGCGCATCGACCCGCTCTCGCTCGACCAATTGCTGCATCCCACGCTCGACCCGAAAGCCAAGAAAACCGTGCTGGCGACCGGCCTGCCCGCCTCGCCGGGCGCGGCTTCCGGCAAGGTGGTGTTCACCGCCGAGGACGCGGAGATCATGGCGCTTACGCACAAGGAAAAAGTGATTCTCGTGCGCATCGAAACCAGCCCGGAAGATATTCACGGCATGCATGCGGCGCAGGGCATCCTCACCGCGCGCGGCGGCATGACCTCGCACGCGGCGGTGGTGGCGCGCGGCATGGGCAAGCCTTGCGTCTCCGGCGCCGGCAGCCTTAGCATCGATTACGCCAAGAAAGAATGCAAAGTGATGGGCCACACGCTGCGCGAAGGCGACATCATCACCATCAATGGCGGCTCCGGCGAAGTGATGCTGGGCGAAATTCCCACCGTGCAGCCCGCTTTGTCGAAGGATTTCGAAACGCTGATGGGCTGGGCCGACGAGGTGCGCACGCTGAAAGTGCGCGCCAACGCCGAAACCCCGCTCGACGCCACAGTCGCGCGCAAGTTCGGCGCCGAGGGTATCGGGCTGTGCCGCACCGAGCATATGTTTTTCGACCAAAGCCGCATCGTCGCCATGCGCGAGATGATCGTGGCGCAGGAAGCGGGCGGGCGCAAAGCCGCGCTGGCCAAACTGCTGCCGATGCAGCGCAACGACTTCGTCGAGCTGTTTCGCATCATGGGCGGCCTGCCGGTGACCATCCGCCTGCTCGACCCGCCGCTGCACGAGTTCCTGCCGCATACCGAAGACGACATCAAGCAGGTCGCCAATGCCGCCGGCGTCAGCGTCGAGACGGTGCGCCAGCGTGCCCACGAGCTCAAGGAGCAAAACCCGATGCTCGGCCATCGCGGCTGCCGGTTAGGCATTACCTACCCGGAAATTTACGAGATGCAGGCCACCGCGATTTTCGAGGCGGCGGCGATCATCAACAAAGAGCAAAAAGGCGCGGTGATCCCGGAAATCATGGTGCCGCTGGTGATGATCCCCAAGGAGCTGGAAATTTTAAAGGCGCTGATCGACAAGGTCGCGGCCGATGTACAGAAAAAATCCGGCGTGGAGATCACCTATCTCGTGGGCACGATGATCGAGCTGCCGCGGGCGGCGCTGCGCGCGGCCGACATCGCCAAATCGGCGGAGTTTTTCAGCTTCGGCACCAACGATTTGACGCAAACGACGCTCGGCATCTCGCGCGACGACTCGGCGTCGTTCATCGAAATTTACAAGCAAAAGGGCATCGTGGAAGTGGATCCGTTCGTGTCGCTCGACCAAAGCGGCGTCGGCGAGCTGATCATGATCGCCGCCGAGCGCGGTCGCAAAACGCAGCCTTTGCTCAAGCTCGGCATTTGCGGCGAGCATGGCGGCGACCCGGCATCGATCGCCTTTTTCCGCAAGGCCGGGCTGGATTATGTGAGCTGCTCGCCCTACCGCGTGCCGGTCGCGCGGCTGGCCGCCGCGCTGGCGGAGCTGTAACTAATTAGCGATTCTGGCAGGCCGGGGTATGCGGATTGTAGGTGCAATTCGCAGTCGCGGCAGCGAGCCGGCGGCAACGCTCCAGTTCCTCCGAATAGTAACCCTCGCCTAAAATCCCACCGGTAACGCCCGTCCCTACAAGCGCCAATAAATTTTCCATGCAGATCGTAGCATTTGCGCTCTGCGCCGACAGGAAAAGCGCCAGAACCGCCGAGGTTGCCGTCAATGTAATTTTAAGGTTTTTCATACTCATTACTCCATTTGTTGATTAAGGATTGCACCGAGGATGCAGGGGATTGACCTCACATAAATTGTAACTAGGGAGAAGTTTGGGAATGCTATCGTCATTATCCGTAGTGCAAATGACGATAGCATAGTAACCCCCTCCGTGTGCCGCAATACACATCGATACTGGGCT
>JAGVLW010000105.1 GCA_020054105.1 Alphaproteobacteria bacterium | reverse complement strand
GGCTGAGGCAGCTTGCCTTCTCCATCAACGGCAACAACCTGGTCATCTCGAACAAGGTGCCCGGCAACCCGCTCGATCTTGCCGGGTCTGCGTTGAATGTCACGACCACGCTGACCAACGGCACGCTGTCTTCGACGACGCTCAATAACGGCGTGACCACCGGCGTCAATGTCAGCGGCATCAATAACGGCGACTTCGTCGGCAATATCCAGGGCTTCACCGCTACCTACAATTCGGCCGATAATATCACGTTGAGCCTGACCGTCGGGTCGAGCACCTATACGTCAACGATCAGCGACACAACGCCGGTGGGCGCTACTACCGTGCGTTTCAACTCGGCCAGCGGCGGGTATTTCGATGTGCAGATTGCCGCCAATGGGTTGACGGTCGCCAATCAGACGGCGGCTGATACTTTCGCTGCGCGGCTGAATACGGCATTCTCCGGGCTGGATTTTTACAATAAGCGCACACAGAGCAATTTCGCCGCCACCGGCACCTTCATCGGCGCGTCGGCGCAGTTCCAGCTCGATAATTTTTCCGATGTGCGCATCGACAGTATTTCGGTGACCGCGCCGGTAAGCACCGATGCCACGATCGACATCGTCGTAAACGGTGTGACGTTCCGCGCCAGCTCCGGCATCGGCGGTGAACTCGGCGCTTACGAGACGCTGAAATTCACCAGCCTGACCGACGCCAACCAGTTCATTACCCTGACTAATGGCTCGACAGCGAAGGATTTCAGCACCTCGACGCTGGCTGCCACGGTGGAAACAAACCTGCGCACGGCGTTTGGCCTGAACGAAGAGGGCAGCGGCGTTGATTTCCAGATCGGCGAAAGCAGCGACGACACGCTCAACGTCGTGGTCGGTGAAGCCAGCACTGACGCGCTGTTTTCCGGCGCGACGCCGGACATCAGCACGCAGGGCAACGCGGCGCTGGCGCAGACGGCCATCGATACGGCCAAGAACGCGCTGCTTACCAACCTCACCAAGGTCGGCGCGTTGCAGCAGCGGCTGGAGTTTACCGCCAATACCCTCAACAGCTCGATTCTGGGCATCACCGAGGCGGTCAGCAAGATTGCCGACACCGACATCGCCGCTGAATCGACTGAGCTGGCGCTGGCGACGCTTAGGATCAATGCTGGGATCGCGGTGCTCGCGCAAACCCGCAACCTGCAATCGGGCCTGCTGAGCGTGTTACGTTCCGGCGGAAATGGTTGACGGATTGCGCCTAGGCGGTAAGACAGGGGAGTAACTCCTTCCATGTCTTGACCGCCGGGCCTATGCAATTCCTCCTCCGCCGAATGGGGCAATCGAAATGGCTGCGCAATTTCGCCAAGCTCGCCCTGACGCTGCTTACTTTCGCGTATGCGTTTTCGATCGTGGATGTCGCGCAGCTTTCGCAGACCTTTGCGGCGCAGGATCACATCTGGCTGACCGGCGCTGCCCTGCTGATCGCCGTCCAGATTATCCTGGGAGCGGCGCGCTGGTGGTTGATCGTCATGGCGCTTTCGGATAATGACAAGAAAGCCTTGTCCTGGCCAAGCGCGCTGAAATTCTACTATATCAGCATATTTTTCAATTGCTGCCTGCCCGGCACGGTCGGCGGCGACGTGGTGCGCGTGTGGCTTGCCAAATCGGACAATGTGCCGCTGTCGCATTCCATCAGCTCGGTCATCATCGACCGCATTATCGCGCTGCTCGCCCTGGTCGTATTGATATTGGCGATCCTGCCGCTGCTGAGCAAAGTGATGGGGTTTACGGCATGGCCGGTCTGGCTGGCCGCCGGCGCTGTCGCGCTACTGGCAGCCTGCTTCCTGGGGTTTTACGACCGGCTGTTCGCACGGTTTGAGCGGTTCCGGGTTGTCCAGTGGGTTCGGCATTTCCTGGATTTATTCCTGATGCTGGCCCGGCATAAGGCGCAGGGTGCGCTGACGCTGGTGTTTGCCCTGGCGTCGCACCTGATGTTTTGCGCCTGTGCTTATATTCTCGCGCATAGCATGAATGTCGAGCTGTCGCTGCTGCATAGCATCATGCTGGTGCCGCCGATCCTGCTTGCCACTACCATCCCCATTTCCATCGGCGGCTGGGGCGTGCGCGAGGTCGGACTGGTGGCGCTGCTCGGGCTGGTGGGCGTTCCCAAGGAAGCGGCGCTGATGATCGGCATCCAGCTCGGCCTGATTACCATGATCGCCAGTCTGCCCGCCGGTTTGCTCTGGCTATTGCAGCGCAATCGCAAAAACTAGGCTGTGCGAACATTCACTACTATGCCTTGCTGCAAATGCGGTTTTCTGCGCTTCCGCTACGCATGTACTTAAACGTACACTTGCGTTGCGGTTCTCGAAAACCGCATTTTCGCTTACGGCCTAGCGTGAATGTCCACACAGCGTAGCAGATGTTGGTTGGTTTTTAGCCTTTGGGCACTATATTACGTTCATGCAATCGCTTTTCGAGCAACCCGCCCATACCCACCAGCCGCTGGCCGACCGGCTGCGGCCGGAGGCGTTCGCCGAGGTAATCGGCCAAGAGCATGTGTTGAGCGAAAACCACATGCTGCGCGCCATGCTCGAAAGCGGCACGCCGACGTCGCTGGTGCTGTGGGGCCCGCCGGGCTGCGGCAAAACCACCATCGCCCGGCTGATCGCCAGTAGCTGCGGCTATGAATATGAGCAGGTCTCGGCGGTGGCGTCGGGCGTGGCCGAGCTGAAAGCCATTTTCGAACGCGCCCGCGCGCGGCTGCAAGACGGCAAGAAAACGCTGGTGTTCGTCGACGAGATACACCGTTTCAACCGCGCCCAGCAGGATGCGTTCCTGCCGGTGGTGGAAGACGGCACGATTGTGCTGATCGGGGCGACGACGGAAAATCCTTCGTTCGAGATGAACGGCGCACTTTTGTCGCGGATGCAGGTGGTGGTGCTCAGGCGGCTCGACGACGCGGCGATGAACGCGCTGATCGAACGGGCGCAGCAGCATGAGCGCAAAACGCTGCCGCTGGCGGCGGATGCGCGCGAGACGCTCATACTGATGGCCGACGGCGACGGGCGGGCCTTGCTGAATTTCTGCGAGATATTGTTGGCCTATAAGGGCAAGGAGCTGCTCGACAGCAAAAACCTGACGCAATATCTGCAAAAGCGCGCGCCGATTTACGACAAGCGGCAGGAAGCGCATTACAACCTCATCAGCGCGCTGCATAAATCGCTGCGCGGCTCCGACGCCGATGCCGCATTATACTGGCTCTGCCGAATGCTCGAAGGCGGCGAGAATCCGCTTTACATCGCCCGCCGGCTGGTGCGGTTCGCGGTGGAAGATATCGGGCTGGCCGATCCGCAGGCGGTGGTGCAGGCCAATGCCGCCAAGGACGTCTACGATTTTCTCGGCTCGCCCGAGGGCGAGCTGGCGCTGGTGCAATGCGTGCTGTATCTGGCAACTGCGCCGAAATCGAACGCGGCCTATGTGGCGTTCGGTGCGGCAAGCAGAAGCGCCCGCGAGCACGGCTCGCTCATGCCGCCCGCCCATATCCTCAATGCGCCGACCAAGCTGATGAAAGAGATCGGCTACGGCAAAGGCTATGAATACGATCACGATACGTCGGAAGGTTTCTCAGGCCAGAATTACTTCCCCGACGGCATGAAGCGCGAGCAGTATTACCGGCCCGCCGAGCGCGGGTTCGAGCGTGAGATCATCAAACGGCTAGAGTATTGGCAGAAGCTGCGCGAGAAAAAGTAGGCGCTTTAGTTTTTCTTGGGAGCCGGAACGGGTTCCTTACCATCCTTACCGGCCATTTCTTTCTGCTTTGCCATACGGTCAGCAAAGCCGGGATGGTCTTTCAGGAATTTTTCGCGCTCCTGCGGCGGCAGCTTCTCGAATTTTTCGCGCATATGGGCGTGGCGCTCCTCCATGCGGTGGCGGATTTTCGCTTTTTCCTCGGGCGAGGCATTTTTATAGCGTTCTTTCATCTCCGCGCGGCGCTTTTCCTTTTCTTCCGGCGTCATTGCTTCCCATTTCGCTTTGCGCTCGGCCCTGATCTTTTTCCGTTCTTCCGGGGAGAGTTTGTCCCATTGTTCCTTGGGAATAAAATTATCGCCTTTGTCGTCCACTTTTGCGGCCTCGACTTTAACCTTAGGGGCGCCGTCCACAGGTACGCTGATCTCGTTGGCCATGGCGGGAAATGCGGCGAAGCAGGACAATGCGGTGGCGGCAAGCAGTAGGCGGCGTATCGACATAAAAACTCCTGATGAGTGGTTGATTGTGCGAGCATAGACAAAAAGCCAGGTACTGTAAAGCCTGGTACATTTTTCTGGCGCGCGGCTATCTTTCTGGCTAAACTGCGGGTCCTTTCATGCGATAACTTTCAGGAGAAAACCCCTATGAAAAAGACATTCTTTGCTTTGCTCGGCGCATTGGCCGTTTCTTTTGTAACTCCCGCGCTCGCGGTGGAAGTGGGCAAGCCCGCCCCGGCTTTCGCGGTTAAAGACATAGACGGCAACGAGCAATCGCTCGAAAAATATAAGGGCAAGCTGGTTGTGCTGGAATGGACCAATCCCGGCTGTCCGTTCGTGGTGAAGCATTACGGGTCGAGCAATATGCAGACCCTGCAAAGCTACGCCAAAGAGAAGGGTGCGGTCTGGCTTTCGGTCAATTCCGGCGCCGAAGGCAAGCAAGGCTATATGACCTCCGAACAGGCGAGAGCGCAGATCGCCAAGGATAAGGCGGTTCCCACCGCTTATATTCTGGATGCGCAAGGCACGCTCGGCCAGCTTTACGGCGCTAAAACCACGCCGCATATGTATGTGATCGACGCCAGCGGCATGCTTGCCTATGCCGGTGCGATCGACGATAAGGCGAGCACGGACATTGCCGACATCGCCGGTGCGAAAAACCATGTAAAAATCGCCATCGACGAGCTGCTGGCGGGCAAAGCTGTGACCACCGCGCAAACCACCGCCTATGGCTGCAACGTAAAGTATAAAGACTGATATGAGGGCGTTATGGCTGCTGACGGTAACCGGTTGGCTGGGAATGGGAGCGGTGGCGATGGCGCAGGAATCTAAAGCGACCTTCGCCGGCGGCTGTTTCTGGTGCATGGAGCCGGAATTCGCAGCACTTCCCGGCGTCAGCAAAGTGACCTCCGGCTATACGGGCGGGCAGGTCAAAAACCCGACCTACGAGCAGGTTTCCAGCGGTGCAACCGGCCATGTCGAGGCGATCGAGATCGTCTACGATCCGGCTAAAACCAGCTACCAGCAGCTTTTGGATATTTTCTGGCAGAATATCGACCCGCTCGACGAGTACGGCCAGTTCTGCGACAAGGGCTCGCAGTATCGCGCCGGGATTTTCACCCATGACGCCGAGCAGAAAAAACTTGCGGAGCAGTCGAAAGAAAAAGTGGCAAAAATGTTCAGCAAGCCGCTGGCGACTGTCATCCGCGACGCTGTCGAGTTTTACCCGGCGGAGGATTACCACCAGGAATATTACATCAAGAGCAAGACGCGCTATAAGATGTACCGCATGGGCTGCGGCCGCGACAGCCGCCTGGACGAGCTTTGGAAAGGCAAGAAACCGCCTTCCGCCAGCGGGCAATAAGTAAGCCATGAGCAAGCGCCTTTTCGACATTACCGTTGCCGGCGGTCTGCTGCTGCTGACTTTGCCCCTGCTGGTTGCCGCAATGCTCGCCATTTATTGCGAAGACCGGCACTGGCCCGTCTTCAGCCAGCCGCGCGCCGGGCAGGGCGGGCGCTATTTCCGTGTCCATAAGCTGCGCACGATGTTTTACGGCGCCGACCGTTTCGCCGTCGATGTCACGCCCAGCGACGACCAGAGAATCACCAAAGTCGGCGCCATCTTGCGGCGCACCAAGCTCGACGAGCTGCTGCAATTATGGAACGTGCTGCTGGGCGATATGAGCCTGGTCGGCCCGCGCCCGCAGGTCGAGCGTGAAGTGCAGCGCTATACCGAGGCGGAAAGAGGATTGCTCGCCGTGCGCCCCGGCATCACCGATTTTTCGTCCATCGTGTTCATGGATCTGTCGGACGTGATCGAAGGCAGCCCCGACCCGAACCTGGCCTACAGCCAGCTTATCCGGCCGTGGAAAAGCCGCCTGGGGCTTTTTTACGCCGCCCATGCGACGCTGCCGGTGGACGTCGCGCTTATTATTTTGACCCCCGTATCGTTCGTCTGGCGACAGGCGGCGCTGCGCGGCGTGGCGTGGCTGCTTACGCGGTTGCATGCTCCGGCGGAGCTGATCGAGGTGAGTTTGCGCCAAAAACCGCTGGTGCCGACGCCGCCGCCCGGCAGCGATGCCATCGTGACTAGCCGCGACTGAGCCAGCGTTTTACCAGCGACTTTACTTGCATCTGCGCTTTGCGCGGCAGCAATTCATAGCTGGCGCGCGCGCTGCGGTAGAGCAGCCATTTGCCCACCGCTTTCCCGCCAAGGCGCTTTAGCGGCAGGTCTTTAAGGCCGGTATCGGGAAACACGGCATATTCGGCGGGCAGGCCGAAGCCAAGATAGGTGCGGGTTTTATCATCCAGCTTGCCGATGAAGGCGGAGTTGAGCAATATCGGCTCGGCCGAACGGCAATCGGCATCGACCTGGAAGAAGAGGCTCTTTCTGACATAGGAGGCATCGGCAACCGGCCTGGCGCGGTGGATGCCGTATGTGTCGTAGATCACCAGCGTGCCTTTGGGGCCTTTGAAACTCACCACATCCTTGGCGTAATTTTGCTCGATGAAATCATCGGTGTAGTCGTTGTAGGATTTCGTGCCGGAAAATGCGTGCGAGCCGCGCACATATTGGAATTCGCCGTCGGCGACGTCTTCGAGATAGGCGATGAAGATGATGCCGGGAATATGCGCGAAGCCTTTGTCGGTTTTATTGTCGGTATGCCATTGCATGTGGTGGCCGCCGTAGGTTTCGTAATAGCGCATGGCTTTGAGCCGGTAGCTGTCGCCGAGCAATTTGTCGCACAGCGAAAACATTTTCCATGCGTAACCAGGCGGTAAAATGCCTGCGAGCAGGCCAGCATATGTGTCAGGTAATATTGGCCTTCGGCATAGACGCCCTTGATCCAGTTGGCGTTGACGGCGAAGCGATGAGCCCGCACGTCGCTTTGCAGCTGGTGGATAAAATCGTGGCTGAGCGCGCCTTGCAGGCAGTAATAGCCGTCTTTGCGAATGGATTGGGCGATGGCGTCGTTATCGGCCGCTAAAAAGGCCGCCGAGAACACATCGCCCGCCGGGGTCGTCATAGCGATTCCAGCGCGTTGGTTTCGGTATTGACCACCGGCATTCCAGCGATGAGCTTGCTGCGCTCGCCGCCGCCGACATAAGACAGGCTGCCGTCGGGAAAGCGCGATTCGCGGTATTTGCTGGCGGTGAAAGCTTCTGTGACCGACAGGGCGGACAGCGCATCGGTCATGACGTTATTGCGCACGAAGAATGCGTTATTGCCGCCGCTATTGGTGCCAACCAGCGTGTAGCCGCGCTCGAAGGCGATGCTTGCCAGCGCCGCCAGCGATGCGCCCCAATAAAGATTGGAGCTGTGTTTTTGCGTGCGCTGGAACTGCGGGTCGTAGGGGACGGTAATTTTGCGGTCGAGCCCGAAGACGCTGTTATATTCGACGATCAAAATTCGTGGACGGTAGCGGTCGATCGCCTGCAATATCCAGAAATCGTTGCCGTCGAGATCGATCGATAGGACGCCGATATCGTCGTCGAAGCCACTTTGCGCCAGCAGCGTGTTGATGTTGTCCTTGGTGATGAAGGCGGAAATGGCGTCGAGCGCGAAACGCCAGTAGAAATAGGCGGATTTCAAGCGGCGGATGTTACGCGCACAGCCGTCGATTACGAAGCCCGACCAATTGTCTTTCATCATCAGGAAACGGCAATTGGACTCGAAAAAATCCTCCACGCCGAATTCGATGAAGGTTTTGTTCTTGATCTCGATGCTGCGGACAAACTTTTGCAAGATGCCGTCTTCGCCGCGCTCGGAAAAGACTTTGAATTCGTAGTCCTGGAGGTTCTTGGAATTTTTCTGGCGGTGGAGCTCGGTGAGAATGCGGCCCTGGTTGAGTTTGAGCTCATCGTGGCGGCATTGGATGCGCCCGCAAAGGCTGTGCCATAGGCGGCGGATCATTTGGCGCTCCTTTCCAGCATATTGAGCGAAGCCAGCGAAACGCTCACGCAAAACCACAGCAATATGGCCGGCCAGTTAGAAAAGAAACTTTGGGTGGGCATGAAGGGAAAAAAGTTGCTGATGAGGCAGGCCAGCGCGAATGCCGGCAGTAGCCGGTACATGCCGTGCTGCTCTTTGAACGTTTGAACGCACAAGCGTGCCATCGTATAAAGCATCGCAAGAAATAGCAACAAGCCGACGATGCCCGCCTCGGAGAACCATTCCAAATAGGCATTATGCGGATGCAGATTGCAGCTGATGATTTTGCCTTGCGCTATCAGCTCCGGACACAGCGCCCGAAAGCCTTTGAGGCCGGTGCCGGTTAAAGGGTTTTCCATGCCCAGCAGGTAGCCCGCTTTATAGAGCTGGCCGTAATCGGACGCGCCGAAATTTTGCAGCGTGAGGTAAAATTCTCCGGCGCGTACCTGAACCCAAGGCTGCGTCAGCAGCAGATAGCCGACTACAACCACCAACAGCAGCGACGTGATAGAGCAAAATTTCCGGAATGCCGGCTCGAAATATGCCAGGCACAGGGCGGCCGCCAGCAGCGAGAGAAACGCGCTGCAAAAAGCCGTGCGCTCGCCGCTGAGCATAATCGTCGTCATCACGATGACCAGCAGGCCGAAGCCACCGGCGATCCACGGGCGCGAGCGTTTCATCAAGGCGATGAAAAAACACAGCCCCATGGCGGGTATCAGCATCTTGGCGGCGAATATGCCGACTTTCACGTTGTCAAACGGCCCGGTCAGCCTGCCGTTCTCGGCGCGCAGCTTGCCGGTAAGCGAGACGTCATGCACATATTGCCAGAGCGTGTCGGCGGCGATAAACGCCAGCATGGCAGCGAGCATCTGGCCGAGAAAAAACAGCGATTCCTTGCTGGTCAGCACCCAGTAGCGCAAGGCGGCGTAAAAGATTATGTAGCGTATCCAGGGCAGCGCGATGGAAAAAGAATCCATTCTATCGGCGGCCAGCGGCGAGACTACCGCCAGCAGCCAGAGCCAGGCGCATAGGCCCGTGGCTACCAGCGGGTCTTTCAGCCAGCCCCATTGTTTCTTTGCGGCGCTCTGCGACAGCCACAGCAGGCAAATCAACACCAGGCAGCCATCGGCCAGGCTGCGGCTGTAAATCAGCGCCCAGGGGATCACGAGCAATGCGGCATATGCCGCCAGCCAGAGCCGATTTCCTTTGGCGGCGGTAAGCAGTTGCTGATGCAGTGGCATGGGTGGCGATAAGGCGGTCATAACGGATACGGTATTTTGTGCCTTTTTACGGCATATGGCGTGTTGTCGCAAGCTGCATATGTTTTATCGCGGCTTCCATGGTAAAAGGCGGCGACCAGCCGAGCGCGCCGCGCAGTTCGCCGTCATCCACCGCCAGTGATTCGCAGATGCGCGCAAAAATATCAGGCCTGCCGATGAGTGCGCCGGCCATTTTCAGAAGCGGCGCCGGAACGGGAAACAGCCGGGCGGGCACATCCACCAGCCGAGCAAGAAACCGCACGATGTCGGGCGTGGACACCGGCGCGCCGTCGCTAATCAGGAAGATACGGTTGGCCGCCTCTTTCTTGCCGGCCATGTGCCAGAGCGCGTCGGCCAGGTTTTCGACATAAAGCAGGCTGCGCTGATTGCGTATGGCGGCAAAAGGCAGGGGCCAACCGCGCCGTATCACGTCGCACAGCCGCTTCAAATTGCCTTTCATCTGCGCTCCGTACAGCAGCGGCGGCCGGACGATGACCCATTCCATGCCGCTTTTATCGGCAATGGCGCGCAGATGCTGCTCGGCGTAAAATTTGGAAATACCATAACTGTCCGTCGGGTTTGGAGCGTCGTTGCTTAGAAACGGCCTGCTGGCTTGCGTATATTCACCGTTGACCTTGACCGAGCTTACGAAGACGAAACGCCGCACGCCCGCCTCGGCCGCGCATTGCGCGAGATGCTTCGTCGCCTCGCTATTGTCGCGCATGTAATCCGGTGCGGTGGATTGCGCGTCATGCGCGCGGGCGGCGGCGTGGATAACCACGTCGATGCCTTGCAGATTCTCAGGCGTAAGCGACAGGATATCGCTGCGATGCCAATTCAAATGCTCAAGATCGCCGGGAATGCGGTTGCCATCGCGTGCGAGCAACGTCAGCTTTGCATCGGCAAAGCCTTGCCACTGGTGCACGATGGTGGAACCAAGGAAACCGGCGGCGCCTGTGATGAAAATGTGCATCGCGTTACACCGCCGCCTTGCGCCAATATTGCGGCAGGCGCGACGCTATTTTGCGGAGCATAAAAAACGGTGTCACATTGAAACCGGCTTGCTTGCAGGCGCGGTAGGCTTCCAGATTGCCCTTGATGACGCCGGTTACGGTATTATTCGAAACACCGCCCATGCGCATGCGCGCCCAGACATGCGGCACATGCAGCGTGCGGATATGGCCAAGCTCGAACCAGCGCAGCATGAGGTCGAAATCGGCCTGCCGGCGGTAGGCGATGTTGAAGCCGCCGAACCGCTCGAACAACCGCCGCCGCGCGAAAAATGTCGGATGGGCGGGCATCCAGCCTTTCAGGCAATCGCCCGGCGCATAATCATGGCCGCGCCAGTAGCGCACGATGCGGTCGGTATTTTGCCTGTCGACATAGACGAGATCGCCGTGGCAGGCATCCCACTCGGGTTGCGCCATGATCACCGCTGCTTCGCTTACTACATTATTATGCATATAGGCGTCGTCGGCATTGAGGAAAGCGACGACGTTGCCGGTGGCGCGCTGCCAGCCTTTATTCATGGCATCGTAAATGCCTTTGTCCGGTTCGCTGACCAACGTTGCAATATGCGTCCCGTGCTGCTTGATGACGCCCAGCGTGCCGTCGGTGGAGCCGCCGTCGATGATGATATGTTCAATGTTCGGATAGGTCTGCACCGCTACCGAGCGCAGCGTGTCGGCAATCGTGTCGGCGGCGTTAAAAACCACGGTGACAACGGAGATTTTCATTATTTTACCTGAAAACTTTGGCCAGTATATGCGCCAGAGCCCCATCGAACAATATCTTATTCCACAGGCTTGTGCGATGAAACCCGGATTCTTTCAGCTTTTCGCAGAGCGCATCGTCGCTCCATAGTTGCGAGGTGGCGGCGACGATCTCTTGCAGCGAGCGCGGATTGAAATATATGGCGCCGTCGCCAAGCTGCTGCTTCATGCCATAGATGCCGGAGACGGCGACCGGGCAGCCCAGTGCCTGCGCTTCCAGTGGCGGGATGTTGGTGGGGCCGAAGAAGGTCGGCATGACCAGCGCGCGGGCGCGGCGGTAGATTTCCGGCACATAGGCATCCGGCACATAGCCGATGAAGCTGACCGCGCCTTCCAGTCCCAGCCTTTTCGCCTCATTCGCTACCTGCGCGTAGGCGTGGTTTTTCGGCCCGGAAAGTACCAAATGTATATCTGGATGCTCTTTGCGAACCATGGCAACGGCCTGCAGCAGGCGGATATGGTTTTTATGCGGATAAAACTGCGCCGGATAAAAAAGGAATTTTTTCGGTAGTGAAAATTTTATGTCAAAATCGCCCGGCGTTTCGGCTGCATAAATATAGCGCGGGGGAATGTAAGGTAGCGGATGGATTTTTTCCGCAGGCGCATGGTAACTCTCCATGAGCTGGCGTTTTCCCACTTCGGAATCGACCATGATGGCCTTGGCGGTTTTAGCGATATGGCGGTAACGGTGCTCGCGCAGCCAGTAGCGGCCGAAGCGCGACACTTCGGGAAATTCGCGCTCGTAGCGGTGCATCAAATCGTGCACCGTACCGATGGCGGGCTGGCGCGAGAGATAGGTCCAATGGTCTTGCGCCGGAAACAGCCATCCATCCATGTGGGCGCGAGCGAAATAGCGCGCCGTGGCGTCGAGGCGCCACAGGCCCAGATTCCACAGCCACACCGGCAGGCAGAGCATTCCCCACCAATAGCCGAGCGTTTTGCATTCGCCGAGATAAGCCGTTTCGATTCCCAGCGGCTCCAGATACGGCTTCCAAGCCGGGTCGCCATAAGCCGCTACAATATTATATTTGTCGCGGGGCAAGGCCGCCAGCGCGTCGAGCAGGCTCAGGCTGTATTGGAAGATGCCGCCGGCGCCGGGGCGGAAACCAAGATAGATGCCGAGCTTCAGCATTTCCTGCACACGAAGCTGACGCCCCAGCTATCGAAGCCGGGCGGCGCTTCGTTCAACCAGGTATGGGAATCGGCGACGGCGAAACCGGCAGCAGCGGCGAATTGCGCCAGCTCCGGCGCGAAGAAATAGCGCATATGGTGCGTCTCTTCGGTTTCGCTGACAGCGCCGCTGCGCTTGTCGCGGGCAGCCAGCCGGTAATGCACGTCGACGACGTTGCGGTTGGCGTGGATGGTCGGGGTGGCGGTGCGGGCGATGTGCAGCGCGTCGTCTTCCAGCTCCTTGACGCGGATGGCCGGGCGGTCGGTCAATACGGCGGGGCCATACCAGACATCGAAAAAGAAAACGCCGCCTTGCGCAAGATGCGCCGACGCCGTGGCGAACATGGCTTCGACATCGGCGTTTTCGGTCTGGTAGCTCATAACATGGAACAGCGAAATGACCGCATCGGCTTTCACATCGAGCCGGATGCTGCGCACATCGCCGCGATGAAATGCGAGCTTTGCCGCCTGGGCTTCGGGCAACCCGGCTTTGCGGTCCTGTGCTTGCTTGAGCATCCATTCGCTTTGGTCGATGCCATGCACGCCGTAGCCGCGCGCGGCAAGATGGGACGCATGCACGCCCGAGCCGCAGCCCAGCTCCAGCAGCGTTTTGGCTTGCGGCGCATGGCGGGCGAGCACGCGGGCGATATATTCCACCTCTTGCGCGTAGGGCTTGTCTTTATAGAGCAAGTCGTAATAGCGGGCATAGTCGGCGAAGACGCTCATGCCAGTACCTCATGCAATGCCTCAACGACGCGCTCGGCCTGCGCCTGCGTGAGCGCCATGCCGCTGGGAAGGTAAAAGCCGCGCCGTGCCAGCCGCTCGGAGACGGGCAGGCTTTCGCCTAAAAACAGGCCCATTTTTTTGAAGACCGGCTGCTCGTGCATCGGCCAGAAGAACGGGCGCGTGCCGACGCCGAGTTTGCCGAGTTTTTGCATCGCGGCTGTGGCGTCGAACGGCACATGGTCTTTGAGCACAACGCCGTAAACCCAGTAGATATTGTCGGCCCAGGCGACGGCGGGCAGGGGGCGTTCGATGGCGTCAAGCCCGGCCAGCAACGAATCATAACGCTTGCCCATCGCTTGCTTGATGCGGGTGAATTCGTCGAGCCGTTCGAGCTGCGCGCAGCCGACGGCGGCCTGCAAATTCGACATGCGGAAATTCCAGCCCAGCTCCTCATGCACGAAGCGTTTTTCCGGCTGGAAACACAGGTTGCGCAGGCTTTGGCAGCGCTTGGCGAGCGCATCGTCATCGACCATCACCATGCCGCCTTCGCCGGTGGTGATGTGCTTGTTGGGATAAAAACTGAACGTGCTGATGTCGCCGAAACTGCCGCACGGCTTGCCGCGCACCGCCTGGCCGTGCGCTTCCGCCGCATCCTCGATAATGGCGATGCCTTTGGGTTTGCACAGGGCGACGAGCGCCTCCATATCGACGCACAGGCCGTAAATATGCACGGCCATCACCGCCTTGGTGCGCGGCGTGATGCGCTGCGCGACCTGGGCGACGTTCATGTTCCAGTGTTTTGGGTCGCAATCGACCGCCACCGGCGTGGCGCCGGCGCGCACGATGGCGCTCGCGCAGGAGATGATGGTAAAGCTCGGCAGGATCACCTCGTCGCCGGGGCCGATGCCAAGCGCCGCCACCGCCAGGTCCAGCGCCACCGAGCCGTTGGCGACGGCGACGGCGTGTTTGCGGCCGACGCGGGCGGCGAATTCCTCCTCCAGCCGCTTGACGAACGGACCTTCCGAGGAGATCCAGCCCGTGTCGATGCATTGCTCGAGATAGCGTTTTTCGTTGCCGTTCAGCAACGGTTCATTGACGGGGATGAAGCTGGTCACGATTCACTCTTTAATTGCACATGCTTGGCATCCACGGGCAAAAACCGCGTTTTGTCCGACTCGCCGGCATGCGGGCCTTGCTTGACTTCGAGCATCTCGATTTCCTCGATCACCTCGAAGCCGTGACCGCCGGTGGCAAGCAGGATGGTGTCGCCGGTGCGCATGATGCGGCTTTCGAGATAGTTCTGCGCGTCGGTGTAAAAATCGACGCGTAGCTTGCCGCGCCGCAGGAACAGGACTTCCTGCGTGTAATGCACCTCGCGCGGGACGGGGTTGTGCACATGCGGCTGGATGACGTAGCCGACCGGGCGGCGCATATAGCCAAGCTGCTGCGACAAATCCGGCTCGGTGAAAAAGTGGATACCGGGTTCCTGGAACGC
>JAGVLW010000097.1 GCA_020054105.1 Alphaproteobacteria bacterium | reverse complement strand
CGAAGCCCAGCGCGCCGCCGCGCCCGCCGCCGCCGCTTTGCATCTGGCGCATGAAAAACACATAGACGCCAATCAACAGCAATATCGGAAACCACGAAAGCAGCATGCTCCAGATGGAATCGCCCTTGCCCTCGTCCGAGGTCGCGGAAATCTTGACGCCTTTGCTGCCCAGCTTTTCTACCAGCTCGGGATAGTCGGGCGCCTGCAGGTAAAACGCCGTGCCGTCGCTTAGATGGCCGGTGATGGTCGAGCCTTTGCCGGTGCCGTTATGAATGGTGACGTCGCCCACTTGGCCCTGATCGACCTTGGCGAGGAAATCGGAAAACGACATGCGCGCATAGCCGCCATGCTCGACCTTGCCCTGGAACATGTTGAAAAACGCGACCAGCAGCATGATGACGACTGCCCAGATGATAATGTTTCTACCGTAGCTTGGCACAGCGACTCCGATGATTGTGACGGGTGGTTATTCTTCCCGAAAAATGCCTTTTCAGCAAGTGCTATATGGGGCTTGCTTTGGCTTGCGTCAAGGGTGGCGCCTCGGGGAAAACCTCGATAATCCCTTGTTTCTTGCGATATTGGAAGGAAAGATGGCCGAGGCTTGCCGGTTTATCGTTGGGCACGGCAAGCCAGTTTCGCAGGCGCTCGAGCTTCATGGTGCGCGGCGGATGGTCGTCTTGCGTGAGCGTTTGAATAAGCTTGCCTGCTACCAGCAGGGCGATTTCGGGCGGCAGAGCGGCAAAGCCGGCGCTGTCGATTGTGGCGATACCGTCGCCCGATAAAATCACGGTTTGAGCAAACGCCGCATCGACCTTCTTGTCCAATGCTGCTCGGAAACGGCCAAGCGCCTGCGTGACCGCGTAAGCGCGCGCTTCGATATCGTCGGCATCGGCAAGTGATTGCAGCCGGGCGCGAATGGCGTTGCGCGTGTAGTCGAGGTTGCGGTTGCTCGGATCTTCGATCCAGGGCTGCTGCTGCGCGCGCAAAAAATCCACCAGCGATTTTTTGCTGATGCCGAGCAGAGGACGAACGAGGCGGATGCCGTGCATTTCCGACACCGCGCCCATGCAGGCCAGCCCGCGCAGATGGCTGCCGCGCGCCAGCCGGAAAAACAACGTCTCCGCCTGGTCGCCGCGGTGATGGGCAGTCAGCAGATGCGGCACATGGTTGGCTTTGCACCAGCCGGCAAGCAGCGCATAACGCGCGTTACGGGCGGCTTCTTGGATATTAGCCTGAATCCTGAATCCTGAATCTTGAATGTTGAGGGTATGATGCTCGACACCCAGCTTCCGGCACCATTGCTTTACTTGTTCCGCTTCGCCCGCCGATTCAGGCCGCAAGCCGTGATCGACGGTGAGCGCCGCCAGCCGGCCATCGTTTTTTTCGATCCATGATTTAGCAAGCAGTAGCAACGCCATGCTGTCGGGCCCGCCGGAGACGGCAACGGCGAAAGTCTCGTGGCTCGTGATTCGTAGCTCGTGGCTCGTAGTTTGCTCAAGGCATGTTTGCATGTCGGCGGCAAAGGTTTGGACAATAGGAGGATTCACGATCAATCCATATCACGCCGTATTACGAGCCACGAGCTACGAATCACGAGCCACGATCTAACGGCACCCAATCCGCTTATGTTCCTGATCGGCTTTGGTGACGACGCCAGGAGCGGTTTTCTTGAATTTGCTAGAGAGCTGGGTCAGCACGACGCAGGCTTCTTTGTCGCGGTTAAGCGCACTGAGCGACATGGCCAGTTTCAGCAAATTGTCGGCGGCCTTGGGGCCGGCGGGCAGCGCCTCGAAGCCCTGGCGGAAACTGTCGGCGGCGGCGACGTAATCGCGGCGGATGTAATAGGTTTCGCCTTGCCAGTAATGGGCGTTGCCGGCCAGCGGATCCTTGGGATATTTTTTGGTGAAGTCGTCGAACGCCTTGGCCGCTTCTTCGTATTTGGTCTGGTTGAGCAGGCGGAACGCATAGTTGTAATGCTCTTTCGGCGTTGCGAATTCGCCGGCAGGCGCGGGCTCGGCGGGCGTTGCCGCGGGGGCTTCCGGCGCAGTTAGAGTGGGAGCAGGGGTGGCAGGCGGTGTCGCGGCAGGCTCGGCGGGTGCGGCCGCTACCGGCTTGGCCGCGGCCAGCTCGTTGAAGCGAAACTCAACGTCTTTTTGCAGTTTTTCGAGCGTGTCGCCCAGCTTTTTTACCTGGAATTCACTTTCTTCGACGCGGCCGCGCATGGCGCGCAGCTGCTCATCCATCGCCGCCAGGCGCACTTCGACCTGCGCGGCATTCTCGATGGGGATATTCTCGGCATTGCTCGAAGGCGCATCCAGAAGCGGCGTCGGCGCATCGCCGCGCGCAATCTGTTTTTGCAGCAGCATGATGTCGCGCTCCAGCCGGTCGATGCGGCCCTGGGTCGCGGCATTGGGATTTTCCTGGGCGAGGGCGGGCGGGCAAGCCGCCAGCAGGGCAAACATGGCGGAACAGAAATAGAGGCGATGCGTTTTCATAATGAGAAGAACATAATAAAAATAGTGGATGTTAGCCAGCGGGATTTATGCGCTAGACGCACTTCGCCCCACGACAGCAACCTGCGTGGGGCGAAGCGAAAAGACAGTTATTGGTTGGTCACTACCGTTACGGCGCGGCGGTTCTGGCTCCAGGCCGACTCGTCCGAACCTACGACGGCAGGGCGTTCCTTGCCGTAGCTGATGGTCGCGATGCGGTTGGCCGAAACACCGAGGCCGACTAGGTATTTCTTGGCGGCCGAGGCGCGGCGCTCGCCGAGCGCAAGGTTGTATTCGCGGGTGCCACGCTCATCGCAATGGCCTTCAACGGTGACGTTGATGTCGCCATATTGCTTGAGCCATGCGGCTTGGCGCTCGAGCGTGCGTTGCGCTTCGGCGGAGAGGCTGGCGCTGTCATAGTCGTAGAAGACGCGGTCGCCGACATTCTGGGCGAGATCGTCTTGGCTGCCGGGGCGAACCGGGCCGCTGGCGCCCATGTTGCCGCCCTTGCCGTCTTTGCCGGAAGACGAGCCCGGGGTGGTGTCGCAAGCCGACAACAGGAATATTGCAGAAATAACTGCAAGCGATTTAGTGAAGAGGTTCATATGCTGCTCCTGACAAAGGGTTCAAATGGCGACGTTGGATGCGGCACGGCCCACAGGCCGATCACACCCTGGTATCATGCCCCATGAAGTAGCTAAAACCTGTCATAAATCAATAGTGATTTGACAGACTTAGCGCAAAAACCTCCTATTGTGCTATAACGGCAACACAATCAAACTTCCCCCTCCCCCGCAAGCGGGAGAGGGGGAAGTAGATTTATAACGGCAACAGTGGCGACCAGGCGGGGTCGGACGCATCCATCGGCGTGACCGCCTCGCGCAGATTATAGCCGGTGACGTCGACCGTATAGACGCGCGTGCGGCCCATGCGGCCGCGCGAGGTGGGGAACTGGCGGTGGAAGGTGATGACGCGGCCGTTGGGCGACCAGCTCGGGCCTTCATCCAGCCAGCTTTCGGTCAGCAGCCGCTCGCCGCTGCCGTCCGGGCGCATGACGCCGATAAAGAACTTGCCCTGGTACATTTTGGTGAAGGCAATGAGGTCGCCGCGCGGCGACCAGACCGGCGTGCCGTATTTGCCGTCGCCGAAGCTGATGCGCTTAATGCCGGAGCCGTCGGCACCCATGACATAGAGCTGCTGCGAGCCGCCGCGGTCGGAATTGAAGGTGATCTGGGTGCCGTCGGGCGAGAAGCTCGGCGAGGTGTCGATGCCGCTGCCGCTGGTCAGCTTGACCAGCCGTCTTGAGCGCAGGTTCATTTTGTAAATCTGCGTGCTGCCTTCCTGGGCGATCGACATGACGATGGAGTTGCCGTCATGCGAAAAGCGCGGCGCGAACGACATGCCGTCGAACGTGCCCAGCGATTCCTCGCGGCCGGTCTGCAGGTCGCGCAGGAAAACGCGCGGCTGCCTGCCGGCATAGGACATATAAAGTATCTCCTGCGAATTGGGCGAGAAGCGCGGCGTCAGCACCAAAAAGCGTCCGTCGGTGAGGAATTTATGGTTTTCGCCGTCTTGGTCCATGATGGCTAGGCGCTTGATGCGCTTCATGTCGGGGCCGGATTCGGAGACATAGACGATGCGCGAGTCGAAATAGCCGTTCTCGCCGGTCAGCCGCTTGTAGATTTCATCGGCCATGATGTGGGCGATGCGGCGCCAGTTGCTTTTAAAGGTATTATATTCTTTTCCGGCGACCTGCTCCTCGCCGTAGACGTCCCACAGGCGGAACGACACGCGAATCTTATCGCCGCTTTCCTCGAACACCGTGCCGGTGATGAGCGCGGCGGCGTTGATCTGGCGCCAGTCGGCGAAGCGTGGAATGGCGGTTTTATCGGTAATTTTCTCGATGAAGGCATTCGGGTCGATCGGCTTGAACAGGCCGGAACGCTCGAGATCCGCCGAGACGACGCGGATGATGTCTCTGCCGGCCTGGCTGCCGGACAGGTCGGGCAGGGCGATGGGCATCGGCTCGACATTGCCTTTGGTGATGTCGATGCGCAGCGCCGCCTGGGCGGGAACAACGCTAAAAAATACGAGCAGTGAGGCAAGGAAAGAGCGCAGCGTCATGGAATGTGATCCTACAGATGAATAGCGGTGGATGATTCTTACTCATAGAGAGGTAAAAATGCAATATGTCACTTTGATCATGTCACCCCGCATTCATTGCGGGGTCTCCATCCATTGGGGGAGATGCCGCAACAAGTGCGGCATGACAGTGATTGTCAATTCAACATAAACCTCGGATCGAAATGCAGTTCGAGCGCCCGCCATTTCTGGAATTTGTCGGCGGGCAGGCCGGTCAGCGGGCTGCATTGCTTGACGGCGCGGATGGCGGCATCGGCGGCGGCGCGGAAGAACGTGTCGCTTCCGTAGCGCCGCTGGTCCTGCGCCAGCTCGACCTTGACGTAGCTGCCGTCCACGTTGAACTCGGCATAGACGACAATAATTAAATCCTGCGCGTTCTTAGCGCCGGCGGGCACGTTCCAGCATTTAGCGATCTGGCCCATGATCGCGTCCATTTCCGAAAGCGATAGCGGCATACTCGGATCGTATTTATTGGAAATGCTTTTATTCTTTGAGCCGCCGTCCTTCTTATCGTCTTTCTTTTCGTCTTTTTTCTTTTGCGCCGTCTCGCGCACGGCTTTGAGCACCGCCTCTAAATCTTCTTCCTTGGGTTTCTTTTCTTCTTTTTTCGGCTCCGGTTTTTTTACCTCGGGTTTTTCAGCGGGCTTTTCCGCCGGTGGCGGCGGCGGTGTTTCCTTCTCGGTTTTGACTGGCGGCGAGGGCTTGGACTGCTCTTTCTCGGGCGCGGGTTTTTCTTCCGGCGCCGGCGGCTCTTCGGAGGGTTTGACGTTGGTGATACCGGTGATCGGCAGCAGCTCGACGGTGATCGCGGCCGGCTCCACCGGCGGCGGCGAGGCTAAAAGCGGCAGCCCGAAAATACTCATCAGCAGCAACAGCGCGTGCAACAATGCGGAAAACGCAAAGCTTCTTTGGCGCACGGCTATTTTCCTTTATCGGGAGCGGTGCCGGATTGTTCGGTAATCAGCGCTACTTTCGAGAACCCGCCGGCGTTGATCTCGCCTACCACCTGCATGATTTTGCCGTAATCGACGCTGCGGTCGCCGCGCACGAAAATGCGCGTGTCTTTTTTCCGCCCGGTAATGGCGGCAAGCTTGGCGCGCAGGTCTTTAAGCGCCACCGGCGTTTTTTGCAGATAGACTTTGCCGTCGGAGGTGATGGACAGCACCAGCGGCTCATCCTGGCCGGCCACCGGGCTTGCCGCCGATTGCGGCAAATCGACGGTGACGCCGGAGGTCATCATGGGTGCGGCGACCATGAAGATGACCAGCAGCACCAGCATCACATCGACCATCGGCGTGATGTTGATCTCGGCGAAGGCCTGCTGCCTGCCGCTGCGGCGATGCTTGCGGCCGCCACCGCCGCCTGTGTTCATGGCCATCGGCCTATCCTTCTAATTGCCGCGACAAAATGGTATCGAATTCGGTGGAAAAATCCTCGAGCTTGTTGGAAAACCGCACCAGCTCGTTGGAGAATTTATTGTAGGCGACGACGGCGGGAATGGCGGCAAATAAGCCGACCGCCGTGGCGAACAGCGCCTCGGCGATGCCCGGCGCCACCGCCACCAGCGAAGTGTTCTTCGACATGGCGATGCCGTGAAAGCTGTTCATGATGCCCCAGACCGTGCCGAACAAGCCGACGAACGGCGCTGCCGAGCCGGTGGTGGCCAGGAACCCCAGGCCGCTTTCGAGGTTTTCCACCTCGCGGTTGCGCGAGACCTGCATCACCTGGACGATGCGCTCGCGCAGTGAAAGCTTGAGCCCCTGCGGGTTTTGCGTGGCGCTGTTTTTCGAGCGGAACCATTCCTCCATGGCGGCGACGAAAATAATCGCCATCGGATGGTTGGCGCGCTTCTTGGTTTTTTCGTAAAACTTGTCGAGCGCCTCCGACGACCAGAAATCGCTCTCGAAACGCTGCGCCTTGGTGCGCACATTTTTGAACATCAGGGCTTTCTCGAAAATAATCGCCCACGACCAGAACGACGCCAATATCAGCAAGATGAACACCGATTTGACTATCCAGTCGGCCTGGATGAACATGCCCCACATGGAAAAATCATGCAGCGCGGAAACGCTGCCGGCGAGGGTGGTGGCGTCGACGCCTTCAACGGCGGTGGATACGGGATTGGCCATGGTTCTCTCTCAAAGTTACTTCCAAATACGCTGCATTGCTTTCTTGATGTCGTCGGGCAGTTTCGCAAGGCGCAAATCCTTCCCGATGACGGCAAGCTTGACCGCCAATTTCACCAGGATTTCATCGCCGCGCAGAATCGTTTGCTCAAGCTGCATGCTGACTTTGCTTATATCGGTTAAGCGGCTGGCGATTGTCAAGCAATCATCGAGCCGCGCCGGCTTTAAAAAATCGATTTCCGCGCGGCGCACCACAAAGGCGATGTCGTGCGCGTCGCGCAGCCGCGATTGCTCGATGCCGGCTTGGCGCAATGCTTCGGTGCGAGCGCGCTCGGCGAATTTGAGGTAATTGGCGTAATACACGATGCCGCCGGCATCGGTATCTTCGTAATAGACGCGGATAGGGAAGGAATGCGGTTTTTTAGCGGCCATTTTAAAGCCCTCCCCCACAAGGGGGGAGGGGGACTGCATCATGCGTCATTCTCATCCTCCAGCAACGGCAATGCGGACATCTGCACCGGCAGCGCCAGCCCCATATGTTTGCAGCAGCCCGCGGTCAGCAGGCGACCGCGCGGGGTGCGCTGAATGAAGCCGAGCTGCAGCAAAAACGGCTCGATGGTTTCCTCGATGGCGTCGCGCTGCTCGGAAAGCCCGGCGGCGATTGTCTCGACGCCCACCGGCCCGCCCTGGTAATGGTCGGCGATGTAGCGCAAATAGCGCCGGTCGGCGGAATCGAGCCCGAGCGCATCCACTTCCAGCTTGAGCAGCGAGCTGTCCGCCAATTTTTTGTCGATCAGGTTCTTGCCGCCGGCATTGGCGAAATCGCGCACGCGCCTAAGCAGGCGGATGGCGATGCGCGGCGTGCCGCGCGAGCGGCGGGCGATCTCGAGGCCGCCTTCCTTGTTGATGGCGATGCCCAGCAGGCTTGCCGCCCGCTCGATCACGCGCTGCAGCTCCGGCGTTTCGTAAAAACGCAGGCGCAGCGGAATGCCGAAACGGTCGCGCAAAGGCCCGGCGATCAGCCCAAGCCTTGTCGTCGCGCCCACCAGCGTGAAGGGCGGCAGGTCGATGCGCACGGTGCGCGCCGCCGGGCCTTCGCCGATCATGAGATCGAGCTTGTAATCCTCCATCGCCGGATAGAGGATTTCTTCCACCGCCGGATTGAGCCGGTGCACTTCGTCGATAAATAATACGTCGTTGGGCTGCAGGTTGGTGAGTACGGCGGCGAGGTCGCCGGCTTTGGTCAATATCGGCCCGGAGGTGGGGCGGAAGCCGACGCCCATCTCCTTGGCGATGATCTGGGCGAGGGTGGTTTTTCCCAGCCCCGGCGGGCCGTAGAGCAATACATGGTCGAGCGCGTCCTTGCGCCCGCGTGCCGCCTTAACGAATACGCGCAGATTCTCGCAGGCTTCCGGCTGGCCGGTGAAATCGTCGAGCGACAAGGGCCGCAGCGCCTGCTGCGTCAGGTCCTCTTCGCTCGGCTCAGCATCGAGAATGCGGTTTTCGGCGGTGTCGCTCATCCTCTCACCAATTCCTTCAAGCTCAGTTTTATCAATTCATCGAGGCCGCCTTTGCCCGCGTTCTGGCTGGCTTTGAGCGCGGCGCTATAGGCCTCGCTGCGCGAATAACCGAGATTGACTAGGGCGGAGATGGCATCTTCCGTGGCTAGTGACTCGTGGCTCGTGGCTGGTGTTTTTCTCTTTGTATCGGCCCTATCTTCGCGAGTCACTAGCCACGAGTCACTAGTCACGGGTAACTTGGTCACCTTGTCTTTAAGCTCCGTGACAATGCGCTCGGCAAGGCCGCTGCCGATGCCTTTGATGCGTGAAAAGGCAGCGGTGTCCTTGGCGAGTATGGCGTGCGCCAGCTGCTGCGGCGTATAGGCGCCGAGTATTTGCAATGCTACTTTATTGCCGACGCGCTGGACGGTGGTCAGCGTGCGAAACCACTCGCGCTCGACCTTGTCGGGAAAACCGTAAAGCTGGTGCGCATCCTCGCGCACGATCATCTCGATCATGAGCTGCGCGGCTTCGCCGACGCCGGGCAGGGCGGCCAGCGTCCGGCTGGAGCAGAATATATGGTAGCCGACGCCGCCGACATCGAGCAGGATGCCGTCTTCTTCCACTTCGTCGATGCGCCCGCGCAGCTTGCCGATCATGCGTATATTCCCGTCATTTGCTTGATGGTGCGGTGATGCGCGTGGCAGATGGCCACCGCCAGCGCGTCGGCGGCATCCATGCTTTTAGCAGTGCTTGCGGGCAGTAAGGTCTTTACCATCATCGCGATCTGCTCTTTGCTGGCGTGGCCGCTGCCGACCACGCTTTTTTTGACCTGGGTCGCACTATACTCAGAAAGCGGCACTCCCGCCAGCGAAACTGTAAGCATGAGCGCGCCTCTGGCCTGCCCGAGCTTCAAGGTGGAAGAGCCGCTGACATTGACGAACGTTTCCTCCAGCGCCGCTTCCTGCGGCCGGTAGCGGGCGATGACGGCGGAAAGTTCGTCGTGCAAATGCTTCAGGCGGTGCGGCATGTCGCGCTTGGCGTCGGTGGCGATGGCGCCGCAGGCGACGAAGGAGAGCTGGTTTTGCTTGGAAGTGATGAGGCCCCAGCCGGTTTTCTGCAATCCTGGATCGATGCCGAGGATTAGCGTCATGCCGAAAGCGCCGTGATCAGCGAATCGGAAATTTCGACGTTGGAAAACACTTCCTGCACGTCGTCGTTATCTTCGAGCAGGTCGATCAGCTTCAAGACGGCGCGGGCCTGCTCGTCGCTCACCGCTACGGTATTTTTCGGCTGCCACAGCATTTTCGCCGATTGCGGCGCGCCGAAACGCTTTTCCAGCGCGTCGCGCACGCCGATGAAATTTTCCAGCGAGCAGCTTATCGCATGCGCGTTCCCATCGAATTTGCAATCATCGGCGCCGGCATCGAGCGCCGCCTCAAGCATGGCGTCCTCGCTGGCCACGGCGGCGGGAAAAACGATGACGCCGACATAGTCGAACATAAAGCTCACGCTGCCGGTCTCGCCCATATGGCCGCCGAACTTGACGAAGGCGGCGCGCAGGTCGGGCGCAGTGCGGTTGCGGTTATCGGTCAATGCCTGGACGATGATGGCGGTGCCGCCGGGGCCGTAGCCTTCGTAGCGGATGGGCTCGAAATTATCGCCCGCCGCGTTGCCCGAGCCGCGCTTGATCGCCGCTTCGATCTTATCGCGCGGCATGTTCTCCTCGCGCGCCCACTGAATGGCGGTGCGCAGGCGCGGATTGGCCGCCGGGTCGGGCGCGCCGGCCTTGCAGGCGGAAATAATCTCGCGCGAGACCTTGCTTAGAACTTTTGCTTTTTTGGCATCCTGGCGGCCCTTGCGCACCATGATGTTTTTAAACTGTGAATGGCCGGCCATAGTTGCTCCGCGATGATTGGATGACTGGATTACCGGATGACTAGATGACTAAAAAGATATTACTTAGTCATCCAGTTATCTAGTTATCCGGTCATCTTTATTTCTTCTCAGGAATTTGCACAAAAATATCTACCCTGTCAGGTTCGCCGCCGGGATTCTTATTGCCCTCGGCCTGCACGTTGATGCGCAGATTGTCGACTCCCTGGTCAATCAGATAGGCGCGAACCGCCAGCGCCCGCGCCAGCGAAACACGCCGCGCCGTGGTCGCCTGGTCGCCGGCGCCCGACGCATAGGCCACCAGGTTTGCGCGCAGGCCCGCATCGGCCTTCAGCTTGGCGGCGAGCGCGTCGAGCTTCGCCTGATGGGTCAGCGGAACGGAGGTTTCGGTGGTTTTGAAGGCGATGGTAAGCGCCGTCGGCGGGCCTTTGCTTTCTTCCGCCGGCGCGGCCGGTGCAGTTACCTCAGCGGCGGCGGGAGGCGCCGGCTCTTTCGGCGCATCGGCATTTTCTTTGGGCGGCAGCGGCGATTCCAAATCGCGCTCGACGGTGACTTCGCCGACGGGTGCGGCCTTGCTATTGGGCTTTTGCGGCTTGGCAGGCGGTTTCGGCGCTTCCGGCTTGGGCGCGGGAATCAGCAGCACCGGCTCGGGAGTTGCTTCCTTGGGCAATTTTTTCTCGACCGCGGGCGGCGGCGGGGGAGGAGGCGTTTTCAGCGCCTCCGTCAGCGCCGCATCGGTTTTTTCCTGACCGGCAGGTACGGGCGGTGGTGGCGGTTCAATAGCGGGCGCGGGTGGCGGCGGAACAATCACAGGCGGCGGTGGCGGTGCGACGATTGGTTCCGGCGCGGCGGGCTTTTCTTCGGGCACGATCACTGGTGGTGGCGGTTCAATAGCAGGCGCAGGCGGGGCTGGTTCAATAGCCGGCGCGGGCGGTGGCTCGATGGCTTTTGGCTCCGGAGCAATCGCCGGCGGTGGCGCAGGTTCTTGTGCTGCGGGTGCGGGCGGCGGTTCCATGGGCGCAGGCGGTGGCGGTACGATGACCGGCGCAGCGGGCACGGCGATATCGGGCAAGGAAAGGGTTGGTTCCTTTGGCGTGCTATCTACCGGTTCTTTAGGTGCAACGGGCGGCGGCGCAAGGACGGGTTCGGGCGGCGGAGGTGGCGCTTTGGGGGCAGCCGTTGGCGTTTCCGGCTCAATCTTCGGCAGGAAAATCGGCTTGCGCGTTTGCGCCGATTTCGCGCCCGGTTTTTTCGGCAATGCCGGTTTTTTTGCTTCCGGGGCTTTCGGTTTCTCTATGGTAGCGGGCGGTTTTTTTTCAGCCGGCGGCGGTGCTTTCGGCGCGGTCTTGGCAGGCTTACTTTTTTTTGCTTTCGGTTTTGCTGCCGGCTTTGTAACAGGTGTTGGTTGCGGCTTAGGCGCAGGCTCAGGCGCGGCAACGGGCGGCGGCGCGACCGGCTTGATGTCTATGGAAGGCGGCGGTTCCGGCTGCTTGAGTTTCTCGAGCACATCGAGGTTGAGCTCGATCGTCGGCTCAGTCGGCTTGGAACGGCTGTCGAACGCTTGCGCCGGGGAGGGGGCAATCGTAACGAGAAATAATACGGAAAGAAGAGCGCGGCGCATAGCCAACTATTAAGGCAAAAGGGCGGCAATTAGCAACTCAAATTTGGGATGGCTACGCCGCTTTCGACAACATCTTGCGCATCGGCAGCAAAAGCTGGCGATTGGTGGCAAGGAGGTTCTTGGAATAGTTGTGCGCCGGCTTGCCTTCGAGATCGAGCGTCACGCCGCCCGCCTCGGCGATGAGCAGCAGGCCCGCCGCCACGTCCCACGGCTGCATGGTGTAGTACCAGCAGGCATCGATGCGTCCGGCCGCGAGATTGGCGAGGTCGAGCGCGGTGGCGCCGAAATAGCGGATGGTGGCCTCGAAGGCGGATACGGTTTTAAACAGCGTGAAGGCGTCCTGCTCGTTGCGCAGCGACGGCTTGGGGTTACCGGTGACCAGCATCGCGTCTTCGGGGTTTTCGCGCGCCGAAACGGTCATCCGGCGGCTGTTCATAAACGCGCCCTTGCCTTTTTCGGCGCAGAATAATTCGTTGTGGATGGGATCGTACACCACACCGGCGACGGTCTCGGCATCGCCGTTCTTCGAGCGTTTTTCCAGCGCGATCGAGATGCAGAAATAAGGGATGGCGTGGATGAAATTGCTGGTGCCGTCGAGCGGGTCGATCACCCAGCGATATTCCGCGCTCTTGCCCGCAACTTCGCCGCCTTCCTCAAGCAGGAACCCGAAATCCGGCCGGGCTTTGGCCAGCTCGCGCTGCAACAGCTTCTCAGTGCGCAGGTCGGATTTAGTGACAAAATTCGATACGCCCTTGCGCGAGATCTGCAATTGGTCGACCTCGCCGAAATCGCGCATCAGCCCCTTGCCGGCCTTGATGGCGGCGGCGGACATGACGTTGATGAGGGCGGATTGGAGCACGCCGGGTTACGACGCTGCTTTCGCGCGCTCGACATATTCGAGCGTGTCGGTGTCGATGATGATGGTTTCTCCGGCGGGAATAAACGGCGGAACCATCACGCGCACGCCGTTTTCCAGAATGGCCGGTTTATAGCTCGAAGCCGCCGTCTGACCTTTAACCACCGGATCGGCTTCCACAATTTTCAGCGTCACTTTTTGCGGCAGTTTTACGGAAAGCGGTTTTCCCTCATAGGTTTCCATCTGTACAGTCATGCCGTCCTGCAGGAATTTTACGCGCTCGCCCAGCATGTCCTTATGCATGGTGAACTGCTCGTAGTTGTCATTATCCATGAAAGTAAGCATGTCGCCATCGGCATACAAGTAGTTGCATACTTTAGAATCGAGCGATACGCGTTCAATTTTTTCGGCAGATGAAAAACGCGGCGTGTTTTTCGTGCCGGTCTTGATGTCTTTAAGCTCCACCTGGTTGAATGAGCGCAAATTGCCGGGCGTGCGGATCTCGTGCTTCACCACCAGCCAGAGTTTGTCCTGCCATTCAATTACCATGCCCATGCGCACGGCGCCGCCATCGATTTTCATGCTACTGCTCTTTCTATCGCCTCATTAAATTCCGCCACCGCCTTTTTCGGGCCGCCCGCATGTTCCCATACGGCGGTGATTACCGCGACAAAATCCGCGCCCGCCTGTACCAAAGGCGTACAGTTGGCAGGCGTAATACCACCAATCGCCACACACGGCAAGACCATATATGCCTGCCACCAGGCCAGCAGGTCGGGCGTAGGGACGCCATATTGGGCCAGCTTTTCCGGCGATTTGCTCTTAGTGGGATGGAAGGCGCCGAACGCCACGTAATCGGCGCCCTGCTCGCCGGCCACCATCGCCAGGTGCCGCGAATCATGGCAGGAAGCGCCGATAATCCCTTGCTCGCCGATGATGCCGCGCGCTTTTTTGACCGGCATTTTCTCTATATCGTCCTGCCCGAGATGTACGCCATCCGCCCCACATTTTACCGCCAGATCCGGCCGGTCGTTCATGATGAACGCCGCCGCATGCGCCTGGCAAATCGGCAATAGCGTGTCGGCGGCTTTGAGAATCTCCGCATCATTGGCATCTTTCAGCCGCAGTTGAAATGACCCAATATCGCCGCCGTCAAAGGCGCTTTTAAGCGCATCGGCAAATTTTGGCAGGTCGATTGCAGGCGGGGAGATGAGGTAGAGGCGGCAGCGATGCATAATTTGTCATTCCCGCGAAAGCGGGAATCCAGACCCCGCAACAAGTGCGGGGCTAATCACATCTCGCCCTTATACACCTTTATCATATTCTCAAGCAGCTCCAGCGCTTCGGCGCGCGGGCGTTGGAAAGTGTTGCGGCCGATGATTGAGCCATTACCGCCGCCGTCGCGGATGGCGCGGGCTTCGGCGAGCAGGTCGTCCTTGCCCTTGGCGTTGCCGCCCGAAAACACCACGATGCGCCGCCCGGCAAAACACGCCTGGGTGATGTGGCGGAAACGCGCCGTGGCGGACGATACGTCGATCTTTTCCGACTCGTAGACTTTCTTGGCTTCCGCCTGCTCGATATGGGCGGTGGGCGGCTTGACCTTGATGATGTGCGCGCCCATGAGCGCGGCCATATGCGCGGCGTAAGCGGTGACGTCGATGGCGGTCTCGCCGTCCTTGGAAATATCTGCCCCCCTGGGGTATGACCAGATCACGACCGCGAGCCCCGCCGCTTTCGCCTCTTCGGTCATGGCGCGGATTTCTTCCATCATGTCGAAACAGTCCGCCGAGCCGGGGTATATGGTAAAACCGATGGCGGCGCAGCCCAGGCGCAGCGCCTCTTTCACCGAGCCGGTCACCGCCTGATTGGGTGCGCAGGCTTTGGGCGCCAGCGAGTTGGAGCTATTGGTTTTGAGGATGGTGGGAATTTTTCCCGCGAACGTGTCCATGCCCGCTTCCAAAAATCCCAGCGGCGCGGCGTAGGCCGACAGGCCGGCATCGATGGCGAGCTGGTAATGGTAGTGCGGGTCGTAGGCGGCGGGGTTTTTGCCGAAGCTGCGCGCCGGGCCGTGCTCGAAGCCCTGGTCGACCGGCAGGATGACGAGCTTGCCGGTGCCGCCCAATTTACCGTGCATCAATATGCGCGCGAGATTGCCCGCGGTGGCGCTGCTCATGCCCTCGTAATTGGCCAGTATCTTTTTCACTGCCGGCGTCATGCTGCCCATCTCCTTCATTTTTTCCGCGAGTTTCATAGTTGCTTCCTCTCTTAGTGCAATTCTTCATACGGTAGATCAAGTCGGACACCAAAATGGCCCCGATCATTACGGCCTCTATCCCACCCACCAACAATTATGGCTGCACAAGTTGCTGTACTATTAGCATGCCCTGCTTTTTTTAATTGTTTGCGATATATTTTCGCATTGTCACGGCTTAAATAGCCAACGGTTTTATTTTCAATATCAATGCGAACAGCATTTTTATCATAGGAATTATTATTTTCCGGGATTAATCTTGCCGTTGTTTCATGCTCAACCCCATCCTCTTGTCTGCCGCCGGCGATTTTCCCCAATACCTTTTGATACTTGGATTCACCGACAATTTCGACGTTATATTCCTCTTGGCCTTCAATATGATGAGCTGTAGCGTCAGGCGTTGCCTTCACCAAAGCCCGTAGAATTAATACTGCAACAGTTATTGTGATAACCCAACCTAGCGGCCCCATAGATTATCCTTTGCTTCTTGCCTTTGTATTGTTTTTTCCCGCTTTCATCAGCACGGCGACTCCCGGCAGCGTCTTGCCTTCCAGCCATTCGAGAAAGGCGCCGCCGGCGGTGGAGACATAGCTGAATTCCGCCGAAAGCCCGCTATGGGAAAGGCCGGCCAGCGTGTCGCCGCCGCCGGCGATGGAGCGGATTTTTTTGCCCGAAGTGAGCTTGGCTACGATGCGCGCCAGGGTAATGTTGCCGGCGTCGAACGGGCTTAGCTCATAAGCGCCGAGGGGGCCGTTCCACACGACGGTTTTCGAGCGGTGCAGCTCCTCGGAAAAGAGTTGGATGCTCGCCGGCCCGACATCGACCGCCATACCCCAGGCGGGTATATGCCCGACATCGGCCACGATGCATTCCGAACCCGCCTTAAAGCTTTTGGCTACTACCACGTCGGTAGGCAGCAGGATGCGGCAACCGTTCTTCTCCGCGGCTTTCAATATGCGCAGCGCCGTGGCTTTCAGCTTGGGCTCGCATAGCGATTTGCCGACGGAAAAACCCTGCGCGCATAAAAACGTGTTGGCCATGGCGCCGCCGATGATGAGCGTATCCATGGTCTTGGTGAGGTTGGAAAGCAGCGCGATCTTGGTCGAGACCTTGGCGCCGCCGATGACGGCGGTGACCGGTTTCTTGGCGTCGGAGAAAATGCCCGAAAGCACACTGAGCTCTTCTTCCATCAGCCGCCCGGCGGCCACCGGCAGATATTGCGCGATACCCGTGATCGACGCATGCTTGCGGTGCGAGGCCGAAAACGCATCGTTGACGAACACATCGCCCAGGCTTGCCAGCTCGCGCGCGAAATGCGCGTCGCCTTTTTCCTCTTCGGCGTGGAAGCGCAAATTTTCCAGCAGCAGCACTTCGCCATATTCCAGTTTTTTTACCGCCTCGGCCGCCGCCGGGCCGATCGTGTCGACGCCGAATTTCACTGGCCTGCCGCCGAGTGCCTGCGACAGCGGGTCGACCAGCGGGGCGAGCGATAAGCTGGGCACGAACTTGCCGCCCGGACGGTCGAAATGCGACAGCAGCACGATCTTGGCTTTTTTCTTGATGAGGTAATTCAGCGTCGGCAGCAGGCGCAGTATGCGCGTATTGTCCATCACCTTGCCGCCCTGCATCGGCACGTTTAAGTCCGTGCGCACCAGCACGGTTTTATGGGTAACGTTGATATCTTCCAGTCGCGGAAAATCGGCCATCAAATACTGCTCCATAGCCTCGCCACATCGAGCATGCGGCAGGAAAAACCCCACTCATTATCGTACCACGCCGCCACGCGGCCAAAGCGGTTGCCGGTGACGTGGGTGCCGGTCAGGTCGGCGATGCTGCTATAGGGGCTATGGGTATAATCGATGGAAACCAGCGGCGCGTCGGAAACATCCAATACCCCCCTGAGGTATCCTTGCGCAGCTTGTTTCAAAGCCTCGTTGAGTTGTTTTTTATCGATGTCGCGGCCGGCGCTGAAGGTGAAATCCACCAGCGAGACGTTGGGTATTGGCACGCGGATCGACACGCCGTCGAGCTTGCCTTTAAGCTCAGGCAGAATCAGGCCGATGGTTTTGGCGGCGCCGGTGGAAGTCGGGATCATCGACAGCCCGGCGGCACGCGCGCGGCGCAGATCCTTGTGGCTGTTATCGACGAGGTTCTGGTCGCCGGTATAGGCGTGGATGGTGGTC
The DNA here is from genome assembly GCA_020054105.1 of Alphaproteobacteria bacterium. Classification (GTDB taxonomy): domain Bacteria; phylum Pseudomonadota; class Alphaproteobacteria; order Rickettsiales; family SXRF01; genus JAGVLW01. Next base: position 13,399 of record JAGVLW010000097.1, on the reverse strand, counting down.
ATGAACCCGGCCTCGATGCCCACCGCCTCGTGCAGCACTTTAACGACGGGCGCTAAAGCATTGGTCGTGCATGATCCTACGGAGATGACTTGGTGGTCTTTTTTCAGCATGTCGTTATTGACGCCAAACACAATCGTCGCATCGGCATCTTCCGCCGGGGCGGAGATCATCACGCGCTTGGCGCCGCCCTCCAGATGCTGCGCCGCTTCGGCGCGCTTGTTGAATTTGCCGGAGCATTCGAGTACGATCTCGACGCCCATACTCCCCCAGGGTATTTGCCTGGGGTCTTTCTCGTGGAGCAGCTTGATGCTCTTGCCGGCGATCAATAGGTTTTTTCCGTCGGCCGCCACCGCATGCGCAAAACGCCCATGCACCGAATCGTATTTCAGCAGATGCATATGGGTTTCGATGGGAGCGGGGCCATTGACGGCGATCAGTTCAATATTTGATTGCGATTCATACATCGCGCGCAATACGCAGCGTCCGATGCGCCCCAGTCCGTTGATGCCGATTTTAATGGTCATATGCTTAACCCTGCCATGCCTGCGAAGGCAGGCATCCACGCCCACCTGCTGGCTCTTCGCCGATTAATTGCGGGTATAAATCGTGCCACTCGGGATTCATTTGCAAGATATGCTTCACTTTCCAGGCTCTCTTCCATGCTTTCATGCATTTTTCGCGATACAGCGCTGTTTGAGGGTCATGATAAATCTCATAATATACCAGCTTGTCCAGATCATATTTCTGCGTGAAGCCTTTGACTAGCTTGTTCTTATGCTCGAACACGCGCCTGATGAGATCATTCGTCATGCCAATGTAAAGTATGCCGTTGGCTTTGTTAGTCATTATATATACAAAAAACAACGCTTCCGTCATAACGCCTATCGTGGATCCCTGCCTTCGCAGGGATAGCTATAATTTTAGAACCGCATCCACCACCGCTTCTGCCGTGATGCCGAAATGCTTGTATAGATCAGGGGCGGGGGCGGAGGCGCCGAAGCTGCTCATGCCAATGAAAATGCCTTTTTCACCCAGGTATTTTTCCCAGCCGAAGCTGCTTGCCGCTTCGATGGCGATGCGCGGGCCATTGCCCAGCACTTGTTTGCGATAGGCTTCCGGCTGCGCGTCGAACAATTCCCAGCACGGCATGGAGACGACGCGTGCCGCGAAATCTTTTTCGGCGAGCAGGCGCTGCGCTTCGACGGCGATGGATACTTCCGAGCCGGTGGCGATGAGCGTATAGACCGGTGACGAATCGGTGAATTCGCTTTCGCGGATCACATACCCCCCGCGGGCACAGAGATTTTCCTCGACATAGGCCTTGCGCAGGGCCGGAAGATTCTGGCGCGTCAGCGACAAGATGGTGGGGGTATCGGCGAGCGACAAGGCAAGCGCCCAGCATTCGGCGGTTTCGGTGGCGTCGCACGGGCGCATCACATTGAGGTTGGGCATGGCGCGCAAACTGGCCAGATGCTCGATGGGCTGGTGCGTCGGCCCGTCTTCGCCGAGGCCAATGGAATCGTGCGTCATCACATAGATCACGCGCTGGCCCATCAGCGCCGACAGGCGGATGGCCGGGCGGGCGTAATCGGTGAAGACTAAAAATGTACCCCCGTAGGGTATGAATTCGCCGTGCAGCGCCAACCCGTTCATCACCGCGCCCATCGCATGCTCGCGCACGCCGTAATAGATGTAGCTGCCGCCATATTGGTGACTGGTGACTGGTGACTGGTGACTGGTTTTAGTATTGTTAGAGCCCGTCAAATCGGCAGACCCGCCTACCATTTCGGGGATGATTTTGGTAAGGACATTGAGCACATTCTCCGACGATTTGCGCGTCGCTTCGCTCGGCGCGGTTTCCGAGAGTTTTTTCTTCAGTTCCGCTATCGGCTGCATCCAGCCTTCCGGCAATTCGCGGCGCTGCAACCGTTCGAACTCGGCGCGTTTATTGGCGGCGGCGGCGTCGTAGCGCTGCGTCCATTCGCCAAAATGCTTGGCGCCGTTTTTGCCGATGTCGCGCCAGGCGGAGAGTATCGCATCGGGAATGTCAAATTCGCCGTGGCCCCAGCCGAGATTTTTGCGCGCGCCTTCGATCTCGCTTTTGCCCAGCGGCGAGCCGTGGCATTTTTCGGAAGATTCTTTGGTCGGCGCGCCATAGCCGATCTTGGTGCGGCAGGCGATCATCGCTGGCTTGTCGCTTTGCCTGGCGCGGGCGAGCGCGGCGCTTACCGCTTTCGTGTCGTGCCCGTCCACGGCCTGCACGAACCAGCCGGACGCTTCGAAGCGTTTTTGCTGGTCTTCGGAAGTGGCAAGGCTGGTCGGCCCGTCGATGCTGATATGGTTGTCGTCCCACAGCACGATGAGCCTGGAGAGGTTCAGATGTCCGGCGAGCGAAATCGCTTCCTGCGAAATGCCTTCCATCAGGCAGCCGTCGCCGGCGATGACGTAGGTATGGTGATCGGCGATGTCGCCGAAGCGCGCATGCAGCATGCGCTCGGCCAGCGCCATGCCCACCGCGTTGGCGAGGCCCTGGCCCAGCGGGCCGGTGGTGGTTTCGATGCCCGCCGCATGGCCGTATTCCGGATGGCCGGCGGTTTTCGCCCCCAGCGTGCGGAAGCTTTTAATGTCGTCGAGCGTCATGTCGGCATAGCCGGTTAGATAGAGCAGGGCGTATTGCAGCATCGAGCCGTGGCCCGCCGACAGGATAAAGCGGTCGCGGCCCGGCCAGCGCGGATGCGCGGGGTCGAAGCGCAGATGCTCGGCGAATAATACCGTCGCCACGTCGGCCATGCCCATCGGCATGCCGGGATGGCCGGAGGCGGCTTTCTCTACTGCGTCCATAGCGAGAGCGCGGATGGCGTTGGCCATGTCTTTATAGGAAACGGCGGGTTCGGAAGCGGGGCGGGTCATGGTGTTCGGCGTGGCCATAAAATACTTTATGTTTGCAACGGGCATGGTATGCTACCCCCATCGGTAAAACACTATGCCCCGGAATTGATTATGGTTCAAGCACACGCACACGAACTTCTCAACCAAAAAGAAGGGGCGGCCGACGCCTCCCGGCCGATTTATGCCGCGACCCAGCGCCTGGCGACCGCCCTCGACCGGCTGGAGCGCAGCCTGCAGCACGTCACTACCCAGCAGGACCGCGACGTGCAGCAGCACGCCCTGCTCGTGCAATTCGAGCGCGAAAACGCCGAGCTGCACCAGGAGCGCAACAACCTCGACCAGGCGATCACCCAGCTCAAAAGCCAGTATGACGACCTGCACCAGGTCGCCAACACCATCTACGGCAAGCTCGACGACTCGATCAAGCGCCTGACGCAGATCGTGGGCGATTAGCAGGTGGAAATAGCAGCAGCGGCGCCGGGAGTCGATACAGGATTCTGGCTGGGATTTATCGCATTTCTGATTATTTCCATCGCCATCGACCTGGGCGTCGCCAGGAAAAAAACCGAGGCGCTCTCCTTTAAGGAGGCGGCGGTGCGCGTGGCGATCTGGGTGGCGTGCGCGCTTATATTCGGGGTGTGGGTATGGCAGTATTTCGGCGCGCAGAAGGGGCTGGAATATTTCACTGGCTATGTCATCGAGCTGTCGCTGAGCATGGATAACGTGTTCATCATCGCCATCATCTTCAGCTATTTCTCGGTGCCGATGAAATACCAGCACCGCGTGTTGTTCTGGGGCATCGTCGGCGCGCTGGTCATGCGCGGAGCGATGATCTGGGGCGGCAGCGAGCTGGTCAAGGAATATGACTGGGTGCTTTACCTGTTCGGGGCGTTCCTGGTGGCCACCGGCGTCAAGCTGGCCCTGACGCGCAACAAGCATTACGATCCCGGCCATAATCCGGTGGTCAGGCTGGTGCGCAAATGCATTCCGATGACCTCGTCGTTTCACGGCAATAAATTCTGGATGAAGGAAAACGGCAAGTGGGTCGCCACGCCGCTGTTTCTCGTGCTCATGCTGGTCGAGGCGACCGACCTGATCTTCGCGGTGGATTCCATTCCGGCGATTTTCGCGGTGACGCTCGACCCGTTCATCGTCTTTACCGCCAACGCCTTCGCCATTCTCGGCCTGCGCTCGATGTATTTCCTGCTCGCCGGGCTGATCACCCAGTTTTACTACCTCAAGCTCGGCCTTTCCGTGCTGCTGATCTATGTCGGCGTCAAAATGCTCATCGTTGAATTTTACCACATCCCGACCGACATCTCGCTTATGATCGTCGTCGGCATCCTGGGAGTGGCCGTGGCGGCGTCGGTTGTCCGCGCGAAAAGGCTGAGGAAGGCGGGCCGTTAGACATGGCTTGCCTTTGTCATTGGGTATGCTAAGTCTGCGCCTCTGTTTCGACATGTCGGGGAGTAGCGCAGCCTGGTAGCGCATCTGGTTTGGGACCAGAGGGTCGTAGGTTCGAATCCTATCTCCCCGACCATTATAAAAAGGCAGGCAAGCCTGCCCTTTTATAATGGTATGGTTGCGTGGGATTATGAGAACCGTTAGGTTCGTAAAATCGTCAGTAGACGATTTTGTCAGCGCAGCGCGTTAGCGCGAGCTGCCGCTCGACGGCAAATGGTCAGGAGACCATTTGACAATCCTATCTCTTCGGGACCATTTTTCAGTTAGAAGCCGTAGGTTCTGAATAATAGACCTTGCTTTGTGGGTTAGGAAAATCCCTCGTTTGACCATCTTAAAAATAAGAGTACTGTATTATAAGTAATTTTTTGGTTCGAATCCTGTGGGAGCCAATTTTTGGAATCTAGCATGAAAAAGGAAACTCTAGTTTTTTTAGGTATTGCCGATTTTTTTCAGGAAAACGGTGCTCCTTATCCCGTGGGTGGAGCTGACTGCATTCAACTAAGCACGCATAAACGCCATATTGTTTATCCTGGCGTTATCAATGGGCAAGAGTGGATTATTCTTGCGAATACACAATTTCTTAAAACTCTAGATTTCAATAAGTGGAAGATTCGGGTTGCTGATGAAAAAGACAATGAACTATGTCACAGCACTTTTGCGACTATTCCTTCTGCGGCCCCAAAATTATCAAAACCTGGTCAAGCCCAGGAAGGTAAATTCATATCTATATTTTCGCAGAGCGAATATTCAATGATTCATTTCTCCGTGGGTGCAGTTGTACCATGTCCAGGTCGATACATGGTACAATCAATCTATGACAATGGAAAACCTGAAGTAATTGGTTCCATCACTTTTCACTACAATAAAGCACCAATTATCACACCAGATCAAATTAAAGCAATTGAAGCTGATCCAAATGCTGGCAAGGCTGTACGTATGGATTTAGGGTGCAAATTTTGTACTAAAAAATTGCGAGTATATACCGCTCTAAAACGGTCCTCAAAAATGGAGCAAGATGGTTGCACTTGGTATACAGATTTGGACAAAGACTTTGAATGTAAATGTGGAAAAACCAAACATGTTACAAAGTATCTAAAAGAAAGCATGCATGGGCTGTTATTAAAAAATTTCGATGTAGCAATTTCTGGCCTCAGTTACATCCGCCAATATGGGCATGCTCAAGTAACCTCAGTCGTAGAAAAATTCACTACATTATTAGAAGCCGAGAAATTAGAACAACCTGTTCAAAAATTCATAGAACAACACCCTATCTTATTGTCTCGGTTTCATGCAAAACGGCTTTTTATAAAGCCTGGAATATTAGGGCGCTTCGAAGCAGATTTCGCGTTGGTAGATTCCAAAAATCAATTCTGGCTAATTGAACTGGAAAGACCAGCTATAAAATTATTTAAAAAAAATGGACATCCGTCAGCAGATCTAATGCATGCATATGATCAAGTGGTAGATTGGATCAGCAAATACAATAAATATTCAGCAGAGATTTTGGATTATCTTGGCCTTAAAGAGCATGAGATTGTTGCGGTACGTGGAGCTGTAATAGCAGGAAGAAATACTGATCTATTACACCAAACGCTCCAGCGACATCTTACAAATCCTCCTTATCCAAACGTAGAATTTATGACCTTTGATGATCTAGGGGCAAGTCTATTGCAGATATCGAAAAAACTTGCGTAAACTGCTCCTCTGCTTTTTCAATAATCCCTGATATATGAATATACCTCCATGTCGTTCACATCTTTAGAATCAACCATCTAGAAACTGGGCAGCTTCCGAACCCATCCACCAACCCCCACCATTCTCCCGTCCTTCCAGTCGTTAGTTGTCAATCGACTATTTTAGCTCTATAAGCCTTTTTACCGCTAACGACTTACGACTTGCGACTCATGACTTCCCTCCAAGGCATCTATACCGCGCTGATTACGCCGTTTTCCGGCGGAAAGCTTGACGAGCCGGCGTTCCAGGCTTTCGTCGAATGGCAGATTGGGCAGGGCGTGCACGGGCTAGTGCCGTGCGGTACGACCGGCGAATCGCCGACGCTGTCGCACGAGGAGCATAACCGCGTCGTCGATTTATGCGTCGAGGTGGCCAAGGGCCGCGTGCCGGTGATGGCGGGAACCGGCTCGAACTCGACCGAGGAAGCGATCATGCTGACCCGCCATGCGAAAGAGGCGGGGGCGGATGCGGCGCTGGTCGTTGCGCCCTATTATAACCGGCCGACGCAAGAAGGGCTCTATCAGCATTTCAAGGCGGTAGCGGCGGTGGGTTTGCCGGTCGTCATTTATAACATTCCCGGCCGCAGCGGCGTCAACATCACCGACGATACGCTGGCCCGGCTCGCGGACGTTGCGAACATCGCCGGCGTCAAGGACGCGACCGGCGACCTGGCGCGGCCATATACGCTGCGCATGAAAACCAAAAAGCTGACGCTTTTCTCCGGCGAGGATATGACGGCGGTGGCGTTTAATGCCTCGGGCGGGCAGGGTTGCATTTCGGTGAGCTCCAACATCATGCCCAAGCGTTGCGCGCAGGTGCAGGAAGCCTGCCTGGCCGGCGATTATGTGAAGGCGCTGGCGCTGCATGATGAGATCGCGGCGCTGCACGACGTTATGTTTTGCGAGACGTCGCCCGGACCGGTTAAATTCGCCGCGTCGCTGATGGGCAAATGCAAACCTGATCTTCGTCTTCCTTTGGTACAGCCGAGCGAAAACAGCAAAAAGCAGATAGCGGAAGTGTTAAAAAAATTACACTTGCTATAAAGAATTTTTTCATCTTTACTATTTTTCCTGCTTAACGCTATGGCTGAAAAAAAAGATAACTCCAATTCCATCGCCTATAACCGCAAAGCGCGCTTTGAGTATAGTGTGGAGGAGGAGTTCGAGGCCGGCCTGGTGTTAACGGGAACGGAAGTTAAATCGCTGAGAGACGGCAAGGCGCAAATTAACGATGCCTATGCCGGAGCAAAGGACGAGGCCATTTGGCTGTTCAATGCGTATATCGGTGAATATAAGGGCGGCAACCGTTTCAACCACGAGCCGCGCCGTCCGAGAAAATTGCTGCTGCATAAGAAGCAGATCGGCAAATTGCTCGGCAGGCTGAAGGTCAAAGGCGTGACGCTGGTGCCGCTGGCGATGTATTTTAACAGCCGGGGCCTGGCGAAAATAAAACTCGGGCTGGCCGTCGGCAAGAAGGAGTACGAGAAGAGGGATTCGATCAAAGACCGCGATTGGCAGCGCGACAAGGCGCGCATCATGCGGGAGAAAAACAAATAAAAAAAGAAAACTGCAACGGAACGTAATGTGTAAGAAGGGGTATGTAAGTCTATGCTAGACGCTATTTCGGATTTTTGGAAACCGATGAAAAAAAACCAGTCTCAGGAAAAGCTGAAGCCTGAGCAGCTGCAGGTCGGCAGCACCGTCGGTTTCGGGTTCGTGCCGCAGGTGAATTTAAGTGGCCGCCGCCTGACGGTTTCGGCGATCAACGCCTACCAGTTCGGCGAGGAATCGCTGACCTCGTTCGTGCTCTCGCAAGATAAAGAGGCCGGTGTGTCGATGATCGTCGCCGAGTCGGAAGGCGAGCAATATCTCGCCATCTCGCGGCGCATCGCCATGAGCGACCGCATCAAGCTGTGCGACAGCAAAGACCTCGAAAACGTCATGGAAAAACCCGAAATTGCCACGCTCGCCTGCAAAGACAATCTCCAGGATTTCAAAGGCTGGCTGGTCTCGTCGTACAAGCGCGAGATTCAGGGATTGCCCGGGCGCATCTTCAAAGGCGATTTCCGCAAGACGCCGCTGCCCGACGCCGCCAAGGCCGAGGAATTCACCTATACGCTGCTGGTCAGCGACAATAACGAGCAGGCGCTGGAGGTCGAAAAATACGCCGACGGCCGCATCGAAATGTACGCTACCGTCTATCGCCGCATCAGCGATATCGGCGAGGTGACGCACCCGGCGCGCGCCGAGCTGTCCAGACCCGACCTCAAGCTGGCGTCGCAGCGCCCGGAAGATAAATCGAAAGCCGCCGAGCCGGCGCCGGTCATCGCCAACGCGCCAAAAATGGCGGTCGAGCCGGCCAAGCCGGAAGCCGCCAAACCGGCCGTGCTACCGGAAGAGGTAAAAGCCGAACCGATCCAACTGCATGAATTCCCGGCAGCGACGCCGCTGGCGCCCGCCGAACCCAAGCCGGAACCCAAAACCGAATCACAAAACATCACAAAGGAGAGTAAACCCATGCCTATCAGCGAAACAGCCACAAACGGCGCCGGAACGAACCCGAAACTTGCCAGCATGGCAGCGGGATACGACGCCAGCGCAAAACCGGAGGTAAAAGCCATGAGCAAAGCAATGAACGGGATGGAAAACGAAGCCATCGAGTGCGACCTGAAAGTCGCCAACAAAATCATCGACGAGGCGATCCGCAACGAGATGCGCCTGTCCGACGTCGTCCGCCGCGTGATCGAGCTGCCGGTCGCGCACCAGGAAGCGGTGCATATCCCGGTGACGCTGTCCGACGAGGATTTCGCGCTGCTGGCCATCCGCTACAGCATGAACGCTTCCGACCGCAATGCGATCAAGAAGCGCATCATCGAGGATCTGAATAATTTCTCCGGGAATAAAAAAGCGGCGTAATAAATTTGTCATGTCGAGCTTGTCGAGACATCTGCTAGCAGATCCCTCGGCAGGCTCGGGATGACATTTATTTTGCCAACACCTCCACCACCGCCGTGGTCAGCGCGCTTAGCTCCTGGCTATTGATCGTGAAGCTCGGCGTCAGGTAGACGATGTCCTTAAACGGGCGGATGAACACGCCGCGCTCGACGAATTGCTGACGCAGCCCGTAATAATCCATCTTTTCCGGTGCGATCTGCACCACGCCGATCGCGCCTTTGACGCGTACATCGACTATGCCGTCCAGGCCACGGCATGGCGTCAGTTCTTCGAGTAGTTGCCGCTCAATGCGCTCGACGCGTTGACGCCAGGTAACAGGTAACGGGTGACGGGTAGCAGAAGCAGTCTTTATATCCGTGACCTGTGGCCCGTAATCCGTGCCCTCGAATAAATCCAGCGAGGCGTTGGCCGCCGCACAGGCCAGCGCATTGGCCATGAAGGTCGGGCCGTGCATGAAGGCATGGTCGGGATCGTCGCTTTGGAACGCGGCAAAGATTTCTTCCTGCACCAGCGTGGCGCCCAGCGTGATGGCCCCGCCGGTCAGCGCTTTGCCCACGCACATGATGTCGGGCGAAATGCCGGCCTCGCTACAGGCGAACATCGCGCCGGTGCGGCCGAAGCCGGTGGCGATCTCGTCGGCGATGAACAAAATATTATGTTTCCTGGCGATGCGGTGAAACTCGGCGAGCGTGTCGGCGGAGTGAAAGCGCATACCGCCGGCGCCTTGCACCAGCGGCTCGACGATGAGCCCGGCGACGCTGCCCGCGATGCCTGCAAGCACCGTGTCGAACTCGGCGAAGCCATATTCGTCGGCGGGAATGTCGAGCACATATTGCTTGATGACCGAGTTGCGAAAGGCCTTATGCAGCGATTTTTCCGGGTCGGACACCGACATGGCGCCGAGCGTATCGCCGTGATAGCCGTCCTTGAAACAGACGAAGCGGTCTTTTTGCGGCTTGCCCTTGTTGCGCCAATATTGCAAGGCGATCTTGAGCGCCACCTCCACCGCCACCGAGCCGGAATCGGCGAAAAAGGCGCGATGCATGCCGGTTTGCGCGCAGAGGCGCCGCGCCAGCGTCAGCGCGCCCTCATGCACCAGCCCGCCGAACATCACATGCGGCATAATGTGCAGTTGTTTTTCAATGGCGGCGACGATATGCGGATGGTTGTAGCCGTGGCACGCCGTCCACCAGGAGGCGATGCCGTCGATCAGCTCGCGCCCGTCGGCGAGAATGATTTTGCAGCCTTGCGTGCCCACCACCGGCAGCGGCGGCGGCGCGATTTTCATCTGGGTGTAAGGCAGCCAGACATGCGGCAGGCCGGAAGCATACCAGTCAACGAGTTCCCCCCGCAAGGAGAGGGGAAATACTTTTGAGCTAGGCTGCTTCGGCATGTTCCTCAGCGGACGGCGTCAGCGGCGAAATTCCCAGCTTCTTGAACAGTTCCATGTCGCGGTCGGTGTCGGGGTTGGCGGTGGTGAGCAGCTTCTCGCCGTAAAAAATGGAATTGGCGCCGGCGAAGAAACACAGCGCCTGCGTCTGCTCGTTCATCGACTCGCGCCCGGCCGAAAGCCGCACATAGGATTTCGGCATGAGAATGCGCGCCACCGCAATGGCGCGGATGAAATCGAACGCGTCGAGCTCCGCATGACCGGAAAGCGGCGTGCCTTCGACCTGCACCAGCAGATTGACCGGCACGCTTTCCGGGTGTTGCGGCATGTTGGCGAGCGTGCGCAGCAGCTCGGCGCGGTCGGAGACGTCTTCGCCCATGCCGACGATGCCGCCGCAGCAGACATTCATCCCGGCATCGCGCACATGCGAAAGCGTGTCGAGCCGGTCCTGGTAGGTGCGGGTGGTGATGATGCTGCCGTAAAATTCCTCGGACGTGTCGAGATTATGGTTGTAATAGTCGAGGCCGCAGGCCTTGAGGCGCTGCGCCTGCTCGCTCGTGAGCATCCCCAGCGTCGCGCAGGTTTCCAGCCCGAGCGATTTTACGCCTTCGATCAGCTCGACGACCTTGTCGATGTCGCGGTCCTTGGGCGAGCGCCAGGCCGCGCCCATGCAAAAGCGCGACGCGCCGGCTTCCTTGGCTTTCCTGGCCTCGGCGAGCACCGCCTCTTTGCCCATCAATTTATCGGCCTTGACGCCGGTGGTGAAATGCGAGCTTTGCGGGCAATAGGCGCAATCTTCCGGGCAGCCGCCGGTCTTGATCGAAAGCAGCGTCGAAATCTGCACCTCGTTGGCCGGGAAGCCGGCGCGGTGGACGCCGGCGGCGCGAAACAGCAGATCGTTGAACGGCAGGTCGAACAGGGCGGTGACTTCTTCGCGCGTCCAGTCGTGGCGGATGGCAGGTTGCATAGCGTTTCCTCTGGTATATGATGCCCTCCTTATGCCAGCATTGGACGATGTTTTACAGCAAAAATTGCAGCTGCTCGCCGCCAAGCACCAGCTTCGCGCGCCGCGCGCCACCGGCCGCGACGAGGGGGTGGCGGTGTGGCGCGAAGGTAAGCGGCTGATTTCCTTTAGTTGCAACGATTATCTCGGGCTTTCGCGCCATCCGCAGGTGATCGCGGCGGCACGCGCGGCGCTGGAAAAATACGGGGCGGGGGCGGGGGCGTCGCGCTTGGTCACCGGCGACCATTCGTTTTATACGGAACTGGAATCGCTGCTGGCGGAAAATAAACACACGCAGGCGGCCTGCGTGTTCGGCAGCGGGTACCTTGCGAATCTGGGAACCATCCCGGCGCTGGTCGGGTCCGGCGATTTAATCGTCGCCGATAAATTCATCCATGCCTGCATGCTCGATGCGGCGAGGCTTTCGGGCGCGACGCTGATGCGCTTTGCCCATAACTCCCTGCCGCATTGCCGCCTGCTGCTGGAGGCCAACCGCCGCGAGCATCATCACTGCCTGATTCTCAGCGAAACCGTTTTTTCCATGGACGGCGACCGCGCGCCGCTTCCGGAGCTGGCGGCGCTGGCGCAGGAATTCGATAGCTGGCTGATGGTCGACGGCGCGCATGACGTGTTCTCGCCCGCCACTCATCACTCGCCACCCGTCACTATTCAGATGGGCACGCTCTCCAAGGCCGCCGGCAGCTATGGCGGTTATGTGTGCGGCTCGCAGACGCTGATCGATTATCTCAAGACTGCCGCGCGCAGCCTGATTTATTCGACAGGCCTGCCGCCGGCGAGCGTCGCCGCGTCGATTGCCGCCATCAACATCATGCAGGCGCAGCCGGAGCTTTGCGCCATGCCGCTTGCGCATGCGCGCTATTTCACATCGCTGCTGGGCATGCCGCAAGCGCAAAGCGCCATCGTGCCATTGATCGTGAGGGACAGCGATAAGGCGCTGGCAGCATCGAAAATACTCGAAGAGAACGGCTTTCTGGTCGCGGCCATCCGCCCGCCGACCGTGCCGGAAAACACCGCGCGGCTGCGCTTCGCCTTCAGCGCATTACACGAGAAATCGCAGATCGAAGCGGTGGCGAAGATTATCAAGGAGCAAGGATGGCTATGCGCACCATCGCCGTAAGCGGCTGGGGCCAGCCGCACGATGCGCTTGCCGCCATCGCGCCGCAGGCAACGCATGCGCGCTATGCCCATCACAACACGATGGAAGAAACACTGGCGGCGATTGCGCAGGCAGGAGCGGATGCCGAGCTGGCTGTCGGCTGGTCGCTGGGCGGGCAATTGCTGACGCGGGCGGCGGCGAAAAAAATGCTGCGCCCGAAAAAAATTGTGCTGATCGCCACGCCGTTTCAATTTACCGCCGGCGGCGATTTTCCGCTCGGCATGGGGCCGGACACTTACGCGAAATTCCGCGCCAATTACGGCCGAAACCCGGCGCGCACGCTGGACAAGGCCTGGGAACTGATCGCCAAGAATGATGCGCGCGCCGATGCCGTGCGCGCGCAGCTGCAACGTTTCGATAAGGCGGCGGTGCTGGCCGAAAACTGGCTTTCCTGGCTGCATGCGCTCGACGGGTTTTCGGCGCAGGATTTGCCACTGGCGGATTTTCCGCCTACAGTGCTGGTACACGGCAAAAACGACGTGGTGGTGGATTTCCGCCAGTCAGAATATCTGGCGCAGCGCCTGCCGCAGGCGAAAGTGATACTATGGGACGATTGCGGGCACGCGCCGCACTGGCACGATCCGCAAGCCTTGAAGGAATTGATGGGCACACATGCAATTTGATACGCAGTCGGTGAAAGAAAATTTCGGCAAAGCGGCGCAAGGCTACGATGCGCATGCCTGCCTGCAGCGCAGCGTGCGCGGGCAGTTGGCGGCGCTCGCCGGGCAGCATTTCCCGAAAGTGGCGCATGTGCTCGATGCCGGTTGCGGCACCGGCGCGTTTGCCGG
>JAGVLW010000020.1 GCA_020054105.1 Alphaproteobacteria bacterium | reverse complement strand
TTTCGCGGAAATTTGGTTAATTGGTGAATAAATGCCATAGTTTGCTTATCCTGTAAAGCCATGAAAGTATTAACATTCCCGCCTGCGGAGAATGTCACAAAACTTTCATATTCTCTATAAAACTGGTTGTGCTAGTTTAGCTTAACATTTGTTTACGGAGCCACTATGACCCAAACCACCGATCCGATGCAAGTTGCCGGCGACGAGCATTTCCAAATCCACAAGCGTGGCGAGGGGATATATGTGCTGTCGTTTAACATCAAAAATCTCCTAGATGAGACACATATCCAAAATATGTTAGCCCTAGCGATAGATTGGATTGAATCAAAACAACGCAATGAAGGAAACCGCGAGCTGATTGTCGATTTCTCCAACCTGGAACATGTGTCTTCCGCCGCTTTTGGTGCATTCATTACGCTTCATAACCGGCTTAAAGCCCGCGACAATGCCACCTTGCGTTTTGTCAACGTCGCCCCGCAGATCAGAGAGGTATTTACCATTACGTCGCTGGATAAGCGCCTCTTTAAGGTTCACGAGACAATGGACACAGCCCTTGCCGACATCGGCAAAGGCGGCCGCGGGCCGGGCTGATCTGAAAATAATTTCGTCAGGCTGCCTAAACCCATTTATATGAGACGAGTGCTAGGCGGCGACGTGGTACTTTTAAACTCGCTAGGCCGAGCCGGATGCGAAGCTTTTTTTAAGACCCGTAGCGCAAGCGTACACTTTAGTACGTGCGCAACGGAAGCTTAAAAAAAGCAAGCAAGCCGGCCGGCATAGTAGAGTTTACTGCGCGATTTTGCGCACCAGCGCGATGATGTAGGACAAATTCTCCATCTTGCTGTTTTCGGCATGCTGCAAGATGCGCTCGACGATGCGGTTGGCGTAGCGCGAGCCGCCTTTCTTTTCGCCCTCGGCGTCGAGGTCGCGCACGATTTTGAGCAGCAGCTTCACCGCCGGGAACATGGCGTCGGGCAGGCCCGACTTGTTGTAAATCGCGCGGAAGCCGAGCTCGCCGCGGTCGGTGATGAGCTTGCGGGCGTTGGCGACGGGAATGTTGGACAAATGCGCCAGCGCCGTCTCGAAAAACTCGAAATTGCCCTGGCACAGCGCCGACAAAATAATCGACGGCGTCAGGCGGCCGGTCGATTGCAATTGCGCGATCAGCTTTTCGATGTAGGCTTCGGCCTGGGCGAGCTTGATGAGGCCCAGCGTCTGCTTCTCGTGGGTTTTCTCGACTTCCTTTTCGATATGCTCGGCGGGCGCCGCCAGCTTGTATTTCTGCTTGAGCGTATCGGCCAGCGACGACGAGACGAGATTGACCAGCTTTTCCACCGTGGCGACCGGCAGGTAGGCGCGCGAGCTCACCGCCTTCATCAGCTTTTCGCTGCTGCCGAAATCCCCGACGATTTTATTGAAGCCGGTTTCCGAGATCGCCGCGCCGCTATTTTCCACCAGCGAATTGGCGACTTCCTCGTGGCCTTTTTCGATCAGCGTATCGCTGATGGCTTCTGACACTTTGCGCCGGCGCGAGATGGCAAGGTAGCGCGAGACTTCCTCGGTGGCGCCGATCAGCTCGATCAGGTCGTCGTCGCTGAGCACTTCCGAGAATTGTAATATCGGCAGCGACACTTCCGCCACGTCGCGCGCCATGGTCAGCACGATGTCGCGCGGTATCTGGCTCGAATCCTTGACATACTGCGCCAGCGACTCGCGCACGCGCTGCTCGGTATCGCGCAACAGCAGGCGGAAAATCTGCTCGGCGACCATCAGCTCCTTGGTGGACAAATGCGACGTATTGTAGGCCGAGCCGATCTTGCCGGTCATGTGCAAGCGGCTGTCGGCGGTTTTATCCTGCAACAGGCGATTGACGTCGTCGGCGGTCAGCGCCAACGCTCCGGACGACGGCTCAGTTGGCATTTGCTGCGGCAAGTTTTCCTCCAATGATCGAAAGCAGATATTCCATATTCTCGACGCTGCGGTGATAGCCGCCGACATAGATGCGGTCGATGACGCGCTTTCTGAAATCCGTGCGCTTGTTGTAGCCGTAATCGGTTTCTTCGAGCGCGATGTTGAGCAGCACGCGCACCGCCTCGGCAAAGCCTTCCGGCATGGCGGCGGTGGCATAGATGGCGTTGAATCCCAGCGCGCCGCTATCCATGAGCAAAATGCGGGCATTGACGCGCGGAACGCCGGCGAGCCTTGCGATCCCGGTTTCGAAAACGCTGAGGCTGCCCAGGCAGAGCGCGCGGATCAGCAGCGAGTGGGTGAGCCTGCCGCCAAGATGGAGCTGGTCGATCAAATCCTCGACCTGCTCGTCATTGGTGGGGCTGATCGAGCCGTCGAGCGGGATGATGCCGAGCATCTCCCATTCGCGCGCCTCGCTCGAGACTTTATGGGCGGTGGGCACGCCCAGCTTATACTGTTTGGTGAGCAGGTTTTTCAGCTCGTCGGTGACGCTGAAATAAAGTTTCTCGGCGATGGAAAGCGGCAGGTTGCCGCGCTGCACCAGCGTTTCCAGCAGCGAGCGGTTGCCGGAAATCAGGCTCCAATTATCGAGGAAGCTTTCCTGGCTGATATGGGCGCCCTTATTTTTAAACAGGTTTTCGAGCACGGCTTCCTGCTCGGTATCGATCAGGCTGTCGGCGAGGTTGCTGCCGATATTCTCGCGGCGGGCGACGGCGCACAGCTTGAGTGCTTCCTTCGTGCTGTTGACGATGGCTATCAGATCGTCTTCGGTGAGCACATGCGAAAATTCGAGCACGGGGGTGGCGACTTCCGCCTCGTCATTGGCGAGCTTGAGGATGATGTCGCGCGGGACGTGCGGAATGTGGCATAGCTGCTCCGACAGGGTTTTGCGGACTTTTTTCTCGACGTCTTTAAGCAGGATGCGAAAAATATCGTCGGCGATCTGCGCTTCCGATTCGGTGAAATTCCCGGACCGGTAATCCATGGCGATCTTGGCGGCGAGCATGCTGCGGACTTTAGCCGATGGTTCTTGCGTCAATTTTTTTACATCCATAGTCGTCACATTAATCATGGGCGGCCTTGCTCACCATCAGCTTCTGAAAAAACTATATCTACTTCAATATCCTAAGCAATGCCAGGGGGCGCGGCAGTTACAGTTGTACGGTTATCATTTTGCCATTAAATAGATGAAAATAAGGTTAAATTTTTATTTATTTGTGTAAATGCAAGACAGGGTTTCAGTGGCGTTCGTTTTTTCATTCTTGAATCTGGCGCAAGGCGATTGCTTACTGTATATAATCCTGACAAATCGGAGATGGATCGTCTATGAACAAACTGTATAACGATGCAAAACAGGCGCTTGATGGGCTATTGCGCGACGGCATGACCATCATGTCGGGCGGCTTCGGCCTGTGCGGCATCCCCGAGCACAGCATCATCGCCATCCGCGATTCCGGGGTGCAGAACCTGACCGTAATTTCCAACAATTGCGGCGTCGACGATTTCGGCCTGGGCATCATGCTCAAGACCCGGCAGATCAAAAAAATGATCTCGTCCTATGTCGGCGAGAATAAAACTTTCGAGCAGCAATATCTGGGCGGCGAGCTCGAGCTGGAGTTCAACCCGCAAGGCACGCTGGCCGAGCGCATCCGCGCCGGCGGCGCCGGCATCCCGGCTTTCTACACCAAAACCGGCGTCGGCACGATTGTGGCCGACGGCAAGGAAACCAAGGAATTCGGCGGCGAGACCTATGTGATGGAAACCGGCCTGAAAGCCGATCTGGCGATCATCAAGGCCTGGAAAGGCGACAGCGAGGGCAACCTGGTGTTTCGCAAGACCGCGCGCAACTTCAACCCGCTGATGGCGATGGCAGGCATTGTCACCGTCGCCGAAGTCGAGGAGCTGGTCGAAGTCGGCCAAATCGACCCCGACCATATCCACACGCCGGGCATCTGCGTCCAGCGCATTTTCAAAGGCATGCATTTCGAGAAGCGTATTGAGTTTGCAACGGTGAGAGAGTCGTAAGTCGTGAGTCGATAGTCGTTAGTAAGAAAGACGCCGTCATGAAAAAAAGCTACAAGGACTTGCAAGTATGGAAAAAATCCATTGATCTGGCGGAAGCTATTTACAAAGCGACAGAAGGATTTCCAACTCGCGAGCATTTTGGCCTTGCGTCACAAATCAGAAGAAGCGCCGTATCTATTGCTTCCAATATTGCGGAAGGCAGCGGGCGTCATAGCGATAAGGAGTTTCAGAAATTTTTGATTATTGCCCGCGGCTCGGCGACGGAATTGCAAACACAAATGCTGATTGCCATGCGCGTAGGATATTTGGCAAAAGCCGTGTATATAACACTCAGCGAACAACTCAATGAAATCGGCAAGATGCTGCAAGGATTAAAACGCAGTTTAAAGCTCGCTAACGACTAACGACTAACGACTAAGGACTATTTATGACCTGGAACCGCGACCAAATGTGCATACGCGCCGCCGCCGAGCTCAAGGACGGCTATTACGTCAATCTCGGCATCGGTATGCCGACGCTCGTTGCCAATCACATTCCCGAAGGCATCGACATCACACTGCAAAGCGAAAACGGCATGCTCGGCATGGGGCCGTTTCCGACCAAGGACCAGATCGACCCCGACCTCATCAATGCCGGCAAGCAAACCATCACGCAGCGCCCCGACAGCTCCTATTTCGACAGCGCCTATTCTTTCGCGATGATCCGCGGCGGCCATATCGACCTTTCGATATTGGGCGCGCTGCAAGTGTCGCAGGCGGGCGATCTCGCCAACTGGATGGTGCCGGGCAAGATGGTCAAGGGCATGGGCGGCGCGATGGATTTAGTCGCAGGCGTGAAAAAAGTCGTCATCCTCATGGATCACAACGCCAAGGACGGCTCGGCCAAACTGGTCAAGGAATGTACCTTGCCGCTGACCGGCCGCAAGGTCGTGCATCTGGTCATCACCGAGCTCGGCGTATTTACCATCGATGCGCGCGGAGTGACGCTGATCGAAACTGCAACCGGCGTCGGCGTCGACGAAATCAAAGCCAAGACCGAGGCGGCGTTTGAAGTAGTCCTTAGTCACTAGTCGTTAGTCGTTAGTAGTATTCCCCTTCTTTCCTTGTCATTCCTGCGAAAGCAGGAATCCTGTAGTCCTACTAATGCCTATGCAAGATCCCTGCTTTCGCAGGGATGACAAAAGGTCAGAGGATAAATCGAAAACGCACTAGTGATATTTTTACTAACGACTAACGACTAACGACTAACGACTAACGACTAACGACTAATTTGCTATCTCGAAGGTTCCGTCTACTTCCACCGCCACGCCGAAAGGCAGCTGGCTGACGCCCACCGCGAAGCGCGAATGCTTGCCGGCATCGCCGAGCACCGCTACCATGAAATCGGATGCGCCGTTGGCGACTTTCGGCTGGTCGGTGAAGCTGTCGGTGGAATTGACGAACACGCCCAGGCGCACGCAGCGTTTCACGCGGCTCAAATCGCCGCCGCACGCCGCTTTCAAATGCGACAATATATTGATCGCGCATAGCTTGGCGGTGTCTTGCGCCTGCTCGACGGAAAATTCCTTGCCGACTTTGCCGATATCTTGCGGCTTGCCGTCCTTCATCGGCAATTGCCCGGAGATGAATACCAGATTGCCGCTGATCGTATAGGGGACATAATTCGCCGCCGGCGGGGCCGATTGCGGCAGGGTGACGTTGAGGGAGGCCAGTTTTTGTTCGATCGCGTTAGTCATGGTGTATCCTGTGCTTGTGGTGAAAAAAGTCGTAATGGCAGGGTGTAACATGCCACTGGCGGCAAAAACAATAAATATTTATTCAATTGAATTATATTAATAATTTTCCAATGAAAGATATTTTTTCCATTAAAATCGCATTTAGGGTCATAAATCTGCGTTTCTGTAAAAAAACTGTCACAAATATATGCTATAGTAACCCTGTATTAAGAGTATAAATGCATAATGTCGTTTAAAATAATAAGGATCGCCCATGAAAGATTGCCCCACGAAAGCCAAAGCCATCACGATGGATGCCGCCTATCGCAGCAACCTGCATAAGGCGCTGTTCGTGACGATGCTCTCCCTGGCGATCTACATCCTCTTTGCCGACCTCGCCTTTGCACAGTCCGATACCGCCATGGGCGCCGTGCTTTGCGCGGTCGTCGACATGATTTTCGGTAATCTCGGGCGCGGCCTGGCAACGCTTGCGGTGATCATTGTCGGCGTCGGGGCGACGCTGGGCAAAGTCTCCTGGGGCCTGGCTATTACCGTGGCCGTAGGCATCGCGGTAATTTTCAACGCCGACGACATCGTCGACGGCCTCGGCGCCGGCGCGGGTGGCTGCCCATAATAGCGGCAAAACAGCCGGATTATCCGCCTTTCTGTCAAAAAACTGTCACAATCTTCTGCTATACTTAAAGAATGTCATCCCGCGCTTGCCTGTCCGCCGAAGCCTTGGCGAAGGGGGATTGCGGGATCTCATGCGGCATATGGAGACCCCGCAATGAATGCGGGGTGACCATAAACTGTCGTTCTTCAGCTTTTTTTAAATTGTCGGGACTACACTCGCTTCAACCTCTTTCGCCGTAGGATGCCATGCTGTTGCCTTTCAGAAAAAACCTCGCCGATGCCATGACGCCTGCGGAACCGGAAGCACCTTCTTACGGCGAGTTCATTCCCTATTACGGCCATTATAACGACCATACTATCCTCACCAAAAACGGCGAGCTGCTGCAAACCATCAAGATCGCCAGCAACAATCTCGGGCTCGATTACGAGAGCGGCAGCATCAGCGAGCAGACGGTGCGCGAGATCATCCGCAAGGCGATCGGCGAGTCCGTGGGCAGCGATAAATACGCGCTGTGGATCCACACGCTGCGCAAGCGCAAGCCCATCCGCCACGGCGGCGCTTACACGGAAGCCTTCGCCGCCCATGCGCAGGCGCAGTGGCAGAAAGCGCATCCCTGGCGGCACCAATATTACAACGAAATTTATGTGAGCATTCTCTATGAAGGGCAGTCGACCGAGCTCTTCAACAAGGAGATTTTCAAGAACGTGTTTTCGCTGGCGCGCAATCGCGCCTTCCGCAACCGCTATCTCGACCAGGCTTACGCCGAGTTGGAGAAAACCGCCTCGGCCATTGCCGGGCGCATCGGCGAGCATTACCAGGCCAGGCGCCTGTCGGTCGTCGAGCGCATCGGCAGCAATGGCGCGGCGGGCGCGTTTTATTCCGAGCCGATGGAATTTTTCAACACGCTCATCAACCTGCGCCACGAGGATGTCCCCGTCACCAGC
>JAGVLW010000043.1 GCA_020054105.1 Alphaproteobacteria bacterium | reverse complement strand
CTACTATGCTGGCCGTCTTGCTTGTCAGCATCGTGCTCACTCCTGTCAGGTAGCGCTGCTACCCTCAGTCGTTGCGCGCGCTGCTTTCGCGCATCCGGCTCAGCCTAGCGAAAATCATCCGCGAATCACAAACCACGAATCACGACATGGAATACCGCGTTCTCGCCCGTAAATACCGCCCGACCAGCTTCGCCGACCTGATCGGCCAGGAGGCGCTGGTGCACACCCTGTCCAACGCCATCGCCAGCGGCCGCATCGCCCATGCTTTTTTGCTGACCGGCATACGGGGGGTGGGTAAAACCACCACCGCCCGCATCATCGCCCGCGCGCTCAACTGCATCGGCGCAGACGGGCAGGGCGGGCCGACCATACACCCGTGTGGGGTATGTCCGAATTGCACAATGATTGCCGAAGACCGCCATGTCGACGTGCTGGAAATGGACGCCGCCAGCCATACCGGCGTCGGCGACATACGCGAGCTGATCGACACGGTGCGCTATTTGCCAAGCAGCGCCCGCTATAAAATCTACATCATCGACGAAGTGCACATGCTTTCGTCCAGCGCCTTCAACGCGCTGCTCAAAACCCTGGAAGAGCCGCCGCCGCATGTGAAGTTCATTTTTGCCACCACCGAGTCGCGCAAAATTCCCGTCACCATCCTGTCGCGCTGCCAGCGTTTCGACCTCAAGCGCGTCGATGCCGATACCCTGGGGGGGCATATTACCGGCATCTGCGCCAAGGAAAACGTCGCCATCGAAGACGAAGCCGCCAAGCTGATCGCAGTCGCCGCCGAAGGGTCGGTGCGCGATGCGCTGTCGCTGCTCGACCAGGCCATCGCCCGCGCCAGCAATGGCGGTGCGGCTGCGCAGATAAGCGCCGACGGCGTGCGCCGCATGATCGGCGCCGGTGATAATTCCGCGACTTTCCGCCTGCTCGAAACATTGCTTGGCGGCGACGTCGCCAAGGCGCTGGAGCTGCTGCAGGCGCAATATTACGCCGGGTCCGATCCGCTGATGACGGTGCAGGATTGCCTCGAGATGGCGCATCTGGTGACGCGCGTGAAAGTGGCCCCGCAGGCGCTTACCGACGTGGCACTGTCGCAAAGCGACCGCGAAAATGCCAAAGCTCTGGCCGACAAGCTGTCGATGCCGGTGCTGACAAAACTCTGGCAGATGTTGCTCAAAGGCATTCAGGAAGTGCGTTTCGCGCCGTCGCCAATCGCGGCGCTGGAAATGCTGCTGGTGCGTATCGCCTATAGCGCACAACTGCCGACGCCTGCGGAAATCATCCGCAACGGCGCTGCCGTATCGTCCGTGGCAAAAGCGTCCGTCATTAAAGAAACCACCGCGCCCGCCGCGGCCAAGCCCAATTTGCAGCTGGTCGATCCGCAGCCGCAAAACTTTGAGGAACTGGTGGCGCTGTTCGAAAAGCACCGCGAAGCGCTGCTTTATTCGCAACTGCGCCAGGAAATTCGGCCAGTAGCGTTTTCCGTCGGACAATTGGAATGGCATATTCCCGCCACGCTGCCGCGCGATTTTCCCGCCAGGGTCAGCGAATGCCTGACGCGCTGGACCGGCCAGCCGTGGAAAATCCTGCGCAGCGATCAGCAAGGCGATGCGACGATGCATGAGCAGGAGCTCGCCCGCAAGCAGCAGCAGATCACGCAGGCGTCGACGCACCCGCTGGTGGCCAGCATGCTCGATCAGTTTCCCGGCGCCAAGCTGGTGGAAGTTACATAATCAAGGAGGTACAGCGATGAACATACAAAAAATGATGAAGCAGGCGCAGGAGATGCAAGCCAGGCTCGCCGACGCGCAGGCGAAAGTCGAAGCGCAGGAGATGGACGGCAGCGCCGCCGGCGGCCTGGTGCGCGTGCGCATGAACGGCAAGCACCAGCTCATCAGCGTGGCGATCGACGCCAACTTGCTCAAGCCGGAAGAAAAAGAAGTGCTTGAGGATTTGGTGATCGCCGCGCATAACGACGCCAAAGCCAAGCTCGACGACAACGCTTCGGCGCAGATGAGCCAGGTCACCAGCGGGCTCAACCTGCCGCCTGGCATGAAGCTGCCGTTTTAAAATAGGTTTCGAAGGTTGCGCAGGTTTCGCAGGATAAGAAACCGATTCGCTTTCTTCGAAACGTACGCAACCTACGTAACTCCGCAACCTCTTTCCTATGACCCACTCCGACATCGACGAGCTGATCCGCCTGTTTTCCAAGCTGCCGGGCCTGGGGCCGCGCTCGGCGCGGCGGGTGGTGCTGACGCTGATGCGCCGCAAGGAGCAGCTGATGATACCCCTGGCGGGTACGTTGGCGCGCGCGCTCGAAAGCGTGCGCAGCTGCTCGATTTGCGGGAATCTCGATACGCACGACCCGTGCGGCATCTGCACCGATGCGCGCCGCGAAGGTACGACCATCTGCGTCGTCGAAGACCTTGCCGATTTGTGGGCGATCGAACGTTGCAACCTGTATCGCGGCCGTTATCATGTACTCGGCGGCACGCTTTCGGCTATGGACGACCGTGGCCCGTCGCAGCTCAATATCGAGCCGCTGATCGCCCGCGCCGCCAAAGAGGAGGTCAAGGAAATCATTCTCGCCACCAACGCCACCATTGAAGGCCAGACCACTGCCCATTACCTGACGACGCGCCTCGAAGGCTGCCATGTCAGCATCTCGCGGCTTGCCCAGGGCATACCCATGGGGGGTGAGCTCGACTATCTCGATGACGGCACGCTCGGCGCTGCGCTAAAACTCCGGCTGCCGTTTTGATTATGGCATTTCACCCGCCATTTCCGCTTGCCGTCGCCCTGCGCGAAAGCCTGCGCGGCGGCTATTCGCTGAAAAAATTTCGCGACGATACGATCGCGGCGGTGACTGTGTCGCTGGTGGCGCTGCCTCTGGCGATGGCGCTGGCCATTGCCGTCGGCCTGCCGCCGCAGCACGGCATTTACACGGCGATTGTCGCCGGCATCCTGACGCCGCTGCTCGGCGGCTCGGCGATGCAGGTTAGCGGCCCAACGGCGGCGTTCGTGGTGATCGTCGCTCCCATTGTCGCCGAACACGGATTGCGCGGCCTCATCATCACGCAGATCATGGCCGGCATCATGCTCGTGCTGCTGGCCTGGGCGAAGCTGGGGCGGTTCATCACCGTCGTGCCCTATCCGGTGACGACCGGTTTCACCGCCGGCATCGCCGTCGTGCTCGCCACCTTGTCGCTTAACGATATACTGGGGCTGGGTATCGATCATTTATCCGGCTCGTTCGTGCATAAGCTTGTTTTGCTGGCGCAGCACCTGCCGCAAATCCGCTGGCAGGAAGCCGCAATCGGCCTGGTCAGCCTGCTGGTCATGTTCACCGGCCGGCGCATTATAAGCGGCTTTCCCTCGGCGATTCTCGGCGTTGCCGCCGGTACGGCGCTGGCACTGCTGCTTTCGCATTTCGGCATCGAGGTTGCCACCATCGGCAGCCGCTTCAGCTACGATACCCCCCAGGGGCTTATCGGGCACGGCATTCCGCCTTATGCGCCGGTGCTGCACGGGTTCGGCGGCGATGGGTTGTTTGCCTGGCCGGACGTAAAGGAGTTACAATTGCTGCTGATGCCGGCGGCGGTGATTGCCGCGCTGGCGGCGCTCGAATCGCTGCTTTCCGCCAGCGTCGCCGACGGGCTGAGCCGCACCAAGCACCATCCCAACGCCGAGCTGGGCGCCATCGGCATCGCCAATATTTTTTCCGGGCTGGCTTCCGGCATTCCGGCCACCGGTGCCATCGCCCGCACCACCACCAACATCAAAAGCGGCGCGCGCACGCCGCTGGCCTCAATGATGCACGCCGCGCTCATTTTGGCGTATGTGTTGGCGCTGGCGCCGCTGATTTCCTATTTGCCGATGGCGTCGCTGGCGGCGCTGCTGATGTTGACCGCCTACAACATGTCGCATTACCGGCAGTTTTACCGCATCCTGCGCATCGCGCCGCGCCACGATATCATCGTGCTGCTCGTCTGTTTCGGCCTGACCGTGTTCATCGACATGGTGGCGGGAGTAGCGATCGGCATGCTGCTGGCGGCGGTGCTATTTATTCAGCGCATTTCCGCCATGACGGAAATACATGTCGAGGAAGGCGGGCATTCGCGGCATCTGGCCTTGCCCGAAAACGTGATGATCACCCATATCAGCGGCCCGCTTTTTTTTGCTACCGTCGAGAGGGTGCTCGACCGCACGTCATTCCTGCGCAGCCGCATCGATACGCTGATTCTGGATTTGCAGCAGGTGCCGCTGATCGACATGAGCGGGCTGGTGGCGATGAAGCAATTGCTGACGAGCGATACGCTGGCGCGCAAAACCGTTTATCTTTGCGCTAAACCCGACTTGCTGGCGAAACTCACGCTCAAGCTTGCCGACGTGCCGCATCCGAACATCCACCTGGTGAATTCGGTGGAGACGGCCATTACAGCGGCTACAGCGCCAGCCGCTTGAACAGCCATTCCGGAATCGACCGGATCACCAGCACGATATAGCGCCAGTAAAATGGCACATAGACGCAGTTTTTTCGCTTCTGCATCGCCGCGATAATGCGTTTTGCCGCATAGTCGCGGCTTGCAATCAGGGGCGAGCGCATCCCCCACGTCATCGGCGTGTCGATAAAGCCGGGCTTGACCGTCAGCACATGTACCCCATAGGGGTACATGTAGGCGCGCAGCCCTGAGGCGAATGCGCTCAGCGCCGCCTTGGCGCTGCCATAGGCGTAGTTGCTTCTGCGCCCGCGATCGCCCGCAACCGAGGAGATGATGACGATACTCCCCCCGGGTTTACCCGTCAGGCGTTGTGCTGCGAGCGTGGCGATGTGGACGGGGATGGTATAGTTGAGATGCATGCAGTAAGAAAGATTGGCGAGATCGGCATTGTCGCCGTTGCCCATGTTGCCGACCGCCATTACCAGATGGTCGAAATCTCCGAGCCGGTCGAGCCAATCCGCCGGCGCAAAATCATCGGCCAGAAAATCCATGCACAGCAGGGTGCAGCCTGTGCCGTAGCGCACCATAAGGTCGCCGGCCAGCGGTTCCAGCTCCTGCGGGTCGCGCGCGGCCAGCGCCAGGCCGTAGCCCTGGCGGGCAAGCGCGTGGCACAAAGCATGCGCCAGCGAGGAGGTTGCGCCGACGATGGCGACAATCTCAGGGCGTGCGGATGTCGAGATAGCGTTGTCGGTACTGGTCATAATACCCCATGTTGAAACGGAGAATGGTTTTGAGTCGCTCGACATCCCACAAATCACCGGCGACGATCAGGCGAAGCTTTGCATAATAATGCGCCAGGTCGCTGTTCATCTCTTTGAGTGAGTCCGTCTGGATGGCTTTGATGTAGCCTTTAGGAATGTCGCGGCGGAAATGCGCGATGTAAAAATGTTGTTTCTTCGCGGCAGGAAGGCGCGACAGCAGCGGGTCGGCCAATCCCAGCTCGTCGATGATTTTTACTTTCGGCCCGGCATAAAACCCGATCATGCCGATATACCACATTTTCTGGGTCGGCGGCGGATCCTGCGTCGCCAGCTTGCGGCCACGCTGTGCAAAACTATAAGTACCCTCCCGGCGTATCTGCAGCGGCTTGCGGCTGGCGACCAGCTTATTAGCGCCGAACGTCCAGGAAGCGTTCATTATTTTACCCTCGGTGGGTATGCAATTATCGCAGTTCTTATTGATGTCGCGCAGCATCGGGGCGACGATGGCGGCGGCAAGCACCACGCACAGGCCGGTAAACGCGAAATCCAGCCGCTCGCAACGTGCGCAGAACATATACCATAGCCATAGCGAGGCGAATACCGGCAGCGCCCAGAAACGCCCGGCCATGTAATCGCCGCCGACGCAGAATACATATAGGCAATAGCAAAGAATACCCGCCGCGATAGTGCGCGGCAGCGCCGGCAAGGGGAGGGCGGGTATGATAAGCCAGCGCCGGCTAAACAAAAATCCAAGCGACGCGAGGATCATCACCAATCCGGGCGTATCGAGCATCAGCAATTGATTGGCGTAAATGACGCCTTGATTCAAATACAACGAGAAATCGAGGTCGGTGTTGAGCTTGGCGTATTTGGTGTTGGGCAGAAAGAAGCCGTAATAAAAGAAGGCGAAGAGAAACCAGGCGATCAACGGTAATGCTCCGGCGATCACCTGCTTCCAGCGTATCTCGCGCCAGCGCGCCAGCGTGACATAGGCGAGCGCCGGCGCGTAGAGCAGCAGCGTGTCGAGGCGGTTGAGCAAGGCCAGCGCGATGGTCAGCGATACATAAAACCAGAAATACGGATGCCGGTAGCGTTGCAGCAGCACGAAACCGAACAGGGCGAAAAGCGCAAAGCTCAGCGGATTTTCCAGCCCCGAGGTCGAGTAATCCATCAGGCTTTTCGACAGCGCATAAGGCGCCAGCAACGCCCCGGCGCTTATCCACGGCGAGGCGCGGTGCGAGAACAGCGTCAGCAATAGTGCAAGCAACGCGCAGCTTATCGACAGCCCGATCGTCACCAGGAATAAATTATGCCACAGCGCGTAAAGCGGAATATGCAGCAGCAGCCATAGCGGATGAGTATAGACCTGCACGCGCTCGTAGCTGTTCCAGCGCAGCCCGTAGCCGTTCATGAAATTATCGATCACGCGAAAGCTGATATAGGCGTCTTCGGCGACCCAGGCGCCCAGCATCATGTAGCTGCCCAGCGCCACAAACGCGGCTACCAGCGCCGCTTGCAGCCATAAGGGATAATTCAACGCCCGGCTTTCCATTGCAGTCTTTCGCTCATCAGGGAGGTAAAGCGCGCCTTCGGGTCGAGCGTTTGGATCATTTGCATCCATTGCTCGCCGGCATTGCCGTACATGCGCCGAAACAGCGCCGCGCTCAGCAGCGCGTCCTTGGCGAGGTATACCCGCCCCCCCTTGGCTGCGACCCATTCATCGAGCACAGGCAGGAGCTGCCGCGCCGCCGGGCTATTGGGGAAATCGAGGGCGATGCTGTAGCCTTGAATCGGAAAAGTCAGATACCCCCTACCGTTACGATGGTATTTAATGACCGCCAGGCAGGAAAATAACCCGTGTTGCTGAATCATCGTCAAGAATTCGCGTAGTTGCGCGGCAATGGTTGGCGTTTCGGGAATCAGGCATTGATATTGCAAAAAACCGCGTTTTCCATAGAGCCGGTTCCAGCCGCCGATGCGGTCGAGCGGGTGAAAAAAGCCGCTGAAATCGACGAAAGACGGTTCCGGCATTTCCGGCGCTTTCGCAAAGCGCCGGCGGTTATACAGCGCCATCGCATAGTGGTTGAGCAGGAAGCCGGGCGTAAAAAACGGAATGGAAAGCCGGGCGGGCGGTGCGCTGTAATCGCCAAGCGGCGTTGCTCCGTCGATCGCCGGCGCATGGCTCGCCGCCTCGAACACGCCGCGGCCGATCGCATCGCCCGTGGCCATGTGATCGATCCAGCCGACCAGGTAATCGTTGGTTGCGCGGTAATGCTCGAACGCGCCGACCATCTGCTCGATATTGGCCACACGGCAAGTCATAGCTTGCAGCGATGCCGACGCGATCGGCATGAGCCGCAAGGTGATCTCCTCGATAATGCCGGTCATGCCCATGCCGCCGGCGGTCGCCCAGAATAGCTCGGAATTATTTTCGGGCGAGCATTCGACCGCTTCGCCGCTTGGCAGCAGCAGCCGGATGGAAAGCACATGCTCGGCGAAATCGCCCATGCGGAAATGGTTTTTGCCGTGCACGTTGCAGGCAAAGGCGCCGCCAAGCGTGGCATGGCGCGTGCCGGGGATGATAGGCGGCAGGAATCCGCGAGGGATGAACAGCGTCATCAGCTCGGCGAAGGTGACGCCCGGTTGCGCGCGGACGATGCCCTGGGCGGCGTCGAACGCGATGCAATGATTGAGGCGCTCCATGCGTACCACGCCCTGCGGCTGCAACGCGGCGTCGCCATACGCCCGGCCGAGCCCGCGCGCGATCAGCGCATTATCGGCTTGCGCCGCCAGTGCTACCAGCTCGCGCCGTTTTTCCGGACGGAAAGACCTGCAGGCGGCAAGGGAGGCGCGTCCCCATCCGCTAAGGCGTTCGGTTTTGCTGGCAGGTAGCATGGATGTTCGCGTTACGGCTTGATGATTGCGTGTGTTTTAGCGAAATCTAGCACATGTTGAGCGAGGATGTTAGCGTCAAAATCATTGTGGTTGACGTGCGGGAAGAACACCGCCTGTTTGAGCGAGGTGGCCGCCGCTTCGATGGCCCGGCCCTGGCGGAAGGGGATGGTGTCGTCGAGCTCGCCGTGGAACAGCAGCAGCGGCGCCTTGACGGCGGCGATTTTATCGATGGAGTCGAAGCGGTCGAGAATGAGCCATTGCACCGGGAGGTAAAAATAGATTTCGGCGGCGCGGGTGCCACCGACGTGTAGGGCGATTGCAGTATCAGCCCGGCGACGGGGAATTCGCTGGCCATCTGCACCGCCACGCCGCTGCCCAGCGACTCGCCGAATAGCAATATTTGTGACAGCGGAATGTTTTTTTGCCCGGTGATAAAGCGGATGGCGGCGCGCGCATCGCGGTAGATGCCTTGCTCGCTCGGGCGGCCGGCGCTTTTGCCGTAGCCGCGGTAGCTCAGTGCCGCCACGCCGAATCCTTGCTGCGCCAGCGCCGATAATATCGCCGCGCGGCTGCCCAGATGGTAGGCGTTGCCGTGGTAGTAGATCACGGTGGGAAAGCCGCTGGCGGCGGGCTTATACCAGAGCTGGACGGTCAGATGGTCGTCGGTGGTAGTGCGCTCGTCGGAAAAACCGCTCAGCCCGTAATGTTCGGGTAGTTCGATGGCGGTATCGGGCAGGTAGATGAGGTTGCGCTGAAACGCGAACATCGCCGCGAGCAGAAGCACATATCCCCCGGCGATTCCTAATGCGAAATAAATCATCTGTTTCATGCTGCAAGTTTTCGTTATTATAGCGGCAGGCTCGTTAATCACTGGTTAATGAGTCGCTGTTATGAATGACGGTTGGGGATATTATTATGATGCTCGTGACCTTATACTTGGTTTTTTGCATGATCGCCGTGCTGTGGTTCGACGTCACGCGCTATATGATTCCCAACTGGCTGGTGGGCTCGCTGCTGCTGGTGTACCCGGTGGCGGTGCTGCTGGCGCCCAAGGCCGTCGACTGGCAGATGGCGCTGGTCGCCATGCTTGCCGTGTTCGCCGTCGGCTATGTGATATTTGCGATGAAATGGATGGGCGGCGGCGACATTAAATTGATCACCGTCTGCGCCTTGTGGGTGGGGCTTGACCATTTGACCGATTTCATTTTCCTGTTCGCCATCATCGGCGGCGTATTTTCCGTGCTGATCCTGGTGGCGCGCAAGTTTCTGCCGCTGGTGCCGCAACTGGCCGGCAGGGCGTTTCCGCGCATCCTGCGCGACAACGAGCCGATACCTTACGGCGTGGCGATCGCGCTGGGGTTCATGGCGATGTTTCTCACCGACAAAATCCCCGTCCTCTCACTCCGCTAATTTTACCCCGCACTTGTTGCGGGGTCTGGATAAAACGCGGGAGATGCCGCAATAAATGCGGCATGACCAACCATCATTCCGCTAAATTGCTTCCCGACGCCACTTCCTCACGCTGCGTCACCCGCAGGCCGAGCGTATGGACGATCTGGTAGTTGAATTCGGCGCCGAAGATGAAAATCACGTTGCAGATGTAAAAAAACACCAGCGCGGCGATGATGCCGCCCAAGCTGCCATAGACCAGGTTCACCTGCTCGAAATTCGAGAGATATTCCGTAAACAGCCATACTCCCGCCGCCCAGCCGACCACCACCAGGAACGCGCCCGGTGCCACCGAGACGAAGCGTTGCTTGATGTTGGGGATGATGTAATAAATATAGCAGACGGCGAGGAACAATACGCCCATGGTCAGCAAATAGGCCTGCGTGCTCAGCAGATACACGACGTTTTCGGCGATATGGATGCGCAGGAACGTTTCGACATGCACCAGCAGCAGCGGCACGAACACGATGAGCAACATACCCGCTATGAGTATGCTGGTGAAAAACAGGAACTGGAAAATACTCAGCGACCGGCGAAACCAATAGGCCGGCGGCGTGGCGACGTGGTAGGCGCGGTTGAGCACGGTGCGCAGCCCTTCCACCGCCGACGACGCCGTCCAGATAGTGCCCAGGATCGAAAAAGTGAGCAGCCCCTGCGGCGGGCCGGAGACGATCTCCAGGATGCGCGGCTGCAGCGCGGCGGTGACGTGCTGCGGCACGTTTTGCAGCAGCCAGGTGATGAAGCCGGCGCCGCTTTCGCCCTGGCCGATAAAACCGACGACCGCCACCACGAACACCAAAAAGGGAAACAGCGCCAGCAAGCCGAGAAACGCCAGATAGCCGGCATGCTCGATGCCGTCATGGTTGATGGTGTTGGCGGCGCCGCGATACAGGCATTGCAGCAATTGTTTCGGCGTGAGCATCAGGCTGGCTCCTGCTGGCTCATGCAGTGGATCGTCCCCAGCCCCCATACCATATCGACACAGTGGATGCCGACCACTTCATGCCTGGGAAACAGTTCGGCAAGAATATTCAGCACGATCCTGTCGGCCAGGTCGTTGAAGGTGGGCACCAGCACTGCCGCATTGGTAATCAGGAAATTCGCATAAGAGGCGGGCAGGCGCTGGCCCTCGAAAAAAAGCGGCTTGGGCATGGGCAGCTCCACGACGGTCAGCTTCTTGCCGTTTTGGTCGCGCGCGGCTTTCAGGCGCTTCACATTTTCCCTGAGCAAGCCGTAATTGTCGTCGCGCTTATCTTTTTCCGACACGACAACCACCGTCGTGGGATTAACGAACCGCGCAAGATCGTCGACATGGCCGTGCGTATCGTCGCCGACGATGCCTTTATCCAGCCAGATGGTATTCGTGATGCCCAGATATTTTTCGAAAACATTTTCGTAATCACCGCGCGTGAAGCGGGGATTGCGGCATTGCACCTTGGAGAGCAGGCATTCCTCGGTGGTTAGCAGCGTGCCTTTGCCGTTGACGTCGATCGATCCGCCCTCGAGCACGACGCGCGTGCCCTTATGCATGGATACGATACGGGGGTAGGGTATATGGCCGGCGATATGCTGCGGCACTTTGTCGTCTTTTTTATGGTTGGGATATTTCGCCCAGGCGTTGAAGCGCCAGTCTAGCATGTGTTTGCGGCCGCTTCCATCGCGGACGAAAATGGGCCCGCTATCGCGCAGCCAGATACGGTCGGTGGGTATAATAAAAAAATCCACCTTATCGAGGTTGGCGCCGGCGCGCGCCAGCAGTTCCCTGGCCTGCGCTTCGTCGCGTGCGTTGCGCACGACCAGCCGCACGCGCTGCGCCTGCGTAACCAGGCGGACGATCTCGCAATAAACCCAAGGGATCGGCGCGAATTTTCCCGGCCAGTCTTCCTTGTTATGCGGCCAGGCCAGCCAGACGGCGTGCTGCTTTTCCCATTCGGCGGGCATAAGATAGGTAGGGAGCAGGGGTATGTGGCGCATAACTTACCGGGCGATGGTGTGTTTCAGGTTACGGGTGAGCAGTGTGCCGATCGTGCCGAACACGCGCCAGTTAAGCGGAAATTCCAGCACGACATGCAGCAGGCTCAAAAACAACAGGAGATAAAATCCCTGGACGTAATCGTGGAAATACACCGCCAAAGCCGCTAGGTAGCAGGCGGCAATGCCCCACATGCGCGCGCGCGGGATTTTATGCCAGGCGATGATGCGGGTTTTGGAAAACCAGTTGAGGTAATGGTAGGTATAGGCGAAGGAAAGAAAAGCGAAGAGGGCCGTCGTCGCGCGCAGCGAGCTTTCCATGCCCAGCAGCGCCAGCATATGATCGCTTACCGGTATGAAAAACGCGACGGCCGCATGGGTCGGAAGTACCCCTGGGGTGTACCAGCTTTGCGGCACGAACATGAAGCTTGCCGCGCACAGCCATAATACACCGAGGCTGGCATAGCCGCTTTTGCTGTGGCCCTTGAGCGCGCCGGCCAGCACAAAAGCGGAGGTGAAGATAAAAATATGCACGACCGTCGGCAGCATGATCGTGGCAAACAACATGGCTTCCTGGTTGTGGCTCATCATCGCCGCCGCCGCTATCGCCAGCGCCGTAAGCACGGTTTTTTGCAGACCGGACAGGGGCAGCACGGCGACCAGCGCAATAAATAATGCGCCCAGTAATACGATCGCCTGCAACCGCCCGGGCAAAATAATGGCCAGTAGCGTAACGATGACAAATATATAGGGCAGCGCGCGCCCGGCCGCGAAATAGCGGCGGTCATGCATCCAGGAAATCTGCGTCAGGTAATGGGCGGGCCCGAGCACCGCGTAGGAAAAAAACAGCAGGTGAAAGGGAAACAGGTAGGCCAGCGCGCACGAAGCCAGCATCAAGACGATATTGACGTAATTGATACGGTCGGTCTCGCTTAACATATTAGTTTTTATCCGGCCAGCGCTGCGAAATGCCGCCATAGGCATCGACGCGTCGGTCGCGGAAGAACGGCCACCAGCGGCGCGTTTGCTCGTTCCATGCCGGATCGACTTTGGCGACGAGGATTTCTTCCTTGTCGTGGCTGGCAACCGCCAGCATACGCCCGAACGGATCGCAGATGAAAGAGTGGCCGAAAAACTCGATGCCGCCGTCCTTGGCGCCTTCATGGCCGATGCGGTTGACCGCGCAGACATAGACGCCGTTGGCGATGGCGTGCGCCCGCTGGATGGTTTCCCAGGCGGAAACTTGCGACTCGCCGAATTCGGCCTTTTCCTTCGGAAGCCAGCCGATGGCTGTGGGATAAAACAGCACGTCGGCGCCCTGCATGGCGGTCAGGCGCGCGCCTTCGGGATACCATTGGTCCCAGCACACGAGCGCACCGATTTTTCCGGCGCTGGTGGGGTGTGTTTTGAAGCCGAGATCGCCGGGCGCGAAATAATATTTTTCTTCGAAGAGCGGGTCGTGCGGGATGTGCATCTTGCGGTAAACGCCGACCGTCTCACCGGTTTTCTCGATAATGACCGCCGTGTTGTAATGCAGCCCGGCGGCGGCTTTCTCGAATATCGAGCCGACGATCACCATGCCGGTTTTTTTGGCGACCGCTTGCAGGGTTTTGACCGTTTTACCGTCGAGCGGCTCGGCCAGGTCGAAATTGGCCGGGTCGATGCGCTGGCAGAAATAATCGGTGAGGAACAGCTCCGGCAGGCATGCCACCTGCACGCCCTGCGCCGCCGCCTGCTCGAGCATGGCGCAGGCATGGGCCAGGCTTTTTTCCGGGCTGCCGGCGTAGCGCATCTGGATGGCGCCGATGGTGAAGGGCTGAGCGGTCATAGGTGGGCTAAGCTAATGGTAAGCCTATAAAAAAACAAGCTTTTATATAAGGATCCCTAACAAGGGCATTTTGTCATAAAAACTTAACACGTTTTTACTCTCTTTCATGGTATTTTATTCAGTATTATGGCGAACCTAAATACTAAGAAACAGACGAAGCATGTGTTCGTGCTGGTGCATGGCGACATGTGGGGCGCGTATAACGCCAACATGCTGGTCAAGGCCGTCAAGGAGCAAGGCGCGAAGCCCATTCTGATTGTCACGCGCTCGACACCCGGCAAGGACGGAAAGCCGCTGACCAAAGTGGCCGACCTTGTTCCGTCGCGCGTGTTGAAAGAAGGCACGATGCTGCGGTTTTTCGACCTCATCGACGCCAACACGGCGCTGGCGGAAAAATTTAAAGAGCAGCACCGCCGTTCGCCGGAAACGCTGGCGAAAGCCAATATTCCCGACGATCCCGAATATCTGACCTTCAACCGGCTGGCCAAAAAATATTGCGCGGATGGCGTGGCCCATTATACCACCGCCGGCGGCCCCAGGGGCGGCGAGCAAATCCTGGCTATTTTCGACGCGCTCAAGGAAAAAGGCATCGAGCCGGAGGTGGTGCTTTCCGGCGATACGCTGGCGATTCTGCCCGAGGCGATCACCGGGAAATACGATTGCTTCGGCACGCATCCCGGCCCGCTGCCTTACATCAAAGGCATGCAGGGCACCGAGCGTTCGCTGGTGAATCATATGTTTTACAACGCAGACGGCGAATATATGCCCAAAGGCAGCTATTTGCCCGGCGGCGGAACAAATGTAAAAGGATGTTTTTTCAACCTGAAGCCCAAGCTCGATGAAGGCCCGGTCATTGAGGAGGCACTCAGCCCATATTATCCCGGCATGGACCTCCTGCAAGTGCGCGCGGAACTCTATCATTCCCTGGTCAGCACCATGATCGCGCATTTACCGCAGCTCATGGATAAGGATAAACGCGAGGCGCTCATCAGCGATGCAAGAACAAAACAGCGGCCGCATAGCGCACAAGAAATAGCAGACCTCACACAAGGCGAGCTGCAAGACTGGCATGGCGACGGCGTGGCGTTTGTACAACCCGGCGAGCGACTGTCGCCGATTTTATGGACGCTGCACGATACGCCCGATACGGTGGGTATTGTCCAGAATCTGATCGTCGATCCCGATTATTTTAAAAGCTGCATGGCGAGTTTCTTTCCCGGCGCATTTGATGCGCGCGGAAACTCCAGCAAAGCATTCGAGGCGGCGTTCGAGCCCGTTTTCCGTTCGGAGCTGGATGCGATCAATGCGCAGGCAGCTAAAGCTGCCGACGCAAACCCAGATATGCGCTTTATGCACGATTTAAAAAGACGGGTTGCGCGCGGAGAAGATATCGAGAGGCCGACTTCCGACCAATTAGAGGCAAGCCGCCTTATAAATAATTTCAATACAGGAAGACCTTTGGATGCTCCGGCAGACCCGAAGGATTCGCTTATTGCTTGGAGAACCATTCCGCCGCCGAGAGGCAGGACGTAGGGTGGAAGTCGGCCTATTGCGCCAGTCCCCCTACGCTCAAGAGGAGCTTCGGGCGACACTCCCACGCCCAAGATGCGGTTCCGGGTGGCTACGCCACCCGAAGCCCGCAGGGCGTAGGGTGGTGGCTCGAGAGGGATTTGAACCCCCGACCAAGGGATTATGATTCCCCTGCTCTACCACTGAGCTACCGAGCCATTAAATTCTACTATGCTGGCCGTCTTGCTTGTCAGCATCGTGCTCACTCCTGTCAGGTAGCGCTGCTACCCTCAGTCGTTGCGCGCGCTGCTTTCGCGCATCCG
>JAGVLW010000034.1 GCA_020054105.1 Alphaproteobacteria bacterium | reverse complement strand
CCGGCCGCGGCGATGGCGCGGGCGATCTCGATGGTGCCGCGCTCGACGCCGCCCGAGCGCAGGCTGGGCAGCACTTGCAGGATGGTGGGCGGTGCATTATTCACAAACCATGCTCATATTTTTGTCATGTTCGGGCTTGACCCGAACATCCATCTGTTTTCTAGATGGAGCCAAAGAATAACAAAATCCATACATTATGCCGGTACTCATGCAACCTTCTTTTCTCGACCTGCCCAATAATCGCCGCATCGCCTACCATCTGACCGAGGGCGCGCTGCCCGGTGTGATGTTCATGGGCGGGTTCAAATCCAATATGAGCGGCGGCAAGGCCACCGCGCTGGAGGCGTTTTGCAAGGAGCGCGGCCAGCGGTTCCTGCGCTTCGACTATACCGGCCACGGCCATTCCTCCGGCGCTTTCCGCGAAGGCACGATCGGGGCGTGGAAACAAGACGTGTTCGATGTGTTCGACGCGCTGGGCGCAAAGCAGAATATTCTCGTCGGGTCGAGCATGGGCGCGTGGATGGCGCTGATGCTGGCGCTCGCCCGCAAAGACCGCGTTGCCGGGTTGCTCGGCATCGCCTCCGCGCCGGATTTCACTCAGCGGCTGATCTGGCAGCGCATGACCCCCGAGCAAAAATCCCAGCTCAGCGAGAAGGGCGTGTTTTATGCGCCGTCTTGCTATGGCGAAGATCCCTACCCGATTTCGCGGATGCTGATCGAGGAAAGTCGCCACCATCTGCTGCTGCATGCCGATATAGAGATAGACGTACCGGTGCGGCTCATTCACGGCACCAAGGACCAGGACGTGCCCTGGCACATGTCGGTGTCGCTTATGGACGGGCTGCGCAGCCGCGATGCCAGGTTGCATCTGATCAAAGACGGCGACCACCGGCTGTCATCGCCGGAGCACCTGGCCTTCATGTGCGAGGTGTTGGGCGGGTTATTATAATGTTAAGTATTTGTTTACAAAGCTATACTAAAACAAAAACATGAAACCTGCTCTCAAGCCGCAAAATCCGTGTTTTTCCTCGGGCCCCTGCGCCAAGCGTCCCGGCTGGAGTCTGAATGCGCTCAAAGACGCGCCGCTTGGCCGCTCGCACCGCGCTAAAATCGGCAAGGTCAAGCTCGCCGAAGTCATCGAGCGCAGCAAGCGCATTCTCGGCATGCCGGAAGGCTATGTGCTCGGCATCGTGCCGGCGTCCGATACCGGCGCCATCGAAATGGCCATGTGGTCGATGCTCGGCGCGCGCGGGGTCGATGTGTTCGCCTGGGAAAGTTTCGGCGCCGGCTGGGCAACCGATTGCAAGAACCAGCTCAAGCTTGCCGATTTGCACGTCCATAAGGCCGATTACGGGCGGCTGCCGGATTTGAGCAAAGCCAAATGGGACCGCGATGTAATATTCACCTTCAACGGCACGACCTCGGGCGTGCGCGTGCCAAACGGCGACTGGATCGCGCGCGACCGCCAGGGGCTGGCCATCTGCGATGCGACGTCGGCGGTCTTTGCCATGCATCTGCCGTGGGACAAGCTCGACGTGGTGACCTGGTCGTGGCAGAAAGTGCTGGGGGGCGAGGGGGCGCACGGGATGCTCGCGCTGTCGCCGCGCGCGGTGGCGCGACTGACGAGCTACACGCCGTCCTGGCCGCTACCCAAGATTTTTCAGATGAGCAAAAGCGGCAAGCTGATCGATGGCATTTTCGTCGGCGATACCATCAATACGCCGTCGATGCTGTGCGTGGAAGACGCACTCGACGGGCTGAAATGGGCCGAGCAGATCGGCGGGCTGGACGCGCTGGTCAAGCGTTCCAACGATAATCTGCGCACGCTCGAGGAATGGGCCGCCAAAACGCCGTGGATCGATTTCCTGGCCGAGGACCCGAAAACCCGCTCCTCCACCTCAATTTGTTTCAAGATCGTCGATCCGTGGTATCGCGGCCTGTCGCCCGAAGAGCAGGTGGACGGCGCCAAGAAAATCGCCGCGCTGCTCGAAAAAGAAGGCGTCGCCTACGACATCGCCGCCTACCGCGATGCCCCGCCGGGCCTGCGCATCTGGGGCGGGGCGACGGTCGAAACCTACGACATCGCCGCGCTCACGCTGTGGCTGGAATGGGCGTGGGGCGAGGTAAAGGCCTCTATGAGCAAGGCGGCATAGGAGCTATATGACGAAACGCGATTTTTCTGAATGCGTCGTGCTCATCAATGATGCTAGTAAGACAGACCGCAAGCAAATCATAGAGGAATTGCAAAAAATCGGAATAAAACCACAATTTGTGGAGACGGATAACTATGACATAGCGAATACTCTCGCCTGGCAAACTAAGCTGCTAAAGCCCGTGCAGGTGGTCATCACCGATACGAGAGTTCCTGTAAAACAGAGTGAATCGCAGGACGGGTTTAAAGTATGTAAGGATGCAAAAGACTGGTCCAAAAGAATGCGCTATCCTGTATATACCATACTGATAGCTAATAATCCCGCCGATCCCAATATCGACGCACGGATTTATTGCGATCATGACAGCCAAGGACTCCCAAAAACGAATATTGATCAGCTTGCGCAAATGATCAAAATTGGAATTGGGAAAGTGGAAAGAGAAATAAAAAAATCCGAGCCGCTCGCTCGGTAAACGTCATTTCACTCGTTACCTGGATATATTGTAATATGCTATATTACGCGCTTTCGTTGCCGATCGTCCTAGCAACGTATTTTGCGCTGCGCCGCCTGGCGTTCGACCGTGTCAGCCTGTGCATTATCGGCGCGGCCATGGCGCTCTGCCTCAGTCATTTTTTTCATTCGCAATGGACGGGTTTTTCCCACGATGCTGCCATGCATAGCGAATATGTGCGTTATATAGCCGAGCATCTCGCTCTGCCGCCCGTCGATTTAAATCCGGCGACGCGCCATGCACCGGCTTTTTACATCATGGCAGCGGCGTTTTACAAGCTGGGCCAATGGGCGCAGGCGGCCGAGCCGCTCGAATATGCCCGCTATGCGGCGATGGTGCTATATTTCACCTTCATGGTGTTTGCCGCGCTGACGCTGCGGCGCATGTTCCCCGCCAAAAGCGAGATTTATCATCTGTGCCTGGCCATGCTGCTATTCTGGCCGGTGGGCATCACCAAGGTCGGCGTGCTGAATTGCGACGTGTTGCTCTATGCCGGCGAGATGGCGGTGATTTTTTTCCTGCTGTGCTGGATTCAGGAACGAAAAACGCTCTGGCTGACCGGCGCGTTTTACGGCGTGGCGGTGGCGCTGCTGGCGAAGAATTCCGCCATTTTGCTGCTCGGCCTCGCGCTCGCATTTTTATGCCATGCGCTGTGGCGCCATCGCCGCCTGGTCACGCCGCAATTGTTGCTGGCCATCGGCGTTGCGTTGCTGTGCGCCTATGTGACGATGACGCGCAACCGCATGGTCGGTTACACGCTTTCCACCATCCCCTACAGCTTTAATTTTCATGATATTCTCTACATGTATTTTTATTTCAATCCCTACAGCTTCCTGGTCGATACGGCGATCAACCCGCATGACGGCGAGCCGATCACGAATTTCTGGCATTATTACCTGAGGAGCCTGCTGCTGGGCGATTACATTACCTGGAAGGCGCTGGCGCTGTTGTTTGCGTTCGGGGCGGTGTGGCTGCTCGTGATCGCCTATATCGTGTATGGGCTGTGGAAGGTCAAAATTTTTCCCGAGAACGAGAAGCAGGCGCTGCGTTTCCTGCTTTTCGTGCCCGCGATGCTCACCGGCATGTTGCTCTATATGTTTTACGTCACGCCGCACCCGTCGCAAATCGCCGATGGCCGCTATGTCTATCCCATCGTCTGCATCGTCATGATATTTTACGGCAAGGCCATGCAGTGGCACCGGGCCGCCGGGCGCGGGCGGCTTTACCTTGCGGGAAGGGGGCTGGGCCTTGGTTTCGTGATGCTCACCCTCCTGCTATTCGCCGCACAGGATTACTGGCTCACGCGCATACAATAATAACCTCTTGCGTCTTTATGCAGAATTCCTATCCTGCGGAAATTCTTATCCTCTTTCAGCAAAGCAACCGCCATCATGACCAAAGTCCTCATCGCCGATAAACTTTCTCCGCAAGCCATCGCTGTGTTCAAGCAGCGCGGCGTCGAGGTCGATGTGAAAACCGGACTCAAGCCCGACGAGCTCATCGCCATCATCGGCGGCTATGAAGGGCTTGCCGTGCGTTCCTCCACCAAAGTCACCAAGGACGTGCTCTTGGCCGGCAAAAAGCTGAAAGTCATCGGCCGCGCCGGCATCGGCGTCGACAATGTCGACGTGCCCGCCGCCAGCGCCCATGGCGTCGTGGTGATGAACACGCCGTTCGGCAATTCCGTGACCACCGCCGAGCACGCCGTCACGCTGATGATGGCGATGGCGCGGCAGATCCCGCAGGCCAACGCCTCGACCCATGCCGGGAAATGGGAGAAAAACGCGTTCATGGGCGTCGAGCTCGCGGGCAAGACGCTGGGGCTGATCGGCTGCGGCAATATCGGCTCGATCGTCGCCGACCGCGCGCAGGGATTGAAAATGAAGGTGATTACTTATGATCCGTTCCTGTCCACGGAACGCGCCGATGCGCTGCATGTCGAGAAGGTCGAGCTCGACGAATTGCTGAAACGTGCCGACGTCATTTCGCTGCACACGCCGATGAGCGAGACGACCAGAAATATTCTGAACAAAGACTCGCTGGCCAAATGCAAAAAAGGCGTGCGCATCGTCAATTGCGCGCGCGGCGGGCTGGTCAACGAGGTCGATTTAAAAGCAGCGCTGGAATCCGGCCAGGTGGCCGGCGCGGCGCTCGACGTGTTCGAGGAAGAGCCGGCAACCGCCAATCCGTTATTCGGCATGTCGCAGGTGATCTGCACGCCGCATCTGGGCGCATCCACCGCCGAGGCGCAGAAAAACGTCGCCGTGCAGGTCGCCGAGCAGATGGCCGATTACCTCACCAAAGGCGCGGTCACCAATGCGCTGAACATTCCCTCCATGTCGGCGGAAGATGCCGCGCGGCTCAAGCCCTATGTGCAACTGGCCGAGCTGTTGGGCGGGTTCGCCGGGCAGTTGACCGAAACCGGCATCAAGAAAGTGACCATCGAATATGAGGGCAACGTCGCCAAGCTCAACACCAAGCCGCTGACCGCCGTCGCCGTCAAAGGCCTGCTGGCGCCGCTGGTCGAAGGCGTCAATATGGTCAACGCGCCGGTCATCGCCAAGGAGCGCAATATCGAAGTCAGCAGCATCAGCCACAACCGCGCCAGCGATTACCAGACCTTGCTGCGCGTGACGGTGGTGACGGAAAAGCGCACGCGCACCGTTGCCGGCACGCTGTCCGGCGACAAGCCGCGCATCGTCGAAGTCAACGGCATCAAGCTCGAGGCGGGGCTGGGAACCTATATGCTCTACGTCAATAACGACGACAAGCCGGGCTTCATCGGCAGCCTGGGGACATTGCTGGGCAAGAATAAAATCAACATCGCCTATTTCCATCTGGGCCGCAACGAAGCGCAGGACGAGGCGATTGCGCTGGTCGAAGTCGACCAGCCGGTATCGCCGGAGATGCTCGCCGAAATCTGCACGCTGCCCAGCGTGCGCCAGGCGAAGGCGTTGTTGTTTTAGTACACAGAGTCTAGAGTCTAGCGGCTAGTTGATTTAGGAAAATTTAGACTCTAGACTCCAGACTCCAGACTCCAGACTCTTAGACTCTAGGGCTTGTAACATGAAACTCTTCTCCTCTCAAAACTCCCCTTATTCCCGCAAATGCCGGATCGTGATGATCGAGAAGGGGCTGGAAAAGCGCATCGAGCTTATCCAGGCCAATCCGCTCGAAAACCCGAAGGAGCTGCTTTCCGTCAACCCGCTGGGCACCGTGCCGGCGCTGGTGACCGACCAGGGGCTGCATCTGTGCGACTCGACGGTGATCTGCGAATATCTCGATACGCTTTCGGCGCATAATCCTTTACTGCCGCCGGTGGGCGGGCGCGAATGCGTGCTGGCGTTCGTGGCGATGGCCGACGGCATCATGGATGCGGCGGTGGCCTGCGTCATGGAAGGCCGCCGTCCCGAGGATAAGCAATATGCCGCCTGGGTGGAGCGCAAGGAGCTCGCCATCAGCCGCGCGATAGCGAAATTCGCCACCGTGCCGCTCGACCAGACGCTGTCCATGGGCACGATCGCGCTGGGCGTGGCGCTGGCCTATGTCAGCTTCCGCCGCCCGCATATCGCCTGGCGCGGCGCGCATCCGGTGCTGGCGCAATGGTTCGACATGTTTACCAAACGGCCGTCGTTCGAGGCCACCAAGCCGCAGGCGTAATCGTAATGAGTCCGCTTCATCAAAAACCTTATAAACACCGCGGCACGATCATCGTCGATGCAAACGTCATCAATCATCTTTTTTGCGAAGTAAAACCCGAGCGGCAAAATCCGCATTATCCACAGGACAAAAGAAAATTAGGCGATCCGCAATCCAGCCGCATCGCGCATTACTTGGGCATATTGGAGTTTTTGGCAAAACACGGTTTCCGTATCGTCGTTCCGGAGATGGTGGCGGTGGAAACCGGAAGTGTGCTTGCCAGCGGCGTCGATATGATGAAACATGCGGGAATTCCCCGAGAGCAAATGCCAATTTTTCATGATCCGCAATTGCAAAAAATACTGCAACGCGCCGCAAAAAATCGCTATTTCAATGTGGCGATAGTGGAGATGAGTAGCGATTCCGAGCAGCATCACGAGAAAGCGCCGGCCCGCTTTATGATGGCGGCGAGGAAAATTACCAAATATCTGGAAGGCAGCGAAAAAGCCAAAGAGCATATGCGCGAGCTTAGGCAGCGATACAGGCGTGATCTTGGAGAGAAGGCTATCTTGAGTTATATTCGCGATACGCACCAAGAAAACAGGGAGGATGTTTTCGTCCTAAGCGATGACAAAGAGGCACTGCACTATATAGGCGAGCAGTGCCATGTGCCGGTTCTCAATCTCAAGGGTATGCTCCGGCCTTTTATCGATAACGGCCTGCACAAAGCCGTCGGGCTCCGGGACGATATAAGTGCCAATGCCATTATGCGCGATTGCAGCGCGAGGCGCATGGAAATTTCAGGCCAAAAACACACCCCTAAGAAATACTGGACTGACCAGCATTGGAAGGCTGGCGTCATGGAGCCCGTGAAAGATGTATTCCGCAAGAAAATGAAAGAACTCGCCAGTGATATGGAAATTGGCAGTTGGCAAGAGCGGGTTCGGGCAAGCCGTGGTGAAGGCACGGAGCGGCTGCACTAGTCGCCTACTCCATGTACTGCCCGCCATTGACGGAGAGGGTTTCGCCGGTAATGAAGGCGGCATCCTCCGCGATGAGGAACAATACGGCGCGGGCGATTTCCTCGGGTTTGCCCATGCGGCCGACGGGGATGCCTTCGATGATCTTCTTCATCACATCGGGCGCGACGGCGCCGGTCATGTCGGTCTCGATATAGCCGGGCGAGACCGTGTTCACCGTGATGCCGCGGGCGGCGGTTTCGCGCGCTAAGGCCTTGGTGAAGCCGAGCAGGCCGGCTTTCGCCGCCGAATAGTTGGTCTGGCCGAACTGGCCGATCTGGCCGTTGACCGAGCTGATATTGACGATGCGGCCGAATTTCTTGTCGCGCATGGAGTCGATCACGGCGCGCCACATGTAGAAGCAGGAATTGAGGTTGGTGGCGATCACGCTGTCCCAGTTTTCCGGCGACATTTTATGCATGGCGCCGTCCTTGGTGATGCCGGCGTTATTGATGAGTATTTCCACCGGCCCGCCCATGTCCGTTTCCAGTTTTTTGACGCCTTCTTTGCAGGCTTCGAAATCGGAAATGTTCCAGCTATAGGCCGGAATGCCGTGCTCCTTGGTGAAAGCCTGCGCGACGTCATGGCGCGTGGCGTAGTTCACGGCCACTTTGTATCCTGCGTTTTTCAGCGCGATTGAGATAGCACAGCCTATTCCTCTGGTGCCGCCTGTAACTAGTGCAATTCTTGACATCTCCGTCCCCTATCTTTCCACACAAAGCGCAACGCCCATACCACCACCGATACACAGCGTCGCCAGGGCTTTTTTCGCATCGCGGCGCTGCATTTCATGCAACAGCGTCACCAGCACGCGCGCGCCCGACGCGCCGACTGGATGGCCCAGCGCGATGGCGCCGCCATTGACATTTACTTTCGCCATGTCCCAGCCGAGGTCTTTGTTGACGGAAA
This sequence comes from Alphaproteobacteria bacterium, assembly GCA_020054105.1. Taxonomy (GTDB): domain Bacteria; phylum Pseudomonadota; class Alphaproteobacteria; order Rickettsiales; family SXRF01; genus JAGVLW01. The sequence continues at coordinate 22,154 of JAGVLW010000034.1, read as the reverse complement.
TCGCCTGGGCGGCGAAAGCTTCGTTGGCCTCGATGAGGTCGAGGTCGCCGACTTTCCAGCCGGCTTTTTCGAGCGCCTTGCGGCTGGCGGGAATCGGGCCGGTGCCCATGATGGCGGGATCGACGCCGGCATGCGCCCAGCTTTTGATGGCGGCGAGAATTTTCAGGCCGCGCTTATTGGCCTCGGCGCGCGTCATCAGCATGACGACCGCCGCGCCGTCATTGATGCCCGACGCATTGCCCGCCGTGACCGTGCCTTCCTTGTCGAAGGCAGGGCGCAGCTTGGTCAGCGATTCGAGGGTGGTGTCGGGGCGGGGATGCTCGTCGGTATCGATGGTGACGTCGCCTTTTTTATTGGCGATCACTACCGGCACGATTTCGTCCTTGAACTTGCCGGCTTTCATCGCGCTGCCTGCTTTTTGCTGCGAGGCCAGCGCGAATTCGTCCTGCTCCTGGCGGCTGATCGAGAATTTTTTGGCGATGTTTTCCGCGGTCACGCCCATATGGATATGGTGAAACGGGTCGATCAGCGCGTCGAAAATCATCGTGTCGGTCATGGTGGCGTTGCCCATCTTGGTGCCGGCGCGCAGGTTCATCGCGTGCGGCGCCATGCTCATGCTTTCCTGGCCGCCGGCGATGACGATGCTGCTGTCACCGTTTTTGATCGCCTGGAAACCCAGCGCCACCGCGCGCAGGCCGGAGCCGCAAAGCTGGTTGATGCCCCAGGCCGGGGTTTCTTTGGGAACGCCGGCATTCAGCGACGCCTGGCGCGCCGGGTTCGGCCCGGCGGCGGCGGTCAGAATCTGGCCGAGGATGACTTCCGACACGTCGCTGCCTGCGACATTCGTGCGTTTCAGCAATTCCTTGATTGCAATCTCGCCGAGCTTATGCGCGGGCAGGGCGCTAAACACGCCGTTGAGCGTCCCGATCGGCGTGCGCACCGCGCCTGCGATGACGATGTCGGTATCAGAAGCCATACTTATATTCTCCGTTGTTTTATCAAGAGCCTAGTATTTAGGGAGTAGAGGAAGGAATGTCCAGTTTTTTACGGCATGAATGCTGCGGTACATAACAAATATCCCTTGGTATTAAGGCTATTTATTGCTAAGTGTTAATTATTGTGATGGATCAGGTATCGAGACGCAAATGCCCGCAGAGAAATTGACAAAAGAATGGTGGAAAAGCCCTAAGAAGCGTTATTGCGCTCCGGAATGGCTGGCGGGATTCCCACACATCGATATATCCCGCATTCAAGGCGGAGCATACACTCTATCTTCAGATTCCGGCGCTTATCTTTCCACGGTTTTTTGGCATGAACCGGACGGCGAGATCATCTACCCCGTGGGCATTCTCTACAAAACCGAAGGGTTGAAAGAAGAAGAATGCGTGTTTTGTTATCACCCAGATTATGTGGATGATCCGAACACAAAGCCCATTTCCGTCACCCTGCCAAAACGCAAAGAGCCTTATGTTTGCAACAACGACAACCAGCTGCTTTTTTATTTCGATAACTTGGTGTCCGAAGGCTGGTTGGGCATGGCGCAACGCAATGCAGTGCATAAACATCATATCGATACGAGCAGCGTGAATTCAGTGAAAGAATTTGAAGAAGCCGATGATCCCATGGAACGCTACCAGCGTCTGTGTTTCTTCGGTCGCGGATGCCACGGTGCGGTGTCCGTAGTGCCCATCCATGTCAGCGAGCAATTTCTGGACTGGGAAGAAGAGCAGGTTTCCGCCGCATTGCGCTCCGGCGCCACCATCGGCGGCGCGAAACCAAAAATATTAACCGTGAAAGAAGGGGAGTATTACCGACCTGCCGCGCGCGGCGATCTTAGCACCCATATCAGCAAGCTTAGCACACCGGATTTCCCGGGTATCATCGAAAATGAATATATGAACATCGTTGCTACCCGTGCCCTGCTACCTCAGGATAAGGTAGTCGAGGCGGAATTGGGCACATTGAAAGATGCCGAGAATGCAGAAGAAACGGTGCTTTCGATCAAGCGTTTCGACCGCACGCCCGAAGGCGGCAGACCGCATTTCGAGGAAGCGTTGCAGATCATGAATAAGCCTGCCGCCATGTTGTATGATTTTTCTTATAAAGACTTGGCAGATACGACCCGGAAACTGATGGGCGAGGCGGGCGTCGAAACCTTATTCAAGCGCTTGCTCGCGCAATTTGTGCTGGGCAATGCCGACGGGCATTTGAAGAATTTTGCCTTCTGGCAAAAGGACGGCCAGTGGGAATTTACGCCGGATTACGATCTCGTGACCAGTGAAAATTACCGCGACCCTAGCGGCAATCCCCTTGCGACGCTGGCATTACCGGTCAAGGGCCATCAATGGTCGCTGCACTCGCTCAACCCCTACAAGCTCGTCGAATTTGGCGGAGAGATGGGGCTTTCGGCTGTTACAGTCAAGCGGCTGGCCGTAGAGATCGGAGATAGAATTGATAATGCGAAAAATGTCGTTATGGCGGATATGAGCCCTCATCTCGATGACGAGCAAAAGCGGACATTCTGCGCCCAGATCGATCGCCGCTACGAGCATATGCTGGCGCATTTTGAAGAACGCTCAGCTTACCCACACGGCCATAAACCCGGCCAGCACAGTTGGGGATTGGGCAAATAATTATTTCCGCAGCCACTGCGCCAATGGCTGCCATAGCTCGCGCTTGGCGTTTTGACCGACGATCATGCCGACATGGCCGGCGGAAGGATGGGTGACGTGCGCGTGCTTGATGCGCGTTGCCAGCGCCATGGCGCAATCATGCGGTACGACATGGTCGTTTCTGGGAATGGCGATGAAAGTGGGAATCTTCAGTTTTTCCGGATTGATTTTCTTTCCCGTTATCTGCCACCTGTTGCCCGCTAACCGATTTTCCTGCGCCCAGCCGATCAGGCAGTCTTTCGCGACATTGGCCGTCATCGGCACGCCGTCATTGACCCAATGTTCGAGCGCGACGAAATCGCGTGCGGCGCGGCTTTCCGCCGACAGGTTCGCATAGCGGCGGAATTTATGCTCGAAGATGAACGGGTCGGTGACGTAAAACAACGACTGGATGATGTCGGCGGGCAGCGTTTTGTGCTTGCCGATCAGCTCGGCCATCACCTTATGCCACGACGCATCGAGCACCATCGGCGCGAATTGCTCGCAGTGAAAATCCCACGGCGTTGCCAGCAGCGCCAGCTTGCCCACATGTTTGCGCTGCAACTGCGCCGCCGCCAATGCCAGCACGCCGCCCATGCAATAGCCAGCCAGCGCGATCGGCTTGCCCGCCGTCTTGGCCAGAAACTCGATCGCCGGGCAGAGAATGTCCGTGACGTAATCGCCGACGCCGAAATCTTTTTCGAAGGCGCCGGGCACGCCCCAATCGAGCACCAGCGGGTAAACGCCCTGGCCGCTTAGGAAGCGCAGGAAGCTGCGTTCTTCCTCGAGGTCGAGAATACAATAGCGGTTGATGAGCGAGGGGACGAAAAGCGCCAATGATTTTGCGTTCCCGATATCCTGGCCGTAATCGAGCAGTCGGGCATTGCCAAGCTGCCAGATGGCCGGTTTTTCGGCGACCTCGCGCTTATACGGCGTTTCGACATAGCGCAGCACGCCCGAAAGCAGCGACTCAGCGCGGCTTTTTGCCTCGGCGCGCAGGGCGTTTTCCAGCCGCCGGTTTTCCTGCGGGTTTTTTAGCGCCGGCTTCCAGCGCGGCAAGACGCTGCTCGCACATTGCAAGGCGGAAGGCGAGGCGAGCCACGTTCCCATCGTCAGCATCAGCTGAATCGGAAGCGTTGGCAGCGGCGGATTTTGCTTTTGTCCCATGGGCGTTATGCGTGTTAAGGTTTTGAACCATATCCAACATGGCGGCAATAAATTCCTTGTCGCCGACGACGCTGGCCATCTGTTTTTGCCACAAATCCAGGAATTCCCTGGCTAATGTCTGGTAGGGAGATGTACTCATAAGTCTTAATATCGATTGCCATGCTGGGGATATAATGGTAAAAATAGCTATAATCTATAAGCTTATTTTGCCACTTAGGAAACAGAATTATGGAAGCTGCCCACAAAAAACAAGAAACGGTCGTCATCAAAAAATATGCGAACCGCCGCCTGTACGATACGGAAACCAGCGCCTACATCACGCTCGAAGATTTATGCGAGCGGGTGAAGGAAGGCCGCGAATTCGTCGTGCTCGACGCCAAAACCAACCAGAACCTCACCAACCAGGTGCTCACGCAGATCATCCTGGAACAGGAAATCAAAGGCGCGCATCTGCTGCCCACCGAGTTTTTGCGCTCGGCCATCCGCTTTTACGACAATAAGATGGGCAACGTGCTCCAGCATTATCTCGATGCCAGCATGAAAAGCTTCATCCACAACCAGGACCGCGTGAGCCAAATATTCGGCAAGGTCGGCGAAAACGCCGGGTCGCCGTTCGGCCAGATCGAGGAAATGACGCGCAGCAACGTCGCCCAGGGCGTCCAGCTCTTCGAAAAGACGATGCAGATGTTCAACCCGTTCGGCGCGATCTATACCGGCAAGGCCGAAGAAGAGCTGCAGGAAGAAGTCGCCCCGAAGAAAAAACGCGCGAAGCGGTAGTTTTATCGTTCTCGCGTTCGTTCACCATAAGGCGCGCGAGTCATTTCATCTGGCATTAAATCAAGATGTGGAAGGCTTACAGAGGTGAGTGGATGCTGCCGTTTGCCCTGCTTATCCGTGTATTCCAGCACGAATCGACCGGCTCCGGGAGTTCCGCCGGGGTTGCCCATCAAAAAGCAGCGATCGCCGGTTCGTGGTGACCAGATAGCCAGCCCAAATCTACGCAACTCCGCATTCACCCATTTGGCGAGGGTTTTTTTGTCTTCGTAAGTGTCATGCGGCGTATCTTTCGCCTTAGCATTGAACGCGGGTTCCAGTCCGGCGGCGACCTGCTGCCGGCAGGTATCGAACATTTCCGCCAGCGCCGCGCGCCTGGCGTCATAATCCTCCGGCAGATGCCTGACTACTTCTCCCATTGCCTCTTGCAAGGCTTGCATGCGTATAGCGTGTGTCATATTTTTCTCAAAAAAAACCCCGGCAATCGCTCGCCAGGGTTGGTTTAGCACATTGGGGAATTACGATCTTTCCGGGCCGCCCGGCTTGTGCGGGACCGAAGCCATCTGCGTTTCGCTTGCTTGCTGCGCGCCCTGAATCATCTGCACCAATACCTGCTTGACCGCTTCCAGCTCCGCTTCGACGCGGGCGAGCCGGTCATCGTCTTTTTTGCTGCCGCCGGAAAGCAGGGCCAATGCCGCGCCGCCGGCCGCCAACGTGCCACCGGCAATCGCCGCAACCGTGCCGCCGCTGATATTTTTTGCCGCTTCTTCGCCGGCGATGGCGGTGGCTGCTTTTCCACCATATTCGCCGATGCTGGTAGCTGCGCCTTTTACCGCGTCGCCGACAGCGTTTTCACCGATCCAGCCAGCGACCGTCGGGCCGCCCAGGCCGATGCCGGCTACTACCGCGCCGGCGACTACCGCAACGCCACCAATTACTTTTCCCCAGCTTATCGACATTATGTTGATCCTATTTTCTTGGACGGTGAGTATTTCTTATAATGCTATCTTACCTAATTCCAACTGTTATGTGCGTGACATTTTCGTGAATATCGTCATTTTTTATTTGTGACAGTTCCATGACAGCGCGCTTTTTCGTTTATGCAGGGTTTCCGCCGGTTTCCAGGGTTTTAAGCTGCTGGGAAACGGCGCCTTTCGGGTCGGTTACGGTAAAAAGCTGGCCAATCGGGATGCCGAACATGTTGGCGACCTGCCTGGTGATGTCCTGCGGCGGCGTGACGCCTTCGCCGGAAACGATCACTTCGCCGTAGCCGTCGCCGGCAAAACGCTGCATGTTATATTGCTTGCTGTCCATCGCCTGCTTGAAAGCGTCGTAGCGGCTCGGCTTGATGGCGACGTAACACCAATATTGCCCGCCCTGCTCCATCTGCCCGAAGGCGAGCATGACGATGCGCGCGTGTTGATCTGGCTCAGGCACCGCGGCCTTGCTGATTTGCCATCGCCGGCTGGTAGCCGGTAGCGGCCATGCGTGCCTGCATCAAGGCCTGCATCCGGCGCATGTCTTCGCGCATGGCGAAACTGTCTTGCGGCGGCTGCGTCATCTCGCGCGGCAGGGCGCGGTGATGGGCATGGCTGTTTGCCGCGATCAACCCGCCGACGGCTGCGGCGGTGGCGATGGTTGCAGTCTTGTTGTTGACGATGAATTCGATCAGGCCCTGCGAATTATCGGCAGCAATTTTTCCTAATTGCCCGGCAGTTTTATCAGCCATCGGTACTATTGTATTTTTTACATATTCTCCTGCAGCCGCCAAAGTGGTGTCTCCTGAGGCCAGAGCCGCTTCTACCGCGGCTTTTAAAGTCTCGGCTGTCGCGGCAGCGGCATCCGCCGCGCCTTTAGCAGCGAAATCGGCATAGCCGATCACGTTCTGCCCGATCCAGCTCCAGGCGGTGGCGATGGAGCTGCCGATGGAGGTCGCCAATTTTTCGATGGCGGGGACAATGGTTTCCTGCAAAGCCGGCGTTGCAAATACGAACGCCGTGACCGCCGCGCCGGCAATGGCCGCGCCTGCTAAAACTTTACCCCATTGAATGTGCCCGTTACTCATATGCTTTCTCCTGATTGTGCCTGTAATTGCGTAGTAAGGCCAATCTAGCATTATTCCTATTATTCGTGTGTTGCAGTTTTGTGAAGATTGTTTTGGGTTGTGTGACAGAAAAGTTTATTCTTCTTTGTTTTTTCGGGGCTTTTTCGTTTTCTTCTCGACTTCCGCTTCAATATCAACAGGTTGAAACAGTGTCGCCGGGTCGGTCTGGTACATTTCCGCTACTTTCAGCGTTACTTCGTCGGGCGGCACGCGCCCTTCGCCGGAGACGATAATCTCGCCGTACGGCTCGAAATGGTATAAATCGAGCTTGCCTTCCTTCTGCGCAGTCAGGAAAAGCTGGTATTTGCTGGGCCTGACCGCCGCAAACAGCCAGAACGGCTTGCCGGATTCGAGCATTCCATAGACCAGCACAATGATGCGGGTATGATCGTCGTTTTTGGATTTATCCTCAGTCATGCATTGCTTTTCGCATTATTTCCTTAAAAAATCCACAACTTCCGTCATTGTGCCCGTTACGCCGCCTCGGCCTTGCCGCCCGTCAACAAGTTGCGCATCACATACTGCAAGATGCCGCCGTTAGTGTAGTAATGCAGCTCGTCGACCGTATCGATGCGGCACAGCAGGGGAGCGATTTTCGTCGAGCCGTCCTTGTAGGTGATGTGCATGTCGATTTTCATGCGCGGCTGGATGCCGGCGGATAGGCCTTTGAGCGTGATGGTTTCCTCGCCGGTTAGGTTCAGCGATTTGCGGTTTTGCTCGCCGTGGAAAGTCAGCGGCAATACGCCCATGCCGACCAGGTTGGAGCGGTGGATGCGCTCGAAGCTTTCGGCGACCACGGCTTTGATGCCAAGCAGCATGGTGCCTTTGGCCGCCCAGTCGCGCGAGCTGCCGGTGCCGTATTCCTTGCCGGCGATGACCACCAGCGGCGTTTTATCCATTTTGTATTTCATCGCCGCGTCGTAGATACTCATTTGTTCACCCTTATATTTGGTGAAGCCGCCCTCGACGCCGCTAAGCATTTCGTTCTTGATGCGGATATTGGCAAACGTGCCGCGCATCATCACGTCGTGGCTGCCGCGGCGCGCGCCGTAAGAATTGAAATCGGCGGGCTGCACGCCGTTATCCATCAAATATTTTGCCGCCGGGCTGGTTTTGGAAATATTGCCCGCCGGGGAAATATGGTCGGTGGTGATCGAGTCGCCGAACAGGCCGAGGATTTTGGCATTCACGATGTCGGGCGTGGCGCTGCCGGAGGCTTTTTGCATTCCCTCGAAATAGGGCGGATTCTGGATGTAGGTCGATTTGCCGGGCCAGCTATAGGTTTTGCCTTTGCCGACCGGAATCTGCTGCCAGGCTTTTTCGCCCGCGAACACGTCGGCGTATTTCTTGCGGAACATCTCGGCGGTGACGCATTCCATCACTACCTTGGCGACTTCGGCATTGCTCGGCCAGACGTCTTTGAGATAGACCGGCTTGCCGTTGGCGCCCACGCCGATGGGATCTTTGCTGATATTGATGTTCATGCTGCCGGCCAGTGCATAGGCCACCACGAGCGGCGGCGAAGCGAGGTAGTTGGCTTTGACCAGCGGATGCACGCGGCCTTCGAAATTGCGGTTGCCGGAAAGCACCGACGCGGCTACCAGACCATTATCTTTGATCGCGGCTTCGATTTCGTCTTTGAGCGGGCCGGAATTGCCGATGCAGGTCGTGCAGCCATAGCCCACGAGGTTGAAGCCAATCGTATCGAGGGCTTTATCCAGCCCGGACTGGGTGAGATATTCCGTCACCACTTTCGAGCCGGGCGCTAATGAGGTTTTTACCCAGGGCTTCGGCATCAGACCAAGCGCCGCTGCCTTGCGCGCGACCAGACCGGCCGCCATCATCACGCTGGGGTTGGAGGTGTTGGTGCAGCTGGTGATGGCCGCGATCACCACGTCGCCGTGGCCCATGTCGTAGCCGCCGACTTTCACGCGCTTGCCGGTTTCGGTTTTTTTATCCTTGTCGAGTTCGGGCAGTGCATCGGCGAAGGATTTATCGGCAGCCGAAAGCAGTACTTTGTCCTGCGGGCGCTTCGGCCCGGCGAGGCACGGCTCGACGCTGCCCATATCGAGTTCCAGCGTATCGGTGAAGATGGGGTCCTGGTAATTGGCGTCGCGCCACATGCCTTGTGCTTTCGCATAGGCTTCGACCAGCGCGATGCGGTCGGGCTCGCGGCTGGTGAGCTTGAGATAGGTGACGGTTTCTGAATCGATAGGGAAGATGCCGCAGGTCGCGCCATATTCCGGCGCCATGTTGGCGATCGTCGCGCGATCGGCCAGCGGCAAATGATCCAGCCCCGGTCCATAGAATTCGACAAACTTGCCCACCACGCCTTTTTTGCGCAGCATTTGTGTGACGGTCAAAACCAGGTCGGTTGCGGTAGTTCCCTCTTTAAGTTGTCCAACTAACTTAAAGCCGATAACCTCAGGTATTAGCATGGAAACAGGCTGGCCAAGCATCGCCGCTTCCGCCTCGATACCGCCGACGCCCCAGCCGAGCACGCCCAGGCCGTTAATCATGGTGGTGTGCGAGTCGGTGCCGACCAGCGTATCGGGATAGGCCACGCCGTCTTGCACCCACACGCCCTGCGCGAGATATTCCAGGTTCACCTGGTGGCAGATGCCGGTGCCCGGAGGCACGACGCGGAAATTATCGAACGCATTCTGGCCCCAGCGCAGGAATTCGTAACGCTCATTATTGCGCTGCATCTCAAGGTCGACATTATCGGCAAAAGCATGACCGCTGGCATAATTATCGACCATTACTGAATGGTCGATGACCAGATCGACGGGAGAGAGCGGGTTGATCTTCTCGGCATCGCCGCCGAGCTTGGCCATAGCGTCGCGCATCGCCGCTAAATCGACGACGGCGGGAACGCCGGTGAAATCCTGCATCAGCACGCGCGCCGGGCGGAAAGCGATCTCGCGGTCCGATTTTTTATTGATCAGCCATTCGCCGAACGCTTCGATATCGGCCTTGGATACGCTGACATCGTCTTCATAGCGCAGCAGATTTTCGAGCAGAATCTTGAGCGAATAGGGCAGGCGCGATAAATCCTGCTTCAAGGCGGCATAAGCTTTAGGGAGGTCGTAATATTCGTATGGTTTCCCACCGGCGTTCAAGGTCGATTTCGCGCCGAAAGAATTCTTGCTCTTGTGTTTCACTTAGCTTCTCCCTATTGATTGTGTGAGAATAGTATTACCAATCAATGGTTAAATGTTCGTTTATGCTAGCCGCCGAAAATCTAACCTGCCAACGCTCGGAACGTATCATTTTCAGTCAGTTAGGCTTCTGCCTGCAAGAAGGTGCGCTATTGTTGCTTAAAGGCCCTAACGGTTCCGGTAAAACCAGCCTGATACGCATATTGCTCGGGCTTTTGCAACCGGCGGAAGGGCAGATCTACTGGAACGGCGATTCTATCCAAGATAACGCGCAGTTCAAGCGCGACCTGATGTATATCGGCCATAAAAGTGCGGTGAAGCTCGAAGCGACGGTTTGGGAGAATCTGGCATTCTGGGCGAAGCTCTACGATACCGAGCTGCTGCTGCCGGCGGCGCTGAAATTTTACGATCTGACGAAATGCGCCGACACGCCCGCCTCGCAGCTTTCCGCCGGCTGGCAGCGCCGTGTCGCGCTGGCGCGGCTGGTAGTGGCGCCGTGCAAGCTGTGGCTGCTCGACGAGCCGACCAACTTCCTTGACGACGAGGCGGTGATGCTCACCGCCAGCCTGATCGAATCGCGCGTGCAGCAGGGCGGCATCGTCGTCGTCGCATCGCATATCATGAATTCCGCTATCGCCAGCCACACGCTGTGGCTGGAGGATTTTAGCTGATGTTCCAGCTCATCCTTATCCAAACACTCACTCATGCTTTCCGCAAAGGCGGCGGGGCATTCGGCAGCTGCGCGTTTTTTATCATCATCGTCACCTTGTTCACTTTCGCGCTCGGCGCGCAGGCGATGGAGCGCCATGCCGGGGCGGTGATGTGCGTGGCGATGCTGCTGGCTAATATCACCGCCCTGCCGCTGCTCTATGAGCGCGACTATGAGGACGGGACGCTGGAGCAATTTCTTTTGCAGCCGGTGATTCTCGAGCTGCTGGTGCTGGCGAAAATCCTCGGCCAGTGGCTGGCGATCATCGGCCCCATATTGCTAATTTCGCCGCTCGTGGCAGTCTTTGCCGACCTGCCGCCGGCGCCTATCGCGCAGCTATTGCTGCAACTATCGCTGGCGTCGATCGGCATGGTGGCGATCGGCTCGCTGGCGGCAAGCCTTACACTGGGAGCAAAGCGCGGCGGGCTGCTCCAGGCGTTGATTATTTTACCGCTGTATATCCCCATCCTGATTTTTGCCGTCTCTACGGACGGGCAGGGGGCGGTTTGGTTTTTGAGCGGCATCGTGCTCGCCGCGCTGCCGCTGGCCTGCTTCATCAGCGCCGGTCTTGTCCGTATGAGCGCCGACTAACAGCCCTCCACCTCTTAGGAGGGCAAGGCGACTATCGTCATATCCTTGCAGGTCGGTCAGCATCTTGGAATAGTCCTGCTGCGTTAAATCGCTTGGATATAACTGTACGGCTTTTTCCTCCGTCGTAAAAACAGAAGTCTCCGTTAAAATCTTACATAATTTGCCCACAATGGCCATGGCGACGTCTTCAGGTAAGGGCGATGTTGACATCACATCATTGTCCTCTTCGTCCTTTCCCATCTTCCATTCAACGCCTGAGGTTGTAGTAAGACGCGACAGCATCCGCGGCCATAATTCTTTCGGAAGCTTATTATTTCTGGGGTTGGGTGCAGGGGTATCCATGCGCATTTATAAAGCAGAAACAGTCATTGATGTAAATAAACATTAAGCATTTTCGATATCCAAAAACCCAAAACGGTCGCGCAGAAAACGGGCGGTTTCGACGGTCGCCGCATAGGTTTTATCGTCCCAGCCCAAGGCATGCGGTGTGGTTGGAGCCTGCGCGGCTTCCAGGATGGATTGCAATTTTGCCGAGGGCAACATAATGCTCGTGATTTTTTCAACCGCCGATTGCCAGCTTGCCAAATTTGCAATCGCCGCCTGCTTTTTGGCAAAAGCTTTTTTCGCCTCCAGCATCCGTTGCTCGCCATAAAGGGCTTTGATTTTTGCGTCCGGAAAATCATCGTCGTGCAATCGGGGATTGGCGGATAAAAGTTGTTCCTGCATCCGCGCCATCGTCAGCGTGGTCACGCCGACGGCTTCGCCGTGTAAAGCGGTGGTTGGAGTTTGGAGTTTAGAATTTGGTAATATCTTTTTCTCCATACTCCATACTCCACACTCAACACTCATCTCCATCGCATGCGCAATCATATGCTCGCCGCCGCTGGCGGGCTGGCTGCCGCCGGCGATCGCCATGCCGAATCCCGACAAGATGCAAAGCTGCGTCAGTAATTCTATGGTCGGCGGATCGGCCAGCGCGATGCCGCGCGCGCTATCGAAAAGCTGCGGCTCGATGTCTTGCTGCAATTGAAACGGCGTCTCGTCGTACGGCGTACCCAGCAATATATGCGACAGCAGCCAGTCGGCCTGGGCTGTCGGGCGCGCTAAGGCGTCGCCCAGCCCGGCTTTGCTCAGGCGGGCAGGGGCGGCGGCGATCACCGACAGGTCGCAGAAAATCGCCTTGGGCATATGCGCGGTCAAGGTTTTTTTGTAGCCGTTTACGGTGATGGAAGCATTGCCGGATCCGTAGCCGTTCATCGAGGCGGCGGTGGGAAAAATCACATAGGGTTTGTCGTCCATGTGCGAGACATATTTGCATAAATCGCCGAGCGTGCCGCTGCCGACTGCCACCAGCGCATCGCACGAAAGCGTCTGGGTGCGCAGGTAATCCGCGGTGACGTCGTCGGCCTGAGGGAAGGGCGGCAAGGTGACATGCGTCGTCGGGAAACGGCCTTTGAGCGCCTTGAACACGCGGTCGCCGAACGCCTCGCCGGTATGGCGGTCGTCGATCACCGCCAGCTTCATCGGCCCCAGCGCCTCGGCCACCAGCGCGTCGATGTCGTGGCGCAGGCTGCGGCTGCAAACGCTGTAAGGCAGGCCGGGCAGTTTTTCCTGCAGCAGGGTTTTTATTTTTGTGCTGAACATGGAGGCATGCTAGCGTCGATAAATGGGATTTGCATGCAAATAATCGCTCTGCTACACCAAAGCATGGCGCAAATTTTTCTTCTATTTCCGTTGCTATTTACTTTGGCGCAGCCGGCGCTTGCCCAGGGCCACAACGCCAAGCCTTTCGGGCTGTGGATGGCGCAATTGAAAGACGAGGCCCGCGCGCAGGGCGTCTCGCAAGCCACGCTCGATGAGGCGCTGAAGGATGTCGCGCCGCTGGACGATGTCGTCGATCTCGACCGCAAACAGCCGGAAAGCAAATTGACGCTCCAGGAATATCTGGCCAAAGTCATCACCGACCAGCGCATCGAAGAAGGCAAAAGCCTGCTTGCAGAACATCGGGACGTATTGGACAAAGTCAGCAGCCGTTACGGCGTGCCGCCCAATATTATCGTCGCGCTGTGGGGTATCGAAACCAGCTACGGCGAAAATACCGGCAATTTCGAGGTAGTGACGGCGCTGGCCACACTTGCCTATGACTGAAGGCGCAGCGATTATTTTCGCAGGGAGCTCATCAACGCGCTCAAAATCATCGACGCCGACCATATCGAGGCCGAAGCCATGTTCGGCTCCTGGGCCGGCGCGATGGGGCAATGCCAGTTCATGCCTTCGAGCTTCCTGAAATACGCGGTCGATTACGACAATGACGGCAAGCGCGACATCTGGTACACGCAGGCCGATGTATTCGCCTCCATCGCCAATTACCTGAGCTCGGAAGGCTGGAGCGGCGACCCCGATAATAATTTTAACGTCTTGCTAAAATGGAACCGCTCGCGCTATTTTGCCACAGCCGTGCTGCAGGTTGCCGACAACATAGGAGAATGACATGAATTTACGTTTTTGCCTTTCGCTGCTTACAGCGGTAACGCTGCTTTGTGCCTGCGGCCAGCCCGCTGCGCCTCCTGGCGTAAAAATCGGCAAGCCCTATGTCATCGACGGCAAAACCTACTATCCGTCCTATGACCCGTCTTACGATAAGATGGGCTCGGCGTCCTGGTATGGGCCGGGATTTCACGGCAAACGCACCGCCAACGGCGAAGTGTATAACCAGAACGATCTGACCGCCGCGCATCCGACCTTGCCGATGCCGTCGCTGGTGCGCGTGACCAACCTGGAAAACGGCAAAAGCCTGATCGTGCGCGTCAACGACCGCGGGCCGTTCAAGCGTAACCGCATCATCGACCTGTCCAAGAAATCCGCGCAGAAGCTCGGCGTCACCAGCACGGCGCGCGTGCGCGTGCAGTTCTTGAAGGAGGAAACCGAATCCTATATCGCCTCGCTGAAAGATAGCGGCCGTCATGGCGATATGGTGGCGATGAACGACGCCGCCGAAAAGGTGAAGGAGGATTCGATTATTGCGTCCACCGAGCCTAGCGAACAGATTGTAGAGAGCACCGAATCGACCAGCCATGCCGGACAAACGATCGATGCCGCGGCGCCGGTATTGTCGGTGGCCAGCAGCGATGCGCCGGCTAGCGCGAAGCCGCGCCAGCCCCTGCTCATCAGCGAAGCCGTCGCCGCCGAGCCGACTGCCGGCGGCACGAAACCGGTCGAGCTGATTGACGCCGGGCCGGAAAAGCAAATATTCCAAAATGACATCGCCACGCCGGTGTCACAACCAAAGCCGGTGGAAAAACCGGTGGCCAAAAAATATGCGCCGCCCGCGCCCGCTAAATCCGCCGGCGGCTACTTGATCCAGGCCGGCGCGTTTGCCTCCGAGACCAATGCCGAAAAGCTGCGCCAGCGCATTAGCGCCATGAATATGGCCGTTGCGGTGGACTATATCGACATGAACGGCAAGCAATGGTGGCGTGTGCGCGCCGGCCCCTATGCTGATAAGGCGGAAGCGGATCGCGCGCTCGAAAAGTGCGCGCAGGCGGCCTGCCGGAAGCGCGCCTCGTGCAGCCGTAAGAGGTGGTAACGTGGTAAGGCGGTCAGTATTATGGCTGGGTTTGATGGTTGGCGCATTGGGTTTTGCGCCCGCTTATGCCGTCGATACGGTGGCCAAGCACGCTTTTCTGATCGACGCCAATACCGGCGCGGTGCTGCTCGATAAGGAAGGCGACGTGGCGATGCCGCCTTCGTCGATGAGCAAGCTGATGACGGCCTATATTGTCTTTCAGCGGCTCAAGGAAGGGCGCATCAAGCTCGACGATACTTTCACCGTCAGCGAAAAAGCCTGGCGCATGCAGGGCTCAAAAACATTCGTCCCGCTTGGCGGCCAGGTATCGGTGGAAGACCTGATTCACGGCATCATCATCCAGTCCGGCAACGACGCCTGCATCGTGCTGGCCGAGGGCATCGCCGGCAGTGAGGAAGCGTTCGTCGCCGAGATGAACCGCGTCGGCAAAGAGCTCGGCCTGACCGGCAGCCAGTTCGCCAATGCCACCGGCTGGCCCGACGAAAAACATGTCATGACCGCGCGCGACCTGGCCACGCTTGCCCGGCACATCATCGAGGACTTCCCGGACTATTATCATTTTTACGCCATGCGCGAGTATACCTATCACCGCATCACCCAGCAAAACCGCAACCGGCTGCTTGGCGGCGCCATCGGCGTCGACGGGCTGAAAACCGGCCATACCGAGGCGGCGGGCTATGGCATCGCGCTTTCGGCCAAGCAAAATGATCGCCGCCTGATCTTGATCATCAACGGCCTGGAAAGCGACAATGCGCGGGTGGAAGAGGGCGACAAGCTGCTGCGCTGGGGCTTCCGGGAATTCACCAATAAAACGCTCGTCCGCGCCGGTGAAAAAATTGCGCAGGCCGACGTCTGGTTCGGCAAGCAAGGGACGGTGGCGCTTACAGCCGAAAAAGACTTGACCCTGACGCTGCCGGTTTCCAGCAAAGATATCACCTTCACCCTCGCCTATACCGGCCCGCTGCCGGCGCCCATCAAAAAAGGCGACAAGGTTGCCGAGCTGGTCATCGCCTGGCCGCAGGGGCAGCCGCAGCGCGTGCCATTATTCGCCGCCGAAGACGTGGGCAAACGCTCCGGCCTGGGACATGTGTTCGCCCTGCTCGATTATTATATTTTCAGCCGTGGGAAAACGCCGTGAGCTTCATCACTTTCGAGGGCGGCGAAGGCAGCGGCAAGTCGACGCAGGTGAAACTGCTCGCCGATGTGCTGGGCGCCGCCGGAAAAGCGCCGCTGGTGACGCGCGAGCCGGGCGGAACGCCCAACGCCGAAGCCATCCGTAAGCTGCTTGTGGCCGGCGATCACGAGGCGTTCGACCCGGTGGCGGAGACGCTGCTGTTTTACGCGGCGCGCGTCGAGCATGTGCAAAAAATCATCCGCCCGGCGCTGGAAAAAAACCGTACCGTGCTTTGCGACCGCTTCACGGATTCGACGCTGGTTTATCAAGGCGTCGGCAAGCAGCTCGGCGAAGCACATATCCGCATGTTGCACCAGTTGACGCTGGGTAATTTCGCGCCCGACCTCACGATTATTTTCGACATCGATCCGGCGCTGGGGCTTTCGCGCACCAAGGCGCGGGCGGGCGGCGAAACGCGCTTCGAGGAGATGGAGATGGCGTTTCACCGCGCCATCCGCGCCGGCTTCCTGGCTATCGCCGGGCGCGAGCCGCAGCGCTGCGTCATGCTCGATGCTGCGCAGGATAAAGACGCGCTGCACCGGCAGGTGTTGGATACGGTGCGAAACCGGCTGGGCTGACCATGGACATAGCTTCACCCAAAACCAACGACAAGCTGTTTGGCCATGACGAAGCCGAAGACGGCCTATTGCGCGCGTTCGAAAGCAACACGCTGCCACACGGATTGCTTATCTGCGGGCCGCGCGGTATTGGCAAAGCAACGCTGGCGCATCGTTTTGCGCGATTCCTGCTGTCGGTTTCGCAAGATTCCGAGGACGCTAAAGACGCCGCGCGCAACCGCATTGCCAACGGCTCGCACACGGATTTCCTGGTGATCGAGCCGCTATTCGACGAGAAAAAAGAAGAATTCGCCCGCGACATTACTGTCGACCAGGCGCGCGAGATCGCGCAGTTTTTATCGCTGACGCCGGCGGAAGGCGACTGGCGGGTGGTGATCGTCGATTCGATCGACGCGCTGGGCGCCAATGCCGCCAATGCCATTTTAAAGATCCTCGAAGAGCCGCCGCCGCAGGCGCTTTTGATGCTGGTGTCGCACAATCCCGGTAAGCTGCTGCCGACCATTCGCTCGCGCTGCCGTATGCTGAAGCTCGCGCCGCTGCCCGAAAAAGCCTTTGCGCGCGCGATGATGCATGTGCTGCCGCACGTCCCGCAGGAACGCCTGACCGCGCTGGCGCAACTTTCCGGCTTTTCACCGGGCATCGCCGCGCAGTGCGAAGGGCAGGGGGCGCTCCTGCTTTACGGGCAGATTCTAGAGCTGCTTGCCACCCTCCCCCACCTCGATAGCCGCAAGCTGCATGGCTTTGCCGACGCCGTCGCCACCGGGCAAGTGCATGCCAACTGGCAGCTTTTCAGCCTGCTGATGCAAGCCGCGCTGGAGCGGGCAAGCAAGCGTGCGGCGGGGATGGTGCTTGTGCCGATAAGCGAGGAAGAGGGCGAGGTGCTGGCCATGCTCGCATCGCTACATAATGCCGGTATCTGGGCGCAGAAATGGCAGCAGGCAAGCGATCAATTTTCACTCGCGCAAAGGCTGCATCTCGATTACAAGCAGCTCGTCATCGCGTTTTTTCATTCGCTTGCGGGGACAGAAAGTTTTGAAATTGGGTATGCAGCCTAAAAGCTTTTACATCACCACGCCGATTTATTACGTCAATGACCGCCCGCATATCGGCCATGCTTACACCTCGGTCGCCTGCGACGTGCTGGCGCGCTTCAAGCGGCTGTCGGGCTATAAGGTCCGCTTCCTCACCGGCACCGACGAGCACGGGCAGAAAGTCGAGAAATCGGCCGCCACTGCCGGCATCGAGCCGAAGCAATTCGTCGATAGCGTGTCGCAGCATTTCCGCGATTTGACGGCGCTGATGAATATCAGCAACGACGATTTCATCCGCACCACCGAGGGGCGCCATATCGCATCGGCGCAGGCCTTGTGGAAAAAAATGCAGGAAAACGGCCATATTTACCTGGGAAAATATACCGGCTGGTACAGCGTGCGCGACGAGGCCTATTTCCAGGAATCCGAGCTGGTCGGCGGCAAAGCCCCGACCGGCGCCGATGTCGAATGGGTCGAGGAGCCGAGCTATTTTTTCGATCTTTCCAAATGGCAGGATAAATTACTGGCGTTTTACGAGGCCAACCCCGATTTCATCAGCCCGCCTACCCGCCGCAACGAAATCGTCAGCTTCGTCAAAGGCGGGCTGCGCGACCTATCGATTTCGCGCACGACCTTCCGTTGGGGCATCCCCGTGCCCGGCGACCAGCCTTCGCCAAGCGGCTCCGGCGCGGCAAGCGAAAAACACATCATGTATGTCTGGCTCGATGCGCTGGCGAATTATCTCTCGGCGCTGGGCTACCCCGATACGCAGGCGCAGCATTATAAGGATTTCTGGCCGGCCGACATCCATATGGTCGGCAAGGACATCATCCGTTTTCATGCGGTCTACTGGCCGGCTTTCCTGATGGCGGCCGACCTGCCGCTGCCCAGGCAGGTTTTCGCGCATGGCTGGTGGACGATCGAGGGCGAAAAAATGAGCAAATCGCTCGGCAACGTCGTAGCGCCCGCCGAGCTGGTGGCCGAGTTCGGCCTCGACCAGACGCGCTGGTTTTTGCTGCGCGAAGTGCCGTTTGGCAATGACGGCAATTTTTCCCGCGAGCGCATGGTCGGCGTCATCAATAGCGACCTGGCCAATAATATCGGCAACCTGGTGCAGCGCACGCTTTCGATGGTCGCCAAGAATTGCGAGGGCAAAGTACCCGATGCGGACGGCGTCGCCAGGGACGAGCTCGACATGGCGTTTTTAAACGCCATTTATGTGACCGAGGCGGACACCCCGCAAAAGGTCGATGCCATGTATCAGCAATGTCGTTTCCATGAGATATTGGCCGACATCGTCGCCATTGCCAGCGAAGCCAATAACTATATCGACAGCAAAGCCCCCTGGAAACAGAAGAAGATCGACGAACGGCTGATGCGCGCCACGCTCTATCATTTGCTGGAATCAATACGCTGCATAGCAATTATGATTCAGCCATTTATGCCTGATTCTTCATCCAAAATATTAAATCAACTTTCCATCCCTATGGATAAACGAAATTTCGATCATTTATCGGAAAAGCACGCTTTAGTGGCAGGAACGGAGCTGCCGCCCCCCGAGCCAGTATTTCCGCGCTTCTTGGAGAAAGGGAAGGCGGAATGATTCCAGAGCATTTTTCATTTTGCCCTTTACAGCGCCTGGCATCGGGCTCGCCGTGCTCATGTACTGCGTTGTACACTCCGCGCGGCTCGCCTTGCCATGCATCTGTAAAGAACAAAAGCAAAAACGCTCTGGCGGGGTAAGTTTATGCTCGTCGATAGCCATTGCCACCTCAATTTTCCCGATTTTAAAGAGGATTTGGACGACATCGTCGCCAGGGCGAGGGCGGCGGGGGTAGGGGTCATGCAGACCATCTGCACGGAAATGGCTGAATTCGACGAGGTGCACGCCATCGCCCAGAAATATGATGGGGTCTATTGTTCGGTCGGGGTGCATCCCAACGATTCCGGTGAAGAAAAAATGGTGACCGCCGAGGAGCTTATTGCCAAGACTTCACATGCGAAAGTCATCGGCATCGGCGAGACCGGGCTCGACTATTATTATGAGCGGGCCAACCGCGAGCTGCAAAAGCGAAATTTTATCGAACATATACGAGCAGGGCGCGAAACCGGCTTGCCGGTCATCGTCCATACGCGCTCGGCCGACGACGATACGCTTGCCATACTCGCCGACGAAAATTCAAAGGGTAATTTTAAAGCTTTGATACATTGCTTTACTTCCTCAAAACAACTTGCTGATGAAGCAGTAAAAATGGGTTTCTATATATCTCTGTCCGGAATCATTTCATTTAAAAACGCCCAGGACATACGCGATGCCATTGCCGATGTGCCGCTGGAGCGGCTGCTGGTGGAAACCGACGCGCCGTACCTAGCGCCGATGCCATATCGCGGCAAGCGCAACGAGCCGTCTTATGTGGTGCATACCAACAAGGTGCTGGCCGGCATCAAAAACATTTCCGAGGAAGAATGCGCCGCCGTCACCACGGAGAATTTTTTCAGGCTGTTCGATAAGGCGAAAAGGCCGGGCACATGAAAATCATCATGTTAGGCTGCGGCAATTCGTCCGGCGTTCCGCTGATCGGCTGCAACTGTGAGGTGTGCCGGTCGGACAACCCGAAAAATAAGCGGTTGCGCGTGTCGGCCTATGTCGAGACCGAGGGCGTGAAATTCCTGATCGATACGTCGCCGGACCTGCGCCAGCAGGCGCTTAGCAATAATATCACTCAGCTCGACGCCATACTTTATACCCACGAGCATGCCGATCACATCCATGGGCTCGACGATCTGCGCCCGTTCAATTACCTGCGCGACGGCTCGCTGCCGGTTTATGGCGACGAGCATACGATCGCTAGTGTCAAACAGCGGTTTGCCTATGCGTTTCTGCCCAAGCCGGAAAATATCTGGTTCCGGCCGAGCCTCATTCCGCACACGCTGCCGGCGCAGGCGGCGGGGCATATCGATGTGCGCGGGGTGAAAGTGGCGTATTTCCAGCAAGGCCACGGCAAATCGACCACACTGGGCTACCGCATCAGCGATTTTGCGTATTCGACCGATACTGACCGCCTGCCGGAAAGCGCCTTTGCCGCGCTGGCGGGCACGAAAACCTGGATCGTCGATTGCCTGCGCTACCAGAAATCGCACAGCCATTCGACGCTGACGCAAACGCTGGAATGGATCGCGCGGGTAAAACCGGAGCTTGCGATATTGACGCATATGGGGCATGAATTGGAGTATGAAAAACTGGCGCGCGAGCTGCCCGGCGGCGTCGTGCCGGGCTATGACGGGCTTACAGTTGAGATATAAAAGAATTAGGCAGTATTACATTCAATCCGCTCTATTCCTCTCCAACCCGTTCTATTCCTCTGTGGCCGAGCAGCTTCCTTTTCACATCCATTAACATGGTTTTAGTAACTGTGGAGTCAGGGTCAAATTTTCCACCTTTTTCTTCAATTCGTGTTTTTGCAACGGCATTTACGAGAGGGACTAAAAGCGTGCCAGAATCAGTTGGTATGGTGATTGTGTGATCATGGGGATTTTCTGTAGGCCCAGTAAAGAGTATATCCGCATCTCTCAGCGCATTAATTGCTCGATCCTCATCGGGTTTCCCAAGCACATGGATGGTTATATCCGTATTATCATTTAGATCTATATGGTGAATACCGGTTAGTTCTCTTACCAAGTCCAAAAGGTCTGGCATCATCGTAGCAAGTAACCTTCTTTTTTCTTTTATTAAAGCTTCTCGCTGCTCATCAATTGTCTTTAATGTTTCTCCGATAGAGTGGAGGTCGGCAGTAAGTGATGTAATATCGGCATCGATGCGGTCTGTAGTCATTTGGTTCTCCATTGCTTCAATATATTGGGACATTATAATGCTATAATTAAACAAAGTAATGTGACAATTATGTTAAGAATAGACAGGCGCACAAACAATGTTCTAATAGATAAAACCGGGACTTGCGATATTGACGCATATGGGGCATGAATTGAAATATAAAGGAGTATCGATGAAAAAACTGTTGCAACTCTTGCTGTTTATGGGAGCCACGCTGATGTCCGGATTTATCGCCCATGCCGCGCCGAAAGCGACCGACAAAACCGCCTATGATTTCGATTTCGAGTCGCTAAACGGCGAGCCGATGCCGCTTTCCGCTTATAAAGGCAAGGTGCTGCTGATGGTCAATACCGCCAGCAAATGCGGCTTTACCGTGCAATATAAGGGGCTTGAGGAATTATATAAGAAATACAAGGATAAAGGGCTGGTGGTGATCGGCGTGCCGAGCAACGATTTCGGCGGCCAGGAGCCGGGAAACGCGCAGGAAATCAAGAAATTCTGCCAGCTGAATTACGGCGTGACATTTCCGATGACGGCCAAATATGCGGTTTCAGGCGACCAGGCGCATCCGTTTTACAAATGGGCGAATGAGGTGCTGGGATTCGGCTCCGGACCGAAATGGAATTTCCACAAATACCTCCTCGATAGCCAGGGCAAGCCGGTGGCGTATTTCGGGTCGAATACCACCCCGGAATCGGGTAAAATCGCCGGCGCCATAGAAGAGTTATTGCCGGGAAAATAGCCGTTATGCGCCAAATACCACCCATTATTTCCATAATATATATTATACGATAAT
>JAGVLW010000050.1 GCA_020054105.1 Alphaproteobacteria bacterium | reverse complement strand
TGCTCAAAGCGGCGATCCGAGATCCCAACCCGGTGGTGTTTCTGGAAAACGAGATGCTCTACGGCGAAAAATTCGACGTGCCCGACGATGCCGATTATACGCTGGAAATCGGTAAAGCAGCGGTGGTGCGCGAAGGAACGGACGTCACCATCGTCGCATTTTCAATCATGGTCGGCAAGGCGCTGGCTGCCGCACAGAAGCTGGCGGAAGAGGGCATCAGCGCCGAGGTGATCGACTTACGCACGATCCGCCCGCTCGACGTGGAGACCATTCTCGAGTCGGTGAAGAAAACCAACCGCTGCGTGTCGGTGGAAGAGGGCTGGCCGATGGCGGGCATCGGCTCGGAAATCGCGGCGACGATCATGGAGCAGGCGTTCGACTATCTCGATGCGCCGGTTATGCGCGTAGCCGGGCTCGACGTGCCGCTGCCTTATGCTGCCAATCTGGAAAAGCTTGCATTGCCGCAGGTGCAGCATATCATCGATGCCGTGAAGCAAGTCTGTTATCGCAACTAGGAGGTGCTTATGCGTATTATATTATTGATGCCCTTGATTTTGACCACCGCGCTATCCGCGCCGCTATTGGCGACGGAGGCTGTGGATAAGGCAGTGGCCAGCGTGCCGGCTTTTCCGCGCGGCGGCCGCATGATGGAATGCAGGATGCAAGAGCAGGTGACAGTCAACGTCAATTATAATTTCAAGGCCAAAAGCTTCAGCGATGCGAAGAAAATGTTCGACGAGCAGAATGCCAAAGTGGCGGAACTCGCCAAGCAGCAAAAACTGACGAAGTTCGATCTGCAAAACCAGAACTACAATATTTATTCCAACCCGACGAGCTATACGCCCGACGGGTTGCCGCAGGATTATACCTACCAAGTCAACGGCAGCAGCGCCTATCGAATGGAAAACGCCGAGGCCGCCTTCAAATTCGCCGAGTTTCTTTCGCAGCAGAAAATTCAGGTCGGACTGAACTCCAATTCCTATAATAGCGGCAATTGCAATTAATCAGTCATCGGAGGAATTCCATGTTTAAGCAAAGTGCGGCAATCGCAGCGGTCTTGTCTTTATGCACGACCATGGCCATGGCCCAAGAAGCAAAAAATCCGGCGGCCGTCGACCCGTATAACTGCAATACGAAATTGCAGGTGCAGCTGGTCGTCAACCATAACTTCATGACCGCCAGCTACGAGGCCGCCGAGAAGGAAATCGCCAAGACGCAGAACCAGGTCATGGCGCTGGCGAAGGAGAGAAAACTGGACATCGTGCTCCAGAACCAGACCTACAGCGTCATGCCGAAATCCAAGGAGAAGAAACCGGGAGATAAGCAGAAAACCTACGATTATAAAGTGTCCGGCAGCACCAAATATGCGCTGGGCAACATGCAATCCGCAATTGCGTTTGCGAAATTCCTGCTCGACAAAGAAGTGGTGGCCGGCGTGAGCTCCGCCTATTCCCGGCTGGGCAACTGCGATAATGAACTTAGAATGGATTGAACCATGCCTATCGAAATCCTCATGCCTGCGCTGTCGCCGACCATGACCGAGGGAAACCTCGCCAAATGGACGGTGAAAGAGGGCGATAAAATCAGATCCGGCCAGGTCATCGCCGAGATCGAAACCGACAAGGCAACGATGGAAGTCGAGGCGGTCGATGAAGGCGTGATCGGCAAGCTGCTGGTGGCCGGGGGTACGGAAGGGGTGAAGGTCAACCAGCTCATCGCGCTCCTGCTCGAAGAAGGCGAAGATAAGAAGGCACTCGAATCCTATAAGCCGAAGGCGGCGATGGCAGTTAGCGCGCCGATGCCGGATGTCAGAGAACAGATGCCGGAAAAAATTGCGGTTGGTGCAACGTCCACCTTGCCCTCCGACATCCGACATCCGACATCGGGGACTCGCATTTTCGCGAGCCCCCTGGCCAAGCGCGTGGCGGCAAGCGAAGGCGTGTCGCTTAGTGTCATCCAGGGCAGCGGGCCGCATGGACGTATCGTGAAAGACGATGTGCTGAAAGCCAAAGCCAGCGGCGGCGCGGGCAGGGGGCAGGTGATGCGCAATCCGGTGGAATTCACCAAACAGCCCAACAACAATATTCGCAAGGTGATCGCGCGGCGGCTCACCGAATCCAAGCAGCAAGTGCCGCATTTCTATCTCACGGTGGAATGCGAGCTGGATAAGCTGCTCGACATTCGCAAGGACCTGAATTTCGAGGCGGAGGCGGCCGCCGGAAAAGATAAAAAACCGGCCTATAAATTATCGGTCAACGATTTCATCATCAAGGCAGTAGCACAAGGCTTGCGGAAAATCCCGGCGGCTAACGCGTCGTGGAGCGACGAGGCGATCATGCTTTATAACAATGTCGATATTTCGGTGGCGGTGGCGATCGAGGGCGGGCTGATCACGCCGATTGTCAAAAACGCCGACCAGAAATCGGTGCTCGCCATTTCCGGCGAGATGAAAGACCTCGCCGCGCGCGCGCGCGCAAACAAGCTCGCGCCGGAAGAATTCCAGGGCGGCGGCTTTTCCATCTCCAACCTCGGCATGTACGGCGTGAAAAACTTCGCCGCCATCGTCAACCCGCCGCAAGGCTGCATATTGGCGGTGGGGGCGGGCGAGGAGCGCGTCGTCGTGCGCCACGGCAAGATGGAAGTGCGCAACATGATGGATGTGACCCTCTCGGTCGACCACCGCGTCGTCGACGGCGCGCTCGGCGCCGAGTTCCTCGCGGCCTTCAGGCATTACATCGAGCATCCGGGGCTGTTGTTGTTATAAAGGAGGAAAGTAATATGCCAGAAAGAAAAGAATATGAATGGAGAGATGAGACTAAATTGTTTCGTCAGGCTGTGCCAAAACTTTCCTTTCCTTCCGACGGTTTAACATATGGCAATATAAGAACGATGTGGCCTGAATTGAATGGCGACATGGTTGATGAAGTGTCTCTACCTGACAATAAATTTTATCGGCTCATAGATGCGGAGAGAGAATTAGCCCTTATGATGTTTATTAGAGAAAGGCATGGTGCCAATGCCTTTAATGGAGCAATCAATGAAAATACAGTCGGTGAGAGTATGCCAGAGTATATTGAAGAATTAAAAACGGCCTACGAAGAGGTGAGTATGGTTCATGGCGATGCTGCTTTTGCGCAGCAAGTCAGAACGATAGAGGATAGCGTAAAAACATATGTGCGCAATTTAGGAAAATAAAAAATGACCGAACAAAATTTCGACATCGTGATTATCGGCGGCGGGCCGGGGGGGTATGTGGCGGCGATTCGCGCGGCGCAGCTCGGCATGAAAACGGCCATCGTGGAAAAGGCGCATATGGGCGGGATTTGCCTGAATTGGGGCTGTATTCCTACCAAGGCACTGCTGCGCACGTCGGAAATTTATCACCTGATGCATAACCTCGAAGCGTTCGGCCTGAGCGCGAAAGACATAAAGTTCGACATCAAAAAAATAGTCGAGCGCTCGCGCGGTGTCGCCGGGCAATTGTCCAAAGGCGTTGCGGGGCTGATGAAAAAAAAAAAGGTAACGGTGATCGACGGCCACGGGAAGCTTGCGGGGAAAGGAAAAGTAGTGGTCACCCCCCCTGGATCCCCCCCGCAAGCAGGGGGGACTATTTTGAATGCAAAGCACATTATTCTCGCTACCGGCGCGCGCGCGCGCGCTGCCCGGCATGGAGCCGGATGGAAAATTGATATGGACGTACCGCGAGGCGATGGTGCCCGACGCCATGCCGAAATCCCTGCTGGTAGTGGGCTCCGGCGCGATCGGCATCGAGTTCGCCAGCTTCTACCGCTCGATGGGCGCCGAGGTAACGGTGGTCGAAGTGATGGACCGCATCCTGCCGGTGGAAGACGAGGAGATTTCCAAATTCGCGCATAAAGCGTTTGAGAAGCAGGGCATGAAGATCATGACGGGGATGACGGTTACGGGACTGAAAAAGAATAAGGACAGCGTGACAACGAGTCTCGCCCCCTCCCTACCCCTCCCCCTCGAGGGGGAGGGAAGCGCGCAAAAGCGCGCGGGTGGGGGCGGATTGGAACTCACCGTCGACCGCGTGATATTAGCGGTGGGCATTGTCGGCAATGTCGAAAATCTGGGGCTGGAAGGCACGAAAGTCAAAGTCGAAAAAACCCACGTCGTTACCGACCAGTGGTCGCAAACCGGCGAGTCGGGCGTCTATGCCATCGGCGACTTGACGGGTGCGCCGTGGCTGGCACATAAAGCGTCGCACGAGGGCGTGATCTGCGTCGAAAAAATCGCCGGGCAAAAAGACGTGCATCCGCTGAAAGTCGCCAATATTCCGGGCTGCACCTATTGCCATCCGCAAGTGGCAAGCGTGGGGCTCACCGAAAAAGCCGCCAAGGAAAAAGGCCACACGGTGAAGGTGGGGCGTTTTCAGTTCATGGGCAACGGCAAGGCGATTGCGCTCGGCGAACCCGAAGGGCTGGTGAAAACCGTGTTCGACGCCAAGACCGGCGAGCTGCTGGGCGCGCATATGATCGGCGCGGAAGTCACCGAAATGATTCAGGGCTACGCGATTGCCAAAACCGGCGAGCTGACCGAGGGCGAGCTGATGCATACCGTCTTCCCGCATCCGACGCTTTCCGAAATGATGCATGAATCGGTGCTTGATGCGTTTGGCAAAGTCATCCATATGTAAGCCGGCCCGCGCCGGGCAATTAATAATCCCTTAATGGATTCCCGCTTATAATAGCTTTTCAGCGAGTTAAGCGGCATGGCGCCATGACACACAAAAACCATTTCGTTCGTGGGTTCTCTCTGCTTGAGATGACCGTCGTGATCGCCATCATCGGCACGGTGATAGCGGCGTCGACGGTGCTGTTCACCGCCTATATCGGCCAGCAGCAGGCGGCGGATACGCGCGGCAAGCTCGCCGCGATTCAAAAGGCGTTGCTCGAATTCCGCCGCGCCCATGACCGGCTTCCCTGCCCGGCGGATGTTACGATCAGCATCACGGCGGCGCCCACCAACGGCAGGGCGTTCGGGGCGGAGGCTTTGCCCTGGGGAACGTGCTACAGCGCCAGCGCCCTGACGCCGTCAGTGAATATCACGGATACTCTGGCGGATGGTAATATCACAGCGGTTGTGATGGGAATGGTTCCCGTGCGTACGCTTGGGTTGGCTGACGATTTCGCCATCGACGGCTGGGGCCGAAGAATCATGTATGCGGTGGATGCTACTGCCACCGCACCTTCCCTGACCACCAGAATCGCTTTGCCCGATACTGCCAGCACGGCGCGCATCGTGATTGCCAATCTCAGCGGAACCGTGAAAAGCAGCTATGCTTTATATACGCTCATCAGCTACGGCACCAACGGTCATGGCGGATTCGCCAGGGTCGGCAGTACCGTTGCCATCACCCCTTTATTAACTCCGCCGCCAGTCAATAGCGGTTCCACCAATGAGGCGGAGCTGGTGAATTGCAGCTGTGACAGCATCAGCCAGGTAGCCGGGGGCTATCCCGCCGGCTCCAACACGCTAATTCCGCTGGTGATGACGGGCAGCGGCTATCTCGGCGGGGTGATCGGCCAATTTAATTATACCGGCTCTTCCTACGGCTTTACCCGCCCTACCTTCATACAAGGCTTGCCGACGCAGGATTCCACCAATCTCGCGGAAACCAATAATTTCGACGATATCGTGGTCTATGCCACGCGCGCGGATTTGCTCGGCTATAATGAGTAGCTAGCCGGCGAGGCTTTCCAGCCAGTGTTTTATCTTATGCTTGGTTTTTTCGATGGCCATGACGTTTTCGATGCGGCGGTCGAGAAACGCCCAGCTATTTTCAAAGCCCGGGCTTTTATCATCCAGCCAATGCAGCAGCGTGGCGGAATAGACGCCGGCAAGCAGGAGACGCTTGCTGTAGAAATTGAAATCGGTCGCCGTATCGCCCGCCGCATGCCAGATGGCATCCACCGTGTTGTAAAGCGTTCGCAGCGCATGATGGGCGTAAAGCGGGGTGGCCTGCAGCGCGACGGCCTTGCGCACGGCCTCGCGATGGGGCGCGGCGGCTTCCAGCCGCAGGCGCACGCATAGCGCGATGCGCGCGCGGATTTTCATGGTATCCAGGTGATAGTTTTGCACATCCGCCAGCATGCGCTCATCGGCCAGCGCGGCGAAGCGGTCGACCGCTTCGATGGCGCCGCCGGGAAAAACCCGGATGGCGTCGGTTTTTTTATAGCCCGCCGCCAGCGCCGCTTTTTGCAAAACCGTCTGGCTCCAGCCCTCGAAAGGCACCAGCGGCAACGCGTACGTTATGATGTCGGATGCGGCTTTTTGCTTGTCCATGCGGGACGGTATAGCAAACAAACCATGTATTGTCATGCCGCACTTGCCTGTCCGCCGAAGCCTTGGCGAAGGGGGATTGCGGCATCCCCCTCCATAATCAGGAGACCCCGCAATGAATGCGGGGTGACAAGTTAGCTCGCCGCCTGCACATATTCATGCTCGCGCACGGCATTGTGCGAGCGGATGCAGTCCGGCGGCAGGGTGATGTGCACCGAGGTGCCGTTGCCGGATTTGCTGCTGATGGCGATCGTGCCGTTATGCAGCCCGACGAATTCCTTGGTAAGAGCGAGGCCGAGGCCGATATGCTGGTTGTTCTTACCCGTCCAGCAATGATCTTCGCTCAGCGTTTCCAGAATGCCGGCCAGCTTGGATTTCGACATGCCGACGCCGTGGTCGCGGATGCGCAGCTCCAACTCGTTGCGGTCGGAAATGGAAGCAACGATCTGCACCTTGCCTTCGGGCTGGCTGAACTTGATCGCGTTGCCGACGAGATGGCCGAGTATGTGCTGCAGCTTCAGGCGGTCGACGAAAAGCTGGGCGTCGCCGTCGAGCGGCTGGTATTCCAGCGTGATCTTGGCGCCGTTGGCGTGATGCGTCTGCGCTTCGGTGACGTGCTTGATGATTTCGCTTAAATAGGCTTCCTCGCGCTCAAGCGTGGTGCGGCCGGCGTCGATATTGGCGATCTCCAGCAAATCTTCGATCTTGCCCAGCAAGTCGTAGCCGCTTTCCTGGATATGTTTGGCGTATTCGAGATATTGCGGGTTGTCGATGGCGCCGAATATCTGCTTTTCCATGATCTGCGCGAAGCCGATGACGGCGTTGAGCGGCGTGCGCAGATCGTGGCTCATATTGGCCAGGAACTCGGAGCGCGCCCGAAGCGCCAGCTCGGCTTCCAGCTTGGCTTTCTGCAGGGTGTTTTGAATGAGGATGCTGTCATGGACATTCTCCATGATGCAGACATTTTCGCCTTTGGGCTTGGAATGGATATGCATGACGTACCAATAATATTTGCCGTCGCCGTGTTTCAACTTGCAGCGAAAAACGTGCGGCTGGTTGCGGGAAGTGGGGGTGGCGAGCAGTTCACCCAGGCGCTCGTGGAAATCGGCATTGACGATGTCGAAGAACGCATCGCCGAGATAATCTTCGGCGGCATTGCCGGTCAGAGTTTCGAAATTGGCGGAGAGATAGCCGCAGCCAACGCCTGCATGCAGCAAGCTTAAAATCTGCGTGCCGTATTCGGTGAGGTATTCGTATTTTTCCTTGGGAGAGAAGCTGGCGGTTTGCGCTGATTTCGTTGCGATGGCGGGTCTGGAAGGGTGCGATTCATCTTGTGGTTTGGCGATTTCCGCCCAACTTTTCCAGAATGACGACCAATAATGCAAATAGATCATGCGTGCCTGCGCCCCTAAAATTTAGCTAAAATTTTATGTTTTATTTACAGAAAATTCACCTTTGATGCACTAACTATATGTAGTTGCTAGGGTGGGCAGGTGAAGAAAATCTAGTATAGTTGCATAAAGGCAACAGCTATATGTAGTTCAGGCACTCAACATCTGGTTTAGCTTGCCGGCGGCATCGAGTGCATATAAATCGTCGCTTCCGCCGACATGTTTGCCGTCGATAAAAATCTGCGGCACGGTTTTGCGCCCGCCGGATTTTTCGATCATCTCCTTTTGCAACGCTTCGTCGTGGGTGATGTCGATCTCGGTGATGTTGGCTTCCTGCCCCTTGCGTTTGAGAAGGTTTTTCGCCTTCACGCAGTAGGGGCAATAGTCTTTGGTGTAGATGATGATGACGGGCATAAGGTAACGGGAAACAGATTACAGGTAGCAGATTAATCCGTCACCTGTTGCCTGTCACCTGTTATCTCGCTTATCGCCCACGTCGCCATTTCTGCCACCAGCGGCGAATTGTCATTTTGCAGCGGCGCAATGACAGGAATCAACGAGGCATCTTCGCTGTTGCCGATGGCGATCAGCACGTTGCGCACGAAGCGGTCGCGGCCGATGCGCTTGACCGGCGATTTGGAAAAATAGCTACGGAACTGCTCATCGCCCAGCTGTACCAGCTCGGCAAGCAGCGGCGCTTCCAGCTCCTTGCGCGGATGATAGGCGGTTTCCTTGGACGTTTGCGCGAATTTGTTCCACGGGCAGACGGCGAGGCAATCGTCGCAGCCATAGATGCGGTTGCCGATGGCTTTGCGGAATTCCGGTGCGATCTGGCCTTTATGCTCGATGGTGAGGTAAGAAATGCAGCGCCGCGCATCGAGCTGGCGCTCGGCCGTGAAGGCCTGTGTCGGGCAGATGTCGAGGCAGGCGCGGCAGGAGCCGCATTTATCCAAACCCATTTCTATGGACGATTGCGTTGTTACCGTCGTGCTCGAATCCTCATGTAGCGATGCTACACTCCGGTTCTGCGCGCGCCGCTGCCTAGCACTCGGCTCATATAAATGGGTTTGCAAGGGAGCCAGAGACAGAGTCGTAAAAACGCTTCCCAAAAAAAGCCAGCTGCCGAATTCGCGCGATACCAGGCAGGTATGTTTGCCTTGCCAGCCCAGCCCGGCCTGCGCAGCCAGGGTTTTTTCCATGACCGGCGCCGTATCGACAAAGACTTTCACCTCGCAGGCAAATTCCTGCGTGACCCAGCGCGCGAACTCTTTCAGTTTTTTCTTGATGACGTCGTGATAGTCACGGTTTTGCGCGTAGCAGGAAATATTGCCGATGTTTTTTTGCGCGAGCTTCTCCAGCGGATTCGTTTCGGGGCCGTAATTATGGCCGAGCACGATGATCGATTGCACGTCCGGCCAAAGCGTTTTCGGATCGGCGCGGCGGTCGGCTTTTTCCGACATCCATAGCATATCGCCGTGATGGCCGCCGAGGATAAAATCGTTGAGCCCCTGCGCGGCGTGCGGCGGCAGCTCCGGCGCGCAAAAACCAACGGTGTCGAAACCGAGCGCGGTGGCTTTCTCAGAAATCCGGGTTTTCATAATAGGCGGGCGGGCGCACGCCGCGCACGCGCTCGATGAGGATGCAGCGCATCGACGGGCGCGATTTCATCAGCGCATACCAGTTATGCGCCATCTTGTTATATTCCCACGGCACATCGCCGATATAATCGAGCGCCGATAAATGCGCCGCCGCCGCGAGATCGGCGAGCGTCAGCGAATCGCCGGCGAGGAAATAACGCTCATTGGCGAGATAGCCGATATAGTCGAGATGGTAGAGCAGATTGTTGGTGCCGTTGCGGATGGCGGCGGAATTGGGCTCGCCGCCGCCGAAATATTGCTTGAAGGCTTTTTCGAACAGCACGTTTTGCGTGACTTCGTAGTCGAATTTATGGTCGAACCAGTCGATCAGCCGGCGCACCTCGCCGCGCTGCGCGGCAGTTTGGCCGATGAGGTTGATGTACGGGTAGGTTTCTTCGAGATATTCGCCGATGGCATACGCGCCGGAGATGACGGCGCCGTCTTCTTCCACCAGCACCGGCACTTCGCCGGCGGGGTTGAGCGCGAAAAAATCGAGGTTGCGGTCCCACGGATTCTCGCAGGCCAGCTCGAATTCCAGCCCTTTTTCCTTCAGCATCATGCGTATCTTGCGGCAGAAAGGCGAAAGGTGGGTGTGGTAGAGAAGCCGCATGAAATAAATGCTTTCGGCAGGGAAATGATTATAAATCAATAATATGAATAGATTAAAGTAAGATTAACAAAACCTTCACATTTCGATCCGCGCAATCCTGTATGATAGGCAAATCATTTACCAAAGAGGCTAGCATGTCAAGCAAACCCGATTATGAGATCACTCCCACGGAAGATGGGATTATCGTGAATTTTCCTGCCCGCAATGCACTGACGCCGACCGGCGAGAAGAACCAGTGTTATTATGCGGCGCGGCGCGGTCGCCTGGCATTGCTGATGAAAGGCGTGCAGGAAGAGCAGCTCGGCGAGATCGCGGATAATGTGCTGATGAAGATCGCGTCCGAACACCTAATCGACGAGATGGTGGATTATTATGGTTCGCGCTTTGAGGTGAAGGGCGTTTCGGAGGCGGAGTTCATCATGGCCTACGACAAGCTTTCATTGATTGCAGCTCTTATAACCAAACACATATCGTCATTGGTTGGAGCAACTGAGTTCAGGCCGGAAGTAGTGGAAAAGGATGGAAAGACAGCGATAAGAATTCATTTCCGTTCCGGACAGCCTATGGGCGATGGGCTTGATGACCTGGCGGATATGATGGAAGTGCAGGGTATTCATACTACGCGGCAGGGCGTTAGCGACACTCTTGATATTACCTTGAACGACGGCGAAGACC
Source organism: Alphaproteobacteria bacterium (assembly GCA_020054105.1). Taxonomy (GTDB): domain Bacteria; phylum Pseudomonadota; class Alphaproteobacteria; order Rickettsiales; family SXRF01; genus JAGVLW01. The sequence continues at coordinate 2,240 of JAGVLW010000050.1, read as the reverse complement.
TGCTCGCAAAATTCGAGAAGCTTTTGGAATGGCCGCTGAACCGGGTCAGCCGCAGCGGCGGGCAATCCACCGGAGCAGCGAGATAATCATGCCGCCTTCGCGCCTTTGTTGAAGCGCGCGAGATAGCCGGGGACGACCATGTCGATGGCGGTCGGGGTGATGCCGAGATCGGCGAAGGTTTTGGCGTCGGGACTTACGACATTATCGTATTTGAGCAGCGTCACCTGGTCGCGCGTCAGCGGCGGGCGCGGCAGAAATTCGCCGAATGCGCCCATCATGGATGCCATGCCGAACGGGACATTCGCCAGGCGCGCATGCTTGCCGGTGGTGCGTAAAATATATTCGAGAATTTCCTTGAAGCTTAGCACTTGCGGTCCGCCCAGCTCATAGTTCTGGCCCATGGCGTCGCCCTGCGTCAGGCAGGTTTCGACGGCGCGGGCGACATCGCCGACATAAACCGGTTGGAACCGCGTCGCCCCGCCGCCGATCAGCGGCAGGCACGGCACGAGCGGGTTGGCGGCCATGGCGGCGAACTGGTTGAAAAAATTATCTTCCGGCCCGAACATGACGCCCGGGCGCAGGATGGTCGCCTCGGGGAAAGCCGCGCGCACGGCCTTTTCGCCCAGGACTTTCGTGCGCGCATATTGCGAGCCGGAGGCGTTGTCGATCCCCAGCGCCGAAACATGGATGAAACGCGCAACACCGGCGGTTTTGGCCATCTTCGCCAGCTTTTCCGCCCCTTGCGCGTGCAAATTGATGAAATTCTGCCGGCCCGACTCGAACAGCACGCCCACCAGGTTGATGACGGCGTGGCTATCCTCGATTTTGCCGATAAGCGACTCAGGAAGCGCCAGGTTGCCGCTTTCCAGCGTAATCTGGCCCACGTCGCCCGCCGTCCGCAAATGGCTCGCCGCCTCGTTCTGGCGCACGATGACGCGCAGGCGGTAACCGGCCTTGGCGAGGCCGCGCACCACATAGCGGCCTAAAAAGCCGCTGCCGCCGATGACGGTGATCGTTTTTGGGTTCATGCGGTGATTTAAAACCGAACACGGCGAAAACTCAACTGTTTTAACGCGCCCGCGCAACGCCTTGACAAGTGCCCCGGAGAGACTATAACCCGTTTTCCTTCATAGGAAATGCCCAGGTGGCGAAATTGGTAGACGCACTAGCTTCAGGTGCTAGCGCCGCGAGGCGTGGGGGTTCGAGTCCCTTCCTGGGCACCATTTAGAACCAGATAGAATCAACTGACGATTATAGTTAGTCTGAATAAGGATTAGCGGTGGTTCTAGATTGTTTTTGAATTTATTGGCTGTATGATGGTTAACTAATGATAACAATTATTATAGCACCCTTATGACCGCAACATTGCCAGATGGATTTAGCCCAAAGTTTTTTATTTTGCCGGAGCGTCTAGGAAAAAGTGAATACAGCAAAACTCTTTTCATACCCGAAGCGGCTTCATTAGGAATGCTCGGGGTAGATTGTAATTTGTACTATCCCGGCAATGTTCCTCCAGACCAGAATATTTCAGGCAATCATTCTCATGTGTATGTTGAAGGAAATTTGGGCGCTAACGCTAAAATTAGCGTAAGGCAGGGTATAGTTTCCGCTCATGCTCTAGAGCAAGGAAGCGAAGTGAAGTGCGGCGGTATAATTGTCGTTGAGGACATGCAGGCATCACTTTCATCGCTCAACTTGAGCGAACGCGGTCGTGAGCCCCTCATCATTCAGGTGCCTCCCGGAAAAAGAAAAGAAGTGTTTTTAGAACTTGTAAATGAGCCACATCAGTCAGGCCAATATGAGAAGCGAATGGCTCATTTATCGGATGAAGCGATTGATGCCATGGGTGATGAAGAATTTAGACAACATTACGATAAAGCCATGGGAGCGTATATGGGACATGAGTGTTGGCGTGAAGAGGTTATAGGCAAAGCGCTTGATTCACTTCAAGAACGCGGATTAATTGTTAGCACCTCACGTACCTTTCGCTTTGAAAGCCGTAATGCAGGTGAAAAGCGGGGACGCTAGTCAATTATCCTACGCACTACGTACTTCGGCTGGCGCGACCACAAACTCAGCAAATGCTATTTCGATTTATTCGCCGGCGGCCGGCGCGGCGGGATCGCTTGCGGCGGGGGTATTATCGGGCGCCGTCGGCGGTTCGAGCGGTTCCTGCGTTGCGGGCGCGTCCGGCCAGTCGCCGCCTAAGGCGCGGATCAGCGTGACAGCGGCAAGCAGGC
>JAGVLW010000029.1 GCA_020054105.1 Alphaproteobacteria bacterium | reverse complement strand
CGTGGCCAACGCCGTGCGCCGCTCGCGCGCCGGCCTTGGCGATCCGGCGCGGCCCATCGGCTCGTTTTTATTTTTGGGCCCGACCGGCGTCGGCAAAACCGAGCTCACCAAGGCGCTCGCCGAATTTATTTTCGACGACGAGCAGGCGCTGCTTCGCATCGACATGTCGGAGTTCATGGAAAAACACGCGGTGGCCCGCCTGCTTGGCGCGCCTCCCGGCTATGTCGGCTATGAGGAGGGCGGCTCGCTTACCGAGGCGGTGCGCCGTAGGCCCTATCAGGTGATCCTGTTCGACGAGGTGGAAAAAGCGCATCCGGACGTGTTCAATATTTTGCTGCAGGTGCTCGATGACGGGCGCTTGACCGACGGGCAGGGGCACATAGTGGACTTCAAGAATACCATCATCGTGCTGACCTCGAATCTGGGTTCGGAGCTGCTTGCCGCCGCCAAGGAAGACGAGCTGAGCAAATCGGTGCGCGACGGCGTGATGGCGGTGGTGCGCCAGGCCTTCCGGCCGGAATTCCTCAACCGCCTCGACGAGATTATTCTGTTCAAGCGCCTGGGCAAAGACCAGATGCACAGCATCGTCGATATCCAGATCGCCCAGCTCGAAAAACGCCTGGGCGAGCGCAAGATCACGCTGACGCTCGACAAGAAAGCGCGCGACTGGCTGGCCGACAAGGGCTACGACCCTGCCTATGGCGCAAGGCCGCTTAAGCGCGTCATTCAGAAAGAATTACAAGATAAGCTCGCCCAGCGCCTGCTCGAAGGCCGCGTCAATGACGGCTCGACGGTGAAAGTGCAAGGCTGGGAAGGCGGATTGAAAATAAGTTGATTCAGCTTAGTTCGGTGCCCGCTTCGGGATAATGTTTTCTTATCCCCGATTGCAGCCCGGATAAGGTTTGCCGGTCAAGCCCGATGGCCGTTTGGTTGTTGATCGTCGGCCAATAGGCGGCGGTATAATTAACCCCGCTTTGCAAGCCATCCATGCCGCATTGCTTAATCAGCCCTTCGAGCACGTCTTCCACCAACAGCGAATAATCGATTGTAAGCGCGCCGCCGATAGGGATATGCTCGCCTACCGCCTTTAGGAACGAGCCCATGACCAAATCCGGCCCGGCCTTGTTTTGCATCGTCGGCACCGTGGAGTGATGCATCGTGACCGCTTCGGTCAGCCCGCTTTTTTCCGGGGGAATAACGGTGATCATAAAATCAGTCTGATGGTCATCGATTCCGAGCAGGTGCCGATTACCGGGCGACCAGTTTGTGCGGCTGCGCAGGCTGTCTATGATGCCGTTTCGGATATTGAGCATGGTGCCGGCCATCGTTACATACGAATGCTGCATGAGGAGCCGGTACTCGCCATCCATGCCGACGGCGTTCATCGGTTGCGGCTGGTCGCTGTCGCGGTAGCGCGTCAGGCCGAGATCCTGCAAAATATCGTATAAGGCGATTTCAAGGATGATGGTTTTGATCTTATCCGCGTTCGACTCCGAATGACCGGGGATGGGTATTTTTTTGCTGATTTCCGCGGGAATGTTTAATTCAAGCGTATGGTCGTGCTGACGGTATATGTCCGAGGCTGAACCGGTATCTTTCCATTTGCCTTCGCTAAGCTGTGTTTCCAGCCATTGCTTGGTTTCCTTGAACCAACGCTGCGGCCGGATATCGTCCGGGTGGAACCATGGCCGTAGTTCCAACGTTTCGGGATTGTGAGAATGACCGATCTCTTGTACCGGGTCGTAATAGCAAAGACTCTCCTGCCGCTCTTCCGGCGTAGGAAAAGGATAAGGAGTGCTGCGCATGTCGGTGCCGCTTGCCCAGCACTTGTGATGATCGCCGTTCATGATGATATACTGAGCAGCAAGAGCCTAATTGATTAGCCCGCGCTTCTGGGCTTCGGCCAGGGCTAGGATCGAGCCGTTTGGAATGCTGGCGAGGTTGGACTCGATCCGGGCGACGTTCTTGCGGAAGGCGGCCAGCTCTTTGCCCGCCAACACGTTGCCGTTCTTGAACTTGACGTTGGCCGGGTTGACCTGCTCGTTATTGGCCAAGATTTCATAATGCAGATGCGCGCCGGTGGCCATCCCGGTATCGCCGACATAGGCGACGATCTGGCCTTGCTTGACCTTCTGGCCGGGCTTGAGGTTGGAGGCGAAGCGGCTGATATGGGCGTAGGCGCTGGCATATTTGCCGTTATGGCGGATGCGCAGGTAATTGCCGTAGCCGCCCTTGCGGCCGACCATCTCGACGGTGCCGTCGCCCGCCGCGTAAATCGGCGTGCCGGTGGGTGCGGCAAAATCAACGCCGCGATGCATCTTGGTGAAGCCCAGGATCGGGTGGTTGCGCATGCCGAAGCCCGAGGAGATGCGAGCGCCGTTGACCGGCGTGCGCAGCAGTGCCTTGCGGACGCTCTCGCCGCGCTCATTATAATAATCGATGCCGCCATTGCCGTCGACGTAACGGTAGATACGTAGATTACGGTCGCCCAGATTGAGTTGGGCATAAATCATGTTGCCCTGGCCGATGACGGTGCCGTCCTCGGTTTCGACGCGCTCGTAAAGCACGTCGATGGCGTCGCCCTGCTTGATGTCGCGCTGGAAGTCGACATCGTAGCTGTAGGCGGTGATGAGCTCGCTGATAAGCGCGGGGGAAACGCCGCCGGCGGCAGCGGTTTCATAGAGGCTGCTATTGATGACGCCGCCGGAGCGGGCGATCTTATGCTGCGTGGCCGCCTCGATTTTCTTGACGGAAAAGCCGTCATCGGCCGTCCGGGTGACTTGCAGCGAGGAGGTAAGCGACGTCGGCAGGATCACGCTGGCGATGAGGGGCGTGCTCGGCGAGTCCGGGTTTTTATGGAGCTGCACGGCGATTTTCTGGCCGATATCCAGCTTTTTCGGATCGTAGACCTTGCCGATGGAATCGACGACGCTCTGCGCCTCTATATAAGACGCGCCGGTGTCGGTCAGCAGGCTGATCAGCGTATCGCCGTTTTCCACCTTGAGGTCGACGGCCTTGGGATAGGCGGCATCTTCGGCTTTAGCGATTTCCTGGGGTTCTGGTTCGGCTTCGACGGGCTTTCCATCCGGCATCACCAGCGCCACTTCCTTGGAAGCCTCTTCCACGGCGGGGACGGGCGCGGACGGCGCAATGGCGGCAGGAGCAACGGCGGCAGTCTGAACCGCGGGGGCGTCAAATAAGGAAGTCAGCGCCGAGGCGCAGCCGATGCCAAACGAGGTGCCGACGACAAACCACATGATGCGCATCTTGCCGGAACGCTTCCTGGCGGCGGCGCGCGACACGGTTTTCACCGGGTAGCTCGATTCAAAATCCATCATTACACCTTATTCAATTGGTACGGACGCGAAAAGCCCAGACGCTACATGCGTTTTCAATGCCACTACGACTAAGCGATTTTTTGTCCGCTGCCAACCCAAAAAGACAAATAATCAGTTTTTTTACGGCGATTGCACATTTGTGCTTGACCGCAGCCCGCGCTGACATTAAGTTACGCGCCTCCGCTGAATGGAGGGAGATACTACTTCAACGATAAGCTGTTGTTAAAGCTTTCGATTTTGGCAAGTCCCCCATCCTCGGTAACAACTTAGTGCTTATCGTAACTTCAGCGGTTGCGCCGGGATCCTCCCGGTCGCTCTCGCTCCTGAAACGAAACAAATTTGAAAAGGATAGTTTGATGCCAACCATCAATCAGTTGGTTCGCAAGGGCCGTAGTCCCTTGAAAAAGCGTAACAAAGTGCCGGCGCTGAAAGCTTGCCCGCAAAAGCGCGGCGTGTGCACGCAGGTCAAAACCGTTACGCCGAAGAAACCAAATTCCGCGCTGCGTAAAGTAGCCCGCATTCGCCTCACCAACGGGTTCGAGGTGTTCGGCTACATTCCCGGCGAAGGCCATAACCTGCAGGAGCATAGCGTTGTGCTCATCCGCGGCGGCCGCGTGAAGGACTTGCCCGGCGTGCGCTACCACATCATCCGCGGCACGCTCGACACGCAAGGCGTCAAAGACCGCAAACAATCGCGCTCGGCTTATGGCGCGAAGAGACCGAAGTGACGTGGCTCGTGATTCGTGGCTCGTGACTCGTAAGAATATAAAAATGAAGGAAAAGAATTATGGATAAAAGTAAAACCAGGTTGATTCGAGCCACGCGCCACGAGTCACGCGTCACGGGAGCTTAGCTATGTCACGTCGTCATGCCGCTAAGAAAAGAGAAGTGTTGCCGGATGCGAAATTCGGCGATGTCGTGCTGACCAAGCTCATCAACACCATGATGTATGATGGCAAGAAGTCGGCCGCCGAAACGATCGCCTACGAGGCGCTCGACATCATCAAGAGCAAAACCAGCGCCGACCCGCTGAAGTTTTTCCACGACGCGCTTTCCAACATCAAGCCGTCGATCGAAGTGCGCTCGCGCCGCGTCGGCGGGGCGACTTACCAGGTGCCCACCGAAGTACGCGAAGAGCGTCGCCTGGCGCTGGCGCTGCGTTGGCTGATCGAAGCCGCGCGCTCGCGCAAGGAAAAAACCATGCGCGACCGTATCGCTGCCGAACTGATGGACGCCGCCAACGGCCGCGGCGGCGCAGTCACGAAACGCGAAAACACCCATAAAATGGCGGAGGCTAATAAGGCCTTCTCGCATTATCGCTGGTAGGCTTCGCGAATTGAAGAAATGATGAACTGAAGAAATGATGAAAGGGAAATGATGCGGGAATAATCTAAAGATGTAGAGAAGCAACTGGTTCGCCAATTCCTCAATTCTTCAATTCCTCAATTCATACTTGATCTATGCCACGTACGACACCACTTAAAGACTATCGCAATATCGGGATTTGCGCGCATATCGATGCTGGTAAGACCACCACCACCGAGCGCATTCTCTATTATACCGGCAAATCGCATAAGATCGGCGAAGTGCATGAAGGCGCCGCCACCATGGACTGGATGGAGCAGGAGCAAGAGCGCGGCATCACCATTACCTCGGCGGCGACCACCTGCTACTGGAACAGCCACCGCATCAACATCATCGACACACCCGGCCACGTCGATTTCACCATCGAAGTGGAGCGCTCCATGCGCGTGCTCGACGGCGCCGTTGCCGTATTCGACTCGGTGGCGGGCGTGGAACCGCAATCGGAAACCGTCTGGCGCCAGGCCGACAAATACCGCGTGCCGCGCATCTGCTTCGTCAATAAAATGGACCGCATCGGCGCCAACTTCCAACGCACCGTCGACATGATGATCGACCGCCTGGGTACCGTGCCGCTCGTGTTGCAGCTGCCCATCGGCTCGGAAGATAAATACGAAGGCATCGTCGATCTCGTTAAGATGAAAGAAGTCGTCTGGAACGGCGAAGAGCTGGGCGCCAGCTTCGAAGAAAAAGACATCCGTCCCGAATTGCAGGACGCCGCTAAAAAAGCCCGTCACGCTATGTTAGAGACCGCCGTCGAAATGGACGATGCGGTCATGGAAAAATATTTAAGCGGCACCGAGCCCACGATTCCCGAGCTCAAAGAATGTATCCGCAGAGGCACCGTTGCCTTCAAGTTCGTGCCCGTCACCAACGGCGCGGCGTTCAAGAATAAAGGCGTGCAGCCGATGCTCGACGCCGTCGTCGATTTCCTGCCCAGCCCGCTCGATATTCCGCCGCTGGTCGTGCATCTGCCGGATTCGGAAGAAACCACCATCCGCAAAGCCGACGACAGCGAAAAATTCTCCGGCCTGGCCTTTAAGATAATGACCGACCCGTTCGTCGGCTCGCTGACGTTCGTGCGCATCTATTCCGGTACGCTGGTTTCGGGCAGCTATGTGCAAAACACCATTAAAGACAACCGCGAGCGCGTCGGCCGCATGTTGCTGATGCACGCAAACTCGCGCGAAGACATCAAGGAAGCCTATGCCGGCGATATCGTTGCACTGGCGGGCCTCAAAAACACCACCACCGGCGACACGATTTGCGATGTCGACCATCAGGTGATTCTGGAACGCATGGAATTCCCCGAGCCGGTGATCGAAGTCGCCGTCGAGCCGAAAACCCAGGCCGACCAGGAGAGAATGGGCATGGCCCTTTCGCGCCTGGCCTCGGAAGATCCGAGCCTGCGCCTTTCCACCAACGAGGAAACCGGCCAGACCATCCTTAAAGGCATGGGCGAGTTGCATCTGGAAATCATCATCGACCGCATGAAGCGCGAATTCAAGGTGGAAGCCAATGTCGGCGCGCCGCAAGTGGCCTACCGCGAGACCATTACCAAGAAAACGACGCTCGACTACACCCATAAGAAACAATCGGGCGGCTCCGGCCAGTTCGCGAAAATCTCGGTCGAAGTCGAGCCGCTGCCGCCAGGCTCCGGCTTCGTGTTCGAAAACGAAGTGGTCGGCGGCGCCGTACCCAAGGAATTTATCCCCGGCGTGAAAAAAGGCCTCGAATCCTCGCTGTCCAACGGCGTGGTCGCGGGCTTCCCCACCATCGATTTCAAGGCGACGCTGGTCGACGGCTCGTACCACGACGTCGATTCGTCGGTGCTGGCATTCGAAATCGCCGCCCGCGCGCTCTTCCGCGAAGGCATGCCCAAGGCCGGCCCGGTATTGCTCGAGCCGATCATGAAAGTCGAAGTCGTCACCCCGGAAGACTACATGGGCGACGTCATCGGCGATTTATCGTCACGCCGTGGCAACGTCACGGGCATGGATTCACGCGGCAACGCCCGCGTCGTCGACGCCATGGTGCCGCTGGCGCAGATGTTCGGCTACGTCAATACGCTGCGTTCCATGAGCCAAGGCCGCGCGCAATATTCAATGCAATTCGATCATTACGAACAAGTACCGTCCAACGTGGCGGAAGAAATCAAAAAGAAAGTAGCTTAAGGAGCAAAGTTTATGACCAAAGAAAAATTCGAGCGCACTAAACCGCATTGCAACATCGGGACGATCGGGCACGTGGATCACGGCAAGACGTCGCTCACGGCGGCGATCACG
>JAGVLW010000088.1 GCA_020054105.1 Alphaproteobacteria bacterium | reverse complement strand
CCGCGTCGGGAGTGGCAGCATCGGCCGGCGGCGTCCCGGCGGGTTCGGCGGCAGGCGGCGCTTCAGGATTTTGGGGTTCTTCTTGCGCGGCTGCGGCAGGCTCCTCGGCCGGCTTGGTTTCCGGCGTAGCCTCGGCTTTCAACGCTTCGCTATGAATGACCCTGCCCTGGATCATGCCGGTATCGACGCGAATCGCCAGGCGGCGCGCCGAGCGGACCGCCTCGGCGGTTTCGTTCTCGCCGGATTGCAGCAGCATTACGCCAAGCGCGGCGCAGGTGACAAACAATGCCAGCAGCGCCACGAGCCAGATATGGATTTTCGCTATAGTCATTGTGCCTCAGTAACGACTTTTTATGCTATTACTTCTCCGGCGATAACCGATTATACACATGCACCGCCCGAAACAAATCCAGCCCGCGCTGCAGCTGGAAATCCTCGGCTGCGGCGATGTCGCCATCGCGCATGCCGGCTTTTTTCTTGCCGTCCTTATCTTTCTTGTCGGATTTTTTATCCGCGGGATCGGCGCCGTCATCCTCCGCATCGATGGCCTCAGGCGCGTCTTCTTGTTTCTTCGCGTCCTTGGCTTTCTTCTCGTCGAGATTGGCCAGGCGCTTGCGCAGATCGGCTTCGGAGCGCATCTTCTCGGCCTTGACCATTTCGATTTTCGCCTGCTCCACCGTAATGTCCGGAACGATGCCTTTGGCCTGGATCGAATGGCCCGACGGTGTGTAGTAGCGCGCGGTCGTCAGGCGGATGGCGCCGTGCTCGGTCAGCGGGATCACCGTCTGCACCGAACCTTTGCCGAAGCTTTTGGTGCCCAGGATGATCGCGCGCTTATGGTCTTGCAGCGCGCCGGCGACAATTTCCGACGCCGAGGCCGAGCCGCCATTGATGAGCACGACAATTGGTATATCGTCGCCGACCAGCTCATCGCCGTCGCGCGCGGAATAGCGTTTGGTGCGGCTGGGATCGCGCTCACGCGTCGAGACGATCTCGCCCTGTTTTAAAAACGCGTCCGACACCGAAATCGCCTGGTCGAGCAGCCCGCCGGGATTGTTGCGCAGATCGAGCACCAGCCCGCGCAGGTTCGGCAGGTCTTTCTTGATGCGCTTGAAATCGTCGCGCATCAGCTCGGTCGTCTGCTCATTGAATTGCGTCACGCGCACATAGGCAATGTCATCGCCTTCCGCCCGCGCCCGCGCCGACTTGATGCGGATGACGGCGCGCACGAGCGTCAGCTCCAGCGGCTCGGTCGTATCTTCGCGCAGTACGGTGAGCTTTACTTTCGAGTCGGCCGGCCCGCGCATTTTCTCGACGGCCTTGGCCAGCGTCAGCCCCATCACCTGCTCGTCGTTGATATGGCTGATGTAATCGCCAGGCTTGATGCCGGCCTTGAAGGCGGGCGTATCGTCGATCGGCGAGACCACTTTCACCAGCCCGTTTTCCATCGTCACTTCGATGCCGAGTCCGCCGAACTCGCCCTTGGTCTGCACCTGCATTTCCTTGAAGGATTTCTCGTTCATATAACCCGAATGCGGATCGAGCGAGCCGAGCATGCCGTTAATGGCGGCTTCGATCAGGTCGGTATCCTTGGGCTCTTCGACATAGTCGCTGCGCACGCGCTCGAACACGTCGCCAAACAGGTTGAGCAGCTGGTAGGTATCGCTCTTTTCGGCGTAAGAAAAAACAGGAATGGCTGCGAGCGCGCAAACGAAGGGCAAAACTATCAAACGACGCATACGATTTTAGCTCTCCTAAAGACTATTTTTCAGATATTGCGCGGGATCGACGGGCTGATTGTTTTTACGCAGCTCTAGATACAGGCGGTTTTTGGATTCGTCCTCAGCCATAGCACCAATCGGCTCGCCTTCCAACAGAAACTCGCCCTGGCGCACGTCGATATGGTCGAGGCCGGCCAGCAATGTGTGAAAATCGTCACTATGGCGCAGGATCACCAGCTTGCCGTAATTAAGGAACGGGCCGGTAAACACCACCTCGCCGTCATACGGCGCCAGCACCTGCGCGGCTGGGCGGCTGCGCAGCGTCCAGCCCTTGCTGGTCTCATTTTTCGCCCGCGACTTGCCGAAAGGCTGCACGAGCCTTCCCGCCACCGGCCAGTCCAGGCTGCCCCTGGCTTCCTCGAACGAGCGCAGCTTGCCTTTTTTGCGCACGCTCCAGCCGCGGCTCTTTTCGTTGCCCTGTTTTCGGACGGTTTCGAGCGAGACCAGCAATTCCTCGAGCCCGGCGGCTTTCTTCGCCAGCTGCTCGATCGTCTGCTTTTCCTGCTGCGCCTGCCGGCCGAATTTCTGCTGCAAGGCCTTGCGCCGCACCAGCTTCACCTCGACATCCTTGCGCTTGGCCGACAGATCGGCAAGCCCGGCAGCAAGCTGGTCGCGGTGCTTGGCCACTTTTTCCTCCAGCGCGCGCAGCTCGGCCATTTGCAGGCTGATCGCGTGGATTTCCTCCTTGATGCCCGCCGACGTCATCGCCAGCGCGCGCGACGCCTTCATCGCCTGCTCGCTGTCGCCGGGCATGAGCACCACCGCCTCTTGCGGCGTCCGGCTCAGGCGCAGTGCCACCTGCACCAGCGCGCCGAGATGTTTCTTGCTCGCCGCCAGCGCGGCGCTTTTGCTTTGCACCTGCTCGCTTAGGGCGCGCAGCTTCTCTTCCACCTCGAACACCGCCGCCTCGCTTTGCTGCATGGCCTGCGCGAACTCCACCAGCTGCTGTTGCAGCGCCGGCAATTCGGCCTCGACGGTTTTCGCCTGCTGCGCCAGCTCGGCGGCACGGGTCTTGGCCTGCTCCATGGCGCTGCGCGTTTTCGCCAGTTCGTCCTTGGGAGGGGCGGCGTGGGCGACGCCGCAAAACAGCATCGTCATGGCAAGCGCAACGAGGCAACGACGATTACACATAACCCGCCAACAATGATTTGCCGCTCATCTCGGCGGGTTGCGGCAATTGCATGATCGCAAGGATGGTCGGCGCGACGTCGCCGAGCTTGCCCTGCCCTATGGCGATTTTCTTGCCGCGCAGCCGCTCCCACACGGCGACGAACGGCACCAAGTTCAGCGTATGCGCCGTATGCGCCTGGTCGCTGGCAGGGTCGAACATCATCTCGGCATTGCCGTGATCGGCGGTAATCAACAGCGCGCCGCCGGCTGCGAGCGTGGCATGCGCCAACCTGCCCAAACAGGCATCGACCGCCTCCACCGCTTTTTTTGCCGCCTCGAGATTGCCGGTATGGCCGACCATGTCGGTGTTGGCGTAATTGACCACGATCAGGTCGAAACGGTTTTCGGCGATCGCCGCCAGCAGCTTGTCGGTCACTTCGAAGGCCGACATTTCCGGCTTTAAATCATAGGTCGCGACTTTGGGCGACGGCACCAGGATGCGCTCCTCGCCGGGAAATTCCTGCTCGCGGCCGCCATTGAAAAAAAACGTCACATGCGCGTATTTCTCCGTCTCGGCGATGCGCAATTGCTTGAGGCCCGCCTCGGCGACGACCTCGCCCAGAATATGGCGCAGCTGCTGCGGCGGAAACAAGGCCGGCATCAGCGGCGCCAGCTGCGCCGAATATTCGTTCATGCCCAGCGCCGCGCAAAACGCCACGCGGCGCGCGCGCGCAAAACCATTGAACGCCGGATCGACCAGCGCGGTGAGTATTTCGCGCACGCGGTCGGCGCGGAAATTCGCCATGAGCAGCCCGTCGCCGTCTTGCATGCCCCGGTAATCACCCAGCGCCGCCGGCAGCACAAATTCATCGCTGACGCCGGCGGCATAGCTGGCTTCAATCGCTTGCGCCGCATTAGCGAAGCGAGCGCCTTTCGCATCCACCAGCGTGTCGTAGGCTTTCTGCACGCGCTCCCAGCGTTTGTCGCGATCCATAACGTAATAGCGCCCGCTTACCGTGGCGATAACGGGCGGGGGAACAGGTAACGGGGCACGGGTAACGGAAGATATTTTTGAGTTGTTATCCGTCACCTGTAACCTGTCACCTGTTACCTCTATCGCGCTTTCAAACTCTCGCACATATTTCAAAGCGCTTTGTGGCGGCGTATCGCGCCCGTCGAAGAATGCATGCACCTTCACCTCGATGCCGGCGCTTGTGAGAATATTGGCCAGCGCCGCCATATGCGACTGATGCGAATGCACACCGCCTGGCGAAAGCAGCCCGAGAAGGTGGCAACGCTTATTGGTCAGCTTGCCGATAAACTCCCGCAACACCGGATTTTCCGCCAGCGAACCGTCTTGTATCGCCGCGTCGATCTTCGGCAAATCCTGCATGAGCACGCGGCCGGAGCCGATATTCATATGGCCGACTTCCGAATTGCCCATCTGCCCCGAAGGCAGGCCGACATGCAGCTCGGAGGCGTTGATGAGGCCGCTGGGAAAGTCGCGGGTAAGGCGATCCCAGTTGGGCGTGTTGGCCGCCGCGATGGCGTTATTGCCGGGATCGTCGCGATGGCCCCAACCGTCGAGTATGGCTAGCACGACCGGTTTCGGGCGATGGTTAGAGCCTGTGGACATTCACGTCAGGCTGCTTAGCACAGCTTTATCGGGCTTCTTGCCGGCAGCGATGTAATAGACGGTTTTGGCCAAGTTGGTCGTGTAATCGGCGAGGCGCTCCAGGTTTTTCGCGGCGAACACCACATGCGTGCAGGCTTCGGCATTGCCGGGCGATTCCACCATGTTTTTTTGCATCAGCGCGAAGACTTCCTTATAGAGCGCATCGATCTCCTCGTCGCGCTGCCACACGCGGATGGCCTTGTCGGTGTTTTTTTCGGCGAATGCCTCCAGCGCCGATGCCAGCATCTCGTCGGCGACGTCAGCCATGCGCTCGAGCTTGAGGATGATCGGCTCCGGCGCGAACGCGCCCATCTTGACGCTGCGCTTGATCGTGTTTTTCGCCAGGTCGCCCATGCGCTCGAGCATGGTGGTGATTTTGAGCACCGCCACCACGAAGCGCAAATCGATCGCCATCGGGTTTTGCAGCGCCAGCACCACGGTCGCGGCTTCGTCGATGCGCGCGTCGAAATCGTTGATGAGCTTGTCGGCGGCTTTGGCGTCGGCGATGCGCGATTCGTCACGCTCGCGCAGCGATTGTTTTGCCGATGCAATCATCTTGCGCACCGCGCCGCCCATATCCAATATCAACCGCAGGAGCTGCTCCAGCTGCCGGTCATAAGAAGTAAGCGTATGATGGCTAAGCGTCATGGCGAATCCTTGTGTTCAATAGACTTCCTGCAGATCTCGCTGCGGCAAGGGAAGCGCGAAGCGATGGAGTCCGAGAAAACGAGTGTACACACCAGTACATGACGTTTTCGAGGGAGGCTTCATCGCAAGCAGATTCCCCGCCGCAGATAGAGATATGCAGGAAGTCTAATTTCTTGAACCATACTATAGGTGGTTTTGGCAATACAGAAGTTTTTGCGCCGTGGCTAGGGGCGGTGATACGGATGGCCAGACATCAGCGTATGGGCGCGGTAAAGCTGCTCGGCGAGCAAGGCACGCACCAGCATGTGCGGCCAGGTGACGCGCCCGAGCGACCACACGAGATGCGCCGCATCGGTGAGGGTTTTATCAAGCCCGTCGGCGCCGCCGATGACGAAGGCGAAAGACGATTCGCCCTGGCGCTGCCACGCCGCCAGTGTATCGGCGAATTCCTGGCTCGAGAGGTTTTTTCCCGACTCGTCGAGCGCGACGAAGCGGCCATAACCCTTGCAGGCAGCAAGCAGCAACTGCCCTTCGCGCGCCTTGCGCTTTTGCGCCGGTTCGGATTTATCTTCGATTTCTTTGGTGGTAATTTTCCATGGCAGCCGCTTGAGGTAATCGGCCTGCAATTGTTGTTCGGGCGAAGGCCGGGCCTTGCCGACGGCGGCGATGAGGAGTTTCAAGCAGCCTCTTTCATTACCATCCGCGCTGCGTCGACGTTTCGCGTTGCCTGCGTACTGCTTCCGTAATGGAAGATCTCGGCAGCGACTCGCCTTCTTTCAGACCAAAAATATAGCTATCGACCGCATTTAAGACTTCACCGACATTGATGGATGCAGGATCCACCGCGACGGCATTTTTAAAATCTTCCGCCGTGAATGCCAGCTCTTTACTGCGGCCACGATGCGATAAGGTCACCAAAATCGGGGCGTTGTGATCGATTCCCAGCGCCGCTTCGACGCGCTGCGGGTTCGAGAAAAAAGACTCACGTTCTTGCGGGTTCATTCCGGCGATCGCCGTCTCCAGATATTCCGGAAGCGTGACACTAAATTCGTTAGCCTTGTCCCCAGCCGCCATGGCTATTGTCAATGCCGCGCCAAGACCCACCGCAGGCCCAACACCATATCGAAGAGCGCCTGATTTCGATTTTTTTTCATCGCTCATAAATCGACCTTTCCTTGCTAGAATTGCCGCCAGTATATCGGGCGGCCATCGCAATGTAAAGGATTTCAATTAACAGATCTTAATCTATGGGGTAAATTTCAGCTCGACACGCACCTGAAAAGGCCATGTGAATCGGCACATGCAGAGCATTATACCGCTATCAAGCGTACGCTAAGGCAGCAGGCTTTTAATACGCCGCTTCTACTTGGGCCGGCAGGGCAACCGACCACATCTTTTCCAGATTGTAGTGGCTGCGGGTTTCGGGATGGAACAGATGCACGATGACGTCTCCGGCATCGACCAGCACCCATTCGCACGCGTCTTTCCCTTCCGTCGGCACGCTGTCATATCCGGCTTTCTTCAACGCCTCTACGACGTTATCGGCCAGCGACCCGACATGGCGCGCGGACGTGCCGCTTGCGATGATCATGCGATCCGCAAAGTCCGATTTGCCGGTTAAGTCGATGGAGACGATTTTTTCAGCTTTGAGCTGATCGAGGGAAGAGAGGATAAGGCGTTCAATTTTAGGCAGGGAAAGTTTGGAAAACACGTTTTTTGTTTTAATAACTTTTCTCCTTTCTTGCGGAAGCATCACCGCTTCCTGATTCTTATTATGCCTCAAATAGGCAGTTTTTCCAAGTGTTTTCGAATGTCGGTGGAAGAGGTCGCATCGCGCCGCAGATGGATAAACGCCAGCAGCGGCGGCGGTTTACGCCAGTTTAACGCATTGTCTTTCATCAGGAATTTTCTTGCGCCGGTGGCGGCCTGGCTGCGCAGCGCCGTGTGCGAATAAGGCGCGCGGTCGAATACCGCAATGGGAATCGTCGCAAGAATTTGCCGCCAGCGCCGCCAACGATGGAACTGCGCAAGATTGTCGGCACCCATCAGCCAGACGAACTGCACCGCCGGATAGCGCCGCTTGAGCAGGGCGATGGTTTGGTAGCTGTAGCGCAGGCCTTCTTGTTTTTCGAGATCGCTGACGCGGATATGCCGGTGGCCGGCGGCCATCGTTTTTGCGCCGGCCAGCCGGTCTTCGTAATCGGCGAGGCTTTGCGTGGATTTAAGCGGATTCTTCGGCGACACCAGCCACCACACCTCGTCGATGCCAAGCCGGTGCAGCGCGTATTGCGTGATGTGCAGATGACCGCCATGCGCCGGGTTGAACGAGCCGCCGAGCAGGCCGATGATCCTTCCGCCGCCGTGGCTATTCACGCACCTGCCCGTTGCCATGAATGACGTATTTATAGGTGGTGAGCTGCTCGGCGCCCACCGGGCCGCGCGCATGCAGCCTGCCGGTCGAGATGCCGATCTCGGCGCCGAAGCCGAACTCGCCGCCATCGGCGAATTGCGTCGAGCTGTTATGCATGACGATGGCGCTGTCGACCTTGCGCAAAAACAATCGCGCCGCCGCCTTGTCGCCGGTGACGATGGCGTCGGTGTGGTGCGAACCGTAGCGGTTGATATGGGCGATGGCATCGTCGATGGCCGAAACGATTTTCACCGAAATGATCGGCGCCAGATATTCGCTCGACCAGTCTTCTTCGCTGGCAGGCGCAATGCGCGCATCGATCTTGCGCGCTTTCTCGTCGCCGCGCATCTCGCAGCCGGCTTTGGCCAGCGCATCGACCAGTTTGGGCAGCAGCGACGGTGCGATGGCCTCGTCGATCAGCAACGATTCCGTCGCGCTGCATATGCCCACCCGGCGCATCTTGGCGTTGAGCAGCACCGAAACGGCCATGTCGGCATCGGCTTTTTTATGGATGTAGGTCGTGCAATTGCCTTCCAGATGCAAGATCGTCGGCACGCGGCTTTCCTCGTGCACGCGCTTGGTCAGCGACTTGCCGCCGCGCGGCACGATCACGTCGATCAGCCCGACCATCGTCAGCATCTCGCCCACCGCCGCGCGGTCGCGCACGCCCACCAGCTGCACCGCATCGGCAGGCAGGCCCGCCGATTTCAGGCCATGATGCAAACATTCGGCGATGGCGATGGAGGAATGCAGGCTCTCCGAGCCGCAGCGCAAAATCGTCGCATTGCCGGATTTGATGCACAGCCCCGCCGCATCGGCCGTGACGTTCGGCCGCGATTCGTAGATGATGCCGATAACGCCCAGCGGCACCGACACGCGCTGCAGCACCAGCCCGTTGGGCCGCACCCAGGTATCGAGCACCTTGTTGACCGGGTCGGGCAAAGTGGCGATCGTCTCCAGCCCGGCGGCCATCGCCTCGATGCGCGCTTCATCGAGCGCCAGCCGGTCGATCATCGCCGCGTCCAGGCCTTTTTCCTTCGCCTCGGCGCGGTCTTTTTCATTGGCGTGGATGATGCCGCTGGCATGTTCGCGCAGCGCCAGCGCCGCCTGCACCAGCGCCATGTCTTTTTGCGCGTTCATCGCTTCGCTCAACCGATCGTAAGCAACGCGGGCGCGCTTGCCCATGTCTTGCATCTGCGCGTGGATCTCGTTTTTTATCGGCATGATTTCTGCGGTCATGATCTTCCTCGGCGTGATTCCTGTGTAGTAGCCGGGCATAATCTAGGCCGTAATTGCCGCATAATGCTAGCGGTAATTTGAGGGCGCTCCGTATCGGGCAAACCGGATTGCGTCACCGCATCGGCGATGATGCCGAACAGCTCGTCGGGTTGCACGCCGCTTACCGGTGCTTGCGCATGCCGGCCTGGATTCTTGCGCTCCATGGTCAGCAGCCGGTGATCCACCTCGCTCCAGACGGCGTCGGGAAATCGCGCCAGCATGACCAGCTTGTTGCGCACGATGTTGAGCAGCTCGGCGGCATCAGCGTCGCGGTCGTCACTGCGCACCGTATCGATAATCTGCGTGCCGCGAATATTATCCAGCGCATGCGGTTCCGCGGCAAAACGCGCGGCGAATTGCGACGATTTATGATGGTCGAGCTGCACTGCGTAACGCTCCGTGCCATGAAACTCGCCGGCGATCAGGCGGCACACCGCCTGCGCGAACTCATGCTGCAACATCTCCGTGTCCAGCGCGGCGAGCGCCGGGTGCTTTTCGGAAAAACGCTGCCAGTCGAGCGTATTATGGTCTTTCTGCCGGGCGAGCGGTTCGCGCAGTTCGCCGCTGGGCGCGACGTTGATCTGGATTTCGTCGGCATGCGTATTGCCGGCCACTTCCGCCTGAAAACAGACGCCGCCGATGACAATCGTTTGGCTTTTTGTATCGTGATCCATGCGCATGGTATCAATTCCTGTCGGGTATCATTAATCCTTGTTAATTTTTACCATGCCGAAAGTAGGATTGTACACTAAAATTCACTCCAGCACCAAATCGTCGCGGTGGATGAGCACATCGCGGCGCTTGAAGCCTAAAATCCGTTCAATATCGCCGCTTTGCTTGCCGCAGATAGCGCGCGCATCGTCGGCGTCGTAGGCGATCAGCCCGCGCGCGACCGTCTTGCCGTCGGGGGTTTTTACCAGCACGACGTCGCCCTTGCCAAACGCCCCCGCCACCGCTGTCACTCCTGCCGGCAGCAAGCTCTTGCCGCCGGCCAATGCCTTTGCCGCGCCCGCATCCACCGTCACGCTGCCCGCCGGGTGCATCGCCCCCGAAATCCATTGCTTGCGCGCAGCCGCCGGGCTTTTCTGCGCCACAAACAGTGTATGTTTGCCGCCGGAAAATAATGCCTGCAGCGGATGATCGGCGGTGCCGCGCGCGATGGCCATATGGCAGCCGGCGGCATTGGCGATTTTCGCGGCGGCGATTTTGGTCGTCATGCCACCCGACGATATTTCCGACGCGGCATCGCCGGCCATGCGCTCGATTTCGGGCGTGATCTCGTCCACCTTGGCGATGAACTCAGCCTGCGGATGCTTGCCGGGATCATTGCTGTACAGCCCGTCAATGTCGGAAAAAATCACCAGGAGCTCAGCACCTGCCATCTGCGCCACGCGCGCCGCCAGCCGGTCATTGTCGCCGAAGCGGATCTCGGCGGTGGCCACCGTGTCGTTTTCGTTGATGAGCGGCACGATGCGCCCGTTCTCCAGCAGCGTCTCGAGCGTGTTGCGCGCATTCAGGTAGCGCCGCCGCTGGATGCTGTCGTCGGCGGTCAATAAAATCTGCGCCGGGTAGAGCGCATCGACCACCTCGCCCTGCGCCAGCGCCGCCGCCCAATGCGAAAAAAGCGGTACCTGCCCGCATGCCGCCGCCGCCTGTTTTTCCTCGAGCAAAAGCGCGCGCGCGCCGTAGCCCAGCACATGCCGGCCAAGCGCGACCGCACCGGAGGTCACGATAATCACCTGCTTGCCTTCGTGTTTGAGCCGGCGGATGTCCTGCGCCAATGTCGCCAGCCACGGGCCGCGCACATGGCCGTCGGGCCCGATAAGCAGCGACGAGCCGACCTTGATGACGATGCGTTTGGCGTTATTCAGCATAGTATTTTTGTCATCCCGAGTGCAACCGAGAGATCTATTTCAAACAGATCCTTCGGCTTCGCTTGCGCTTCGCTCAGGATGACCATCCTCTATTTTTCTCTTTTCCTCAACCGCTTTCAGCATCTCGCGCAGCACCGGCTGCACCCCCTCGCCGGTCGCGCCGGAAATCTGCCAGATTTTTTTCTTGCTGGCTTTTTTAAGCGCCGCCGCTTTCGCTTTGCGCTCTTCGTCGCTCAGCGCATCGATTTTATTGAGCGCGACGATCTCTTCTTTCGCCGCCAGCTCCTTGCTATATTCTTTCAGCTCTTTGCGGATGGTTTTGTAGGCGCCCGCCACATCGTCCTGCGTGCCGTCGATCAGATGCAAAAGCACGCCCGCGCGCTCGACATGGCCGAGGAATTTGAGCCCGAGCCCCACCCCTTCATGCGCGCCTTCGATCAGCCCCGGAATATCGGCGAGCACGAATTCCTGCCCGTCGATGCCGACGACGCCCAGCTGCGGCGCCAGCGTCGTAAACGGATAGTCGGCGATTTTCGGCTTCGCGCGCGACACCACCGCCAGGAACGTCGATTTCCCGGCATTGGGCAGGCCGAGCAGCCCGGCATCCGACATCAGCTTGAGCCGCAGCCACAGCCAGCTTTCCTGCCCTTCCTCGCCGGGGGTGAATTGTCTGGGCGCCTGGTTGGTCGAGGATTTAAACGCCTGGTTGCCGACGCCGCCCTTGCCGCCGGTGGCGAGCACCACCTCCTGGCCGACTTGCGTCAAGTCGGCGATCACCGTTTCGCGATCCTCTTCGAGAATCTCGGTGCCGACCGGCAGGTCGATGAACGTATCATCGGCCGATTCGCCGGTGCGGTTGGAGCCGCTGCCACCACGGCCTTTCTTGGCCTTGAAATGCTGCTGGTAGCGAAAATCGATCAGCGTGTTAAGCCCCGGGATGCAGCGCGCGATCACGCTGCCGCCGCGTCCGCCATTGCCGCCGTCGGGGCCGCCGAACTGGATGAATTTCTCGCGGCGGAAGCTGACGCAGCCATTGCCGCCGTCACCGCTTCTGATATAGATTTTCGCTTCGTCGAGGAATTTCATGTCTTGTCCTACAATAAAAAAAGGGGGCCTTCCAGCCCCCTCGTTTTTTTATGTTCGGCTGGCTACGCCACTACCGACACATACATTTTACCGCCGGATTTTTCGCGGAACTGCACCTTGCCGTTCGTCACGGCGAAGATCGTATGGTCGAGGCCGATATCGACGCCGGTGCCCGGGTAATATTTCGTGCCGCGCTGGCGGATGATGATGTTGCCGGAGATGACGTCCTGGCCACCGAATTTCTTGACGCCCAGGCGCCGGCCGGCGGTATCGCGGCCGTTGCGGGATGAGCCACCTGCTTTTTTGTGTGCCATGTCGTGCTCCTTACGCCTTGATGTCGGTAATTTTGATCTGGGTCAGATATTGGCGATGACCCTTCTTGCGGCGGTAATTGTGACGGCGGCGCTTCTTGAAGATGATGACCTTGTCGTCGCGGAATTGCTTGACGATTTCCGCCAGCACTTTCACGCCCGAAAGCAGCGGTGAACCAACTTTGCCACCGGCCATCAGCACGTCGCCGATTTCCACTTTTGCGCCCGGCTCGCCGGCCAGTTTTTCCACTTCGATGACGTCGTCTTTTGCCACCTTATATTGTTTTCCGCCGGTGCGGATGACTGCGAACATAATAACCGCCTGATTTTCAATAAAATATGGCAATACTGCCTGTAAAAGGACGTGCAACTTATTAGATGGTAAACCACTTGTCAACCGCAATTGCTGGCCAAAAACCGGCTTTGTCACAAAAACTTCATGGAATCCGGGGTGACATACCGGGCGATCTGCGATACTCTTGACCTCATGCCCATGAATGAGAACGATATCCCTGCCGCTGCGGACGGCAAGAAGCCCAGTGCGTTAAGCAAGACGCTGGATTTTGCCAGCCTTGCCTCCTATCCTGTCGGCATTTTTGCGGGATGGAAGGTGACCCGCGCCGCCATACGCGACGAAGCCCGCAAAAACCTCCACCATACGCATATTATCGACGATTTGGAAAAGACGCGCGAGACGGAAGGCACGGCATTGCGCGATGAGTTGCTTAAAAAAACCGGAACCAAGCGATCTCCGGAAGAGCTGTCGAAAGCATTAAAGCAAGTGGAAGAAAATTTTTATGACGCGCGCAATGCGCGCTATACCTCGGCAGGCATTAGGGGCACCGGCGATTACTGGAAGCATTTGCGCTCCAGCGAGAAATTCAACGCTATCGTCCAGGGTGCGACCGTATCGAGCATCATCATCGGCGCCGTCATTCTGATGACCCAGAGCAAGAACCTGTTTTCCCATTTGCTCGGCTCTTCCGAGGACGAGTCGAAATCCCGCTAGCGCCGCCGCGCCAAAGGCGCGCGCGAATCGCTTGCCTTTAGCGATGATTTATGCTCATTTCCCGTTTCTTGGCCTAACGCAGGGATGGCAGAGTCCGGCCTGCGGCGACCGAGCGAAATAGATTGATTGAATTCGACCGCTCATTATATCGGTCGGATTTGCGGAGAGGTGGCAGAGTGGTCGAATGCGGCGGTCTCGAAAACCGTTAGACGCCGCGCCACAAGGTTGAAGGTGGACAGACGGGCTTTCGCCTCTTACAAGAGAGGGCCTGAGTGAGAATAAGGTTTTCGGCGAACCTCTTGTGAGCCGCAGAAAACCTAGACGGAGGGGTGCTGGAGTGGTCGATCAGGCTAGTCTCGAAAACTAGTATAGCCGCAAGGTTATCGAGGGTTCGAATCCCTCTCCCTCCGCCACATTCCCCCACCCCAAAACCGGTTTTGGTCCACTTTTGGTCCACTTGGGAAAAAGAGGACAATACGTTGAGAGCAGAATACGAGTATGATCGAAGGCATCATTGCCAGTTTAATCGCCGCAGCCATAGCCGCAATACTAACCTGGCTATGGAGGCGCTTCCATTCAAGGAGCTCCCCAAATTCTAAGAATGTCCAGCATATCCAACCTGCATTGGCCGCCGACTCATTTCAAAAAATAAAAAAGATTACGGGGAAACTGCAATTTTCAAAAGATGCGAAGAAAAAGAAGACAAGCCGTCTTTTTAGGCAGTTGAGACAATCCACGGTTTTTTTCTCGGATAGATTCTCCCAGGCTTTTCCAGGATGCAGGGATATTGCGGAATTCAATGATCCAAAAGAAGCCATGCGGCGATTGGATATTCTCCTGAAAATGCCTATAAGTGTTGAGTATGAAAATTCACGCGCCACGCCTGTATGGTGGTTTCGTGGCGGATCTGCTCTACACATCGAATCATACGAGCGTATCAAAAAGAATTTTCTGAGCACCGATGAATTTTTGTTCAGTGACGTCGAGCACTATAAGCTTAAGCGCCTAATTGCAGTCGGCGACTCTTCTTATTACCGTAAATTTGTTTATCTTGAAGTGGATGGCTTGGAGCCTTCCGGCCTTTATGATTTGAGCTATTCGCTTAAAGAACAGGGTTATACCCGCGAAGAATACGGCCTGTATGGTGATAAGCTGGTAACCCGCGAGGAATACGACGATGGCGCAGCAATAGTTGGCGGGAAGGTAAAAAATATCTCTGGCAAAGTAAAGCTGAGGGCTCGCATGGTTGGCAGATACAATTTTCTAATAGCGGCGCATGCTTCACCTATAAACAATACGAATGCCGAGGATGAAATTGAAGCCATTTTAGATAACATGTTGGCTGGTAGATCCACAATCGATAACCTTGTAAAATATATTGGTCGGTTACCTAAAGGCAGAATGGATATATAATTATCCTATCAACTCCCGTATCTCTATCCCCAGCGCACACGCAATCTTGAGCATCTCGTCCAGGCGGATTTCCTTCTTCCCCAACTCGTAATGATCGAGCAGCAATTCCGGCACGCCGGTGAGTCTCGATAATTTCCGTAGCGGCAATTTCTGTTTGCTGCGATGGCGATGAATATTCTGCCCGATGGTAAAGCGCAGGTGGCGCAGTAGATGGGTGCTGTATTGCATAGGTCCTCCCTTTCTTCCAGGTCGGACACACCACATAGACATGAACACGGAAATGGCAACGAACAAAATCGCGCCCAGCAGGATTTATTCACCGCATATTGTGCGGTGAATAGCGGCCTTATTCTCCGCAGAATGGCCGCTTATCCAGCACTACCGCCAAACGCTTACTACCGTTGTGAGAATTCGCACCGTAGATTACAACTAATTGTATTATAACGATTTTTTATTGATTCTTTTGGCGTCTTTTGGTATGTGTTGGCCGAGGTTTATACTCTATGGCCACCATACAGAAACGCACCAATCCCGCAGGCGAGACGAGCTTCCACGTCCGCGTGCGGATGCGCGGCCAGCCAACGCAGACTTCTACCTTCCAGCGGCTTACCGACGCGCGCGTCTGGGCCAGTTCCATCGAATCCGCCATCCGCGAAAACCGGCATTTCAAAACCAGCTCCAGCAAGAAACATACGCTCGCCGATCTGATCGACCGCTATCTCGGCCAACTCAAGGAACGCAGCCCGAAGCGGTATCAGGACGTCAAGGCGCAGCTGCGCTGGTGGCGGGAACAGCTGGGATATTGCGTTCTTTCCGATCTTACCAAATCGATGATCGCCGAGAAACGCGATTACCTGCTTTCCAATTCGCAATTTCCCAACGGCAACGGCAAGCCGACGCAGCGCAAGCGTGGGCCCGCCACCGTCAACCGCTATATGGGTTCGCTGCATCATGCGTTTTCGGTGGCCGTCAACGAATGGGAATGGCTGGAACAGCACCCCATGCGCAAGCTCGGCAAACTCCGCGAGCCGCGCGGCCGCGTGCGCTATCTTTCCGACGACGAACGCACGCGCTTCTTAGAAATCTGCCGCCAATCCAACAGCACCAACCTCTACACGATCGTGGTAATGGCACTCTCCACCGGCGCGCGCCGGAGCGAGATCATGTATCTGCGGTGGCGCGACATCGACTTC
Organism: Alphaproteobacteria bacterium; assembly: GCA_020054105.1. Taxonomy (GTDB): domain Bacteria; phylum Pseudomonadota; class Alphaproteobacteria; order Rickettsiales; family SXRF01; genus JAGVLW01. The sequence continues at coordinate 12,784 of JAGVLW010000088.1, read as the reverse complement.
GCGCGCCACATGATTACGCTGCACGAAACCAAGAACGGCGAACGCCGCGCGCTGCCGCTGACCGGCCTGGCGTATCAGCTGATCCGCCAGCGCTGCGATGACCTGACGCCTGACAAAAACGCTTTCGTATTCGAAGGCGAAGTCTCCGGCGAGCCGGCCAATATTCAAAGCTCGTGGAACACCGCCGTCGCGCTCGCCAGGCTGGACGATTTCCGCTTTCACGACCTGCGCCACAGCGCCGCGTCATACCTCGCCATGAACGGCGCGTCTCTCGCCGAAATAGCCGAAGTGCTGGGCCACAAGACGCTCTCGATGGTCAAACGCTACGCCCATCTCTCCGAAGCGCACACCAGCCAGGTCGTGCAGCGCATGAACCAGAAGATTTTCGGATAGCCATGCCGATCGACCGCAACCGCATAGACTACAATAACCCACATCATCTGCGATGCATGATAATGGAACGAACGGAAGAAGAGTTCGCCTATCAGGAACAACGGCGCTATTTGCTGGGCATTGATGATAACATGCCGCCGGTAGCGCCTGCCGGAAAAGAACCACGACTGCGCAACGAAGCCGTCGCCAAGGAACGCTGCCAGGCGGCGGCGCTTCTTCTGTGGAAGCAGAATCCGGCCTACACCACGACCGAGTTATCTACCCACCCCGACGTCCGCAACGAAGACGTCACCGGCGGCAAGAGCTACCAGCCGCGCACCATTTATGACTGGATCGCCGAAGTTGATCCGCGCCCGCGGAAAGGAAAAGTCGGCAGGCCCGTCAACGTGCTGAAAGACCGCCGCAAATAATTTACACCCATCCGGGAAGGTAAATTCGCCGGTCGGCAGCGTATATTCTTCCGCCCCGTCTTCCCACAAACTGCTCCGTGTCCCGGCAATGAAGCCGCGACATTCGCAAATCAACACAAGGAGCATTCAACATGGAAAGCGATTCTCAAGCCCAGCCGAAAACCCGCCTCATTCCCGTCACCAAGTGGAACGAGCATCACCAGTGGCCGCCCATCGGCGGGCTGCGTCATCTCATCTTCCACGAAAAGAGCAATGGCTTTTCCAAAGTCGTCCGCCGCTGCGGCCGGCGCGTGCTGATCGACGAAGCGGCGTATTTCGCCTGGGTGGAAGAGCAGAACGCACGACATAACCGCTAACGATATGGGGGCGGGCGGCGTTGCAGCTGCCCGCCCAGGAGGCGCACATGCGTTCACGCAACATCAAGCCCGATTTCTTCACCAGCGACCAGGTGCTCGCCTGCGAGCCGCTGGCGCGCATCCTGTTCGCCGGTCTATGGAGCCTGGCGGATCGCAGAGGCCGTTTGGAAGATCGACCGACGAAAATTAAAATCAAAATTCTTCCCTGCGACAACTGCGAGATCGACACGCTGCTGAACCAGTTGCAACGGAACGGCCTGATCCACCGCTACGAGATAAACAACCGACGCTATATCCAGGTCATCAACTTCGAGAAGCACCAGAATCCGCACCACAAGGAGCCGGAGAGTATTCTACCGGCCCCAGATTTTGATGCCATGCTTGAGCCAAGCATGACCATAAAGCCCCGGGCAAGTCCGGGGCATGTCTCGGACCCGCCCGTGCCTGTTCCTGCTGATTCCTTGATTCCTGATTCATTGATACCTGAATCACCTATGGGTGATAGCGCACGCGCGAAGGGCGTCACGAAACCAGGCAAGAAATCGCAGACGGACAGATTGCTCTTCGAGTCCTTGCCGCCGGAATGGGCGCAGTGGGTACACGGCGAGCTGGGCTGGAATGCGGAAACCACCGCCGACGTATGGGCGTGCTTCCGCGATTACTGGCAAAGAAAAACCGGCAAATCGGCACAAAAATCCGACTGGGAAGCGACCTGGCGGATGTGGTGCCGCAGACAAATCATTCACAATTCAGGAGGCAATCATGAAACCAATCTCCGCCATTATTCCCAGGGCGCTCGAGCAAGCAAAAGCGAACGGGCAAGAGCAGCCATTATCGAATCAGCCGTCGAGCTCGGCTATGCCCATCCTTCACGACGAGACGGGCAGGATTGAACTGAGCAATATGCTCTTCCAGTGTTTCGACGCGCTTAAGGTGTACGGCAAAGAGCCGGAGCAGATGAAAGGCGTCAATGCCATGTTCCAACTGGCGCTGGCCGAATATCCCATAGGCAAAATCCGCGAAGCCTTTGCCTTCTACCTCAAGCACAACAACGAGCTGCCCGCGGCCGGTGATATTGCGCACATCATCATGCGCGGCAACAAGCCGCCATTCGAACGCAGCGTTTACATTCGCCTGGCGCAGAAACGCAAAGACTTTCCCGAAAGCATGACGCACGAGGAGTGGGCATACATGGATGAGTACGAACGTTTCATCGTCACCGGAAAATATTGATGCAGCCGGCACGCGCCGCTGGAATTCGTGCACCGTTTGAGAAAAACATGGCACTCTTTCTCAAAAAGCCGGCACTTTTTAGGGAAAATGCGGCACTTTTCGGGGCATAAATTCTTTGCCGCGCGCGCAAAACTCCGGGCAATCAGGCCATATGCTTGGAACCCGCACTGGGCAAGGCTTTCAGAGCGAGGCTTTTGGGTCCTTCCGGCGCGATTCCTATGCGGGGACGCAACGCCCGACATCTCTCCAGCCACAGAATTATAAAGTCGATTTCGTTTCGTTTTTTCCGCTTCAAGCTATTGAGCATAAACAATAAGCGCATTTTAAAAAACGAAATGCATCCGCTGAAAAAACGAAATGGGTTTTGATAATCCCCGTTCAGATCACACTTCTTGTTAATTCTATTTATTCCTGTATTTTCCATGATGCATTTACACAGGATAAGACGATGGAATCGGACATCATGACGATGGATGAGGTGGCGGAATACCTCAAATTGAAGCTGAAAACCGCGTATGCCCTGGCCGCGCGTGGCAATATTCCAGGCTTCAAGGTGGGTGGTTCATGGCGATTTCGCCGTAGCGAGATCGAACGCTGGATTCGCCAACAGGAAAAACAAATGAAAACGGGGTAGTCGTGTCGCTGATTAAATCGAAACAAAGGGTGGCAGACCACGGAGAGGTATTTACTCCCGCATGGATGGTTGAGGCCATGCTTGATCTGGTCAGGGGCGAAACCGAACGCATTGACTCCCGCTTTCTTGAGCCAGCTTGCGGCAGCGGTAATTTTCTAATGCATGTACTGCGGCGTAAATTAGCGGCAGTTGAACTGAAATACGGCCAGTCCGGCTTTGAGAAACGCCACTACGCGCTGCTCGGCGTGATGTGCATTTACGGCATTGAGCTTTTGCCTGATAACATCGCCGAATGCCGCGCCAACCTGCTTAGCATCTTCGCCGAATACCTTGGTCTTGACGAAGTGGACGATCTTTACCGCGCCGCCAGCTTCGTGCTGTCGCTCAACCTCGTGCATGGCGATGCGCTGACCATGAAGGCCTGTGACGGCCCGCCCATCACCTTCGCCGAGTGGGGATATCTCGGTAAGGGTAAGTTCCAGCGCCGCGACTTCCGCTTTGACGTTCTGACCGGTTCATCGGCTTTCAGCGCCGAAGATTCGCTGTTCGCTCACTTGGGCAAGCATGAAATCTTCAAACCGATCCAGGCTTGGCCGCCGATGAGCGTGGGCGAGCTGGCTGGCCTATCCATGCAGGAGGTAGCATGACCCAAGCGGCGCCAGAGCAAGCTAGCTTTACCTTGCGGGGCCGCAACCCCGATGTGTTGACCTGCATCGCCAACCTCAGCAACGACGAAGTATTCACCCCGCCGGAATTTGCCAACCGGATGCTGGATACGCTGGCCGCCGCATGGGCGGCAGACCATGACGGGGCGGATTTGTGGGCCAATAAATCGGTGCGTTTTCTCGACCCCTTCACCAAGAGCGGCATATTTCTGCGGGAGATCACCAGCCGCCTGACAGAGGGGCTGAAGGAGGAGTTTCCTGATTTGCAAAAGCGGGTGAATCATATCCTCACCAAGCAGGTTTTTGGTATCGGCATCACGCACCTGACCAGCCTGCTGGCGCGGCGCAGCGTGTATTGCAGCAAGTACGCGAATGGCCCGCACTCTGTCGCCAAGTCCTGCACCAATGAGCAAGGTAATATCTGGTTCGAGCGCACGGAGCACACCTGGGAAAGCGGTAAGTGCACATACTGCGGGGCGAGCCAGAAGGCGCTGGATCGTGGCGAAGGCCGCGAAACCCATGCCTATGCCTTCATTCACACGGACAACATAAAGGCGCGAATCAACGAACTTTTTGGAGGCAATATGCAATTTGACGTTATCATAGGTAACCCGCCGTACCAGTTGGACGACGCTGGACACGGAGCAAGCGCCGCCCCCATCTACCACTTGTTCGTGCAACAAGCGAAAGCGCTCGAACCGCGTTATCTGTCGCTGGTGATTCCCGCGCGGTGGTTTGCAGGAGGGAAAGGTTTGGACGAGTTTCGCGAGAGCATGCTCGCTGACAATCGGACACGGGTCATCCACGACTATTGGCTGGTCGGCGAAGCCTTCCCCGGCGTGGCAATTCAGGGCGGACTTCTTTACTTCCTATGGAATCGCGAAGCGCCGGGCGACTGCGACGTCTCCACGCATTATGAAGGCAGGGTTCTATCGAACGTTACGCGGCCTTTGTTGGAGCCGGGTTCGGATGTGTTTATTCGCTACAACGAGGCAGTGCCGATTCTGAAGAAGATCGTGGCCACTGAAGGCGGAACAGCCGGTTCCGTTCTGCTCCCGGAACAGAAACGTTTTATGAATCTGGTGAGCGCCAGAAAACCTTTTGGATTGCCCACGAATTTCAAGGTTCGCTCAGACAAACGTAAGGGAGATGTGATCACCTATTGGAACGGCGGTCCCGGATTCAAGCGAGGTGGTAAGGGCTGGGTATCGCGAGCTGAGGTGACTGAAGGGATTGACCTCATCGACAAATGGAAAGTCTTCATTGGCGGCGCATATGGAGACAGAGGTGGCGGAGGTGCAAGTCGGGACGCGCCGCCCAAAGCGGTTCTTGGCCGACCCTTCATCGGCGAGCCTGGTTCAATCTCGACTGAAACCTATATCTGCATCGGCCCGTTCAAGGAGGAGAATGAGGCCAAGAATGTCACTTCCTATATTGCGTGCAAGCTGACGCGCTTTTTAGTGATGCTGCACAAGCCCTCGCAACATGCGACGAAAAAGGTTTATACCTTCGTCCCAACGCAAGACTTCTCCAAGACATGGACTGACGATAAACTTTATGCAAAGTACGGTCTTTCGGATGAGGAGATTAAGTTTGTCGAGTGGATGATCCGTCCGATGGGTCTCACCGGCGACGTTTCCGATGAGGCGGTTTCCGATGACGATGACTAAAACCATCGAAGAAATCCTTGCGCCCAAGCCGCAGGTGCAGCCACGCATCTACGCTTATGCGATAGACGACGCAGCGCATAAGGGCCTGCTGAAAGTGGGACAGACCATCCGCGATGTGAAACAGCGCGTGGCCGAGCAGACCAAGACCGCCGCCATCAAGGCAATCATTGTCCTCGACGAAAGCGCCGAGCGCGACGACGGCGGTATCTTCAGCGATCATGAGGTACGTTCTGCTCTCCGGCGCATGGGCCGTGAGCATCACCAGTTGGAATGGATGCGCTGCACGGTCAAGGATGTACGGGCCGCGCTCATCGCGCTGCGCAAAGGCCAGTCCATCGCGGGCACACGCGACCAGAATTTTCCCGCCCGCGCCGAGCAGCAAGAGGCGGTGGACAAGACCTTTGCCTACTTCCAGAGCATTTGGGCCGAGAACAGGAAGGCCGCGCCGCGCTTCCTCTGGAACGCCAAAATGCGCTTCGGCAAAACTTTCACCACCTACCAGCTTGCCAAGAAGCTAGGGGCCAAGCGCGTGCTGGTCCTCACCTTCAAGCCCGCCGTGGAAGATGCCTGGCAGACGGATTTGGAAAGCCACACGGACTTCGAGGGCTGGCAATACCTCTCCCGCAACTCCGGTCGTGACCCGACGCAGGTGGCAAAGAACAAGCCGCTGGTCTATTTCGGATCGTTCCAGGATTTACTGGGCCGCGATGCGCAAGGTAACATCAAGGCCAGGAACGAATGGCTGCACACAGTGAATTGGGACTTGGTGGTGTTCGACGAATACCATTTCGGCGCATGGCGTGACACGGCCAAAGAATTGTTCGAGGGCGAGGAAGAAACCGTCGCCAAGAAGGAAGCCAAGCAAGAATACGCTGATGGACTGGAGAAGGTGAACGAAGACTTGTCCGGCTTGTCGGGCGAGTTTCTGCCCATCACCACGCGCGCTTACCTCTACCTTTCTGGCACACCGTTCAAGGCGCTGGCGACGGGGGAGTTTATCGAGGAACAAATCTTCAACTGGACTTACACCGACGAGCAACGCGCCAAGGCCGCGTTCGCGCAGAAGCATCCCGGCAAGAAAAATCCCTACGGCGCCCTGCCGCAGTTGCGGTTGCTCACCTACCAGATGCCGGATGAGTTGATCGCCATTGCCAGCGGCGGCGAGTTCGATGAGTTCGACTTGAACGCTTTCTTCGATGCTACAGGTGATGGGAAGAAGGCGCGGTTCAAGCATAAAAGCGATGTGCAGAAGTGGTTGGACATCATTCGCGGCCAATACGCGCCCCGTGCGGTGGAGTCGCTAAAGACCGGCACGCGCCCCCCGTTCCCGTACTCGGATGCGCGGCTATTGCCCTATCTGCAACACTCGTTCTGGTTCCTGCCCAATGTGGCGGCCTGCCATGCGATGGCAAACCTGTTAGCCGAGCGGCACAACACTTTCTGGCACGACTATAAGGTGATTGTGGCGGCGGGGGCGCAGGCGGGCATTGGGCTGGACGCGTTGCCGCCGGTGCGTCAAGCTATCGGCAGCGGCTTCGAGAGCAAGACGATTACGCTGTCTTGCGGCAAGCTGACCACGGGCGTGACGGTGGCGCAGTGGTCAAGCATCTTAATGCTGCGCAACCTCAAAAGCCCGGAGACTTATTTTCAGGCCGCGTTTCGCGTGCAGTCGCCGTGGAGCATCAAGAACCCGAACGGCGACAACCCGAACGAGGAAGAAATCCTGAAGCCCGTGTGCTTCGTGTTCGACTTCGCGCCCACGCGTGCGCTACGGCAACTCAGCGACTACGGCATCGGCCTTGCACCGGGCGAAGCAAATCCGGAAGCCGCTGTGCGCGAACTGGTGAGTTTTCTGCCCGTGCTAGCCTATGACGGCGCAAACATGACGCAGATCGACGCGGCCGGCATCCTGGACATTGCAATGGCCGGAACCACGGGCACACTGCTCGCCCGCAAGTGGGAAAGCGCCCTGCTGGTGAATGTGGACAACGACACGTTGCGGCGCATCCTCGAAAACGAAGAAGCCATGAAAGCCGTAGAGCGCATCGAGGGATGGCGCGCGCTGGGCGACAACATCATCGAAACCATCATCAACAAGGCTGACAAAATCAAGAAACTGAAGAACAAGGCCAAGGAGAAGGAACTTTCGGCGAAAGAGAAAAAAGAACTCAGCGCCGAAGAAAAAGAGTTCAAGAGCAAGCGCAAGCTGGTGCAGGAAAAGCTCATCAAGTTCGCCACGCGCATTCCGGCCTTCATGTATCTAACCGACTTCCGCGAGAACACCTTGCAGGATGTCATCACCAAGATCGAACCTGACCTGTTCCGCGCCGTCACCGGTCTGACGGTGCAGGATTTTCACCTGCTGGTGAAACTACGCGTGTTCAATACCGAGCAGATGAATCAAGCGGTGTTCGCTTTCCGGCGGTATGAGGATGCTTCGCTGCGCTATACAGGCATCGAAAGTCACAAGGGGCTGACTCACTATGGCCTCTACGACACGGTTATCAGCACCGATGAGTACCGAAATTCAGTTAAGGGAGTAATGAAATGAACAATCTGTTCCCTTCTAATGCAGCCCGCGCCGCCGCGCCACAAGCGACCACAGCACAATCTCCGCGCTTCTCCTTTTTCAAAGGCGGGATGGATATTATTGCGCCAAAAGATCAAGATGAATTCGATTGGGAACAAGCAGCAGCAAAGGTTCGAGAGCAGCTTGGTGATGCTCTAAATGCGCGGAATGTTTCTTTTCTGCTTGGGTCAGGAGGCTCGTCTTTTCTTCGTGGTAACCAGCAGCTTGGCATCCCGACAATGGCACCCATGGCTGAAACATTTCTCGCACAAATTGGCGTAGATGAAGGGGAAAACAAAAGTCCGTATATTACGCAGGCCGAGCGCGACCAATTGCAGAACGGTTTAGGGATTAACCTTACCAAACATGAATATAAGAGAAACTTAGAACGCCTGATGGAAGTGCTGTTTAGCGCGCAGCTGGCATTAAAGGACGCAACCGCCGCCCCGCTGCAAACATTGCGAACCGCCATAGATAGCGCTGTAGAGAAAGTTAAAAGACATGTTCTGAAAAGTTGCTCGGAGGGAGCCTTTGCCACTGGTGATAGCACGGTGGCGACTCTCTACCAAACCTTTTACCAGAAGCTTATTTTCCGTGACCGCTCGTTACCGCGCCCTTGGATTTTCACCACCAATTATGACTTGTTCAATGAGGTGGCGATGGACAGGCTAGGTATTCCCTACTGCAATGGTTTTTCTGGCGCTATCGAACGGCGCTTCAATCCTTCGGTTTTCCGGTATTCGCTAGCTGAGCAACTGGACATATCAAGTAGGAAATGGACGGCGGTAGATAACTTCGTTTACCTGTGCAAACTACACGGCTCCATAAACTGGGTGGAAGATGGTACTACTCTTTTTCCGATACGGGAAATGCAAGGTAAGCCTATGGATGAGAAAATACCGGTGCTGATTTATCCAACGCCGGTAAAGCAGAATGCCAGTTTTGGATCCCCCTATGCCGATTTGTTTAGAGAGTTCCAAAAGCAAATTGTACATGAGCAAAGCGTGCTGTTCACGATTGGTTACAGCTTCGGCGACGAGCATATCAACAACATAATTTTTCAGGCGCTCACCGTTCCCAATTTCCGCCTGATTGCCTTTCTGCCGCCGGATGCAGAAGGAGTGCCGCAAAAGCTGCGAGAATTGGCTGACCCAAGGATTTGGCTGATTGGGGGTGAAGGCCACGCCATTGGAAGGCGAGCGGAATATTTTGACACCTTCATTGAGAAATTCATGCCGGAAGCACCTGGTAATAAAATAGACTCAGCCATAAGCAATGTGCTAACCAACCTTGTTAACTATAAGCGCAATATAGATGATGGGGGTGGGAATGGCATCTGGTGATAGCCGCCGCGCCATTGGGAAAATTACCTCGGTAGCTGCCGACCGATTTATCGTAGAACTCCATCGGGGAAACGATAACTTCACGGTGGTTGGCTTCGATGATATTCACTATGTCGCACGGTTGGGATCATTCGTTATTATCCCCGTGCAATCGGATTATGTTGTCGCGGAAGTCGTCGGGCTATGGGAGAAAGATCCAACCAGTGGAAGGCCTGATAAGGAAAATAGCCGCGAGTTGGATAAGGCATCATCGGCAAAGTATTTAGACTAGTGCCGGTGGGCACACTGCCAAAGAAACGCGGAGAAAGTTTCCGATTCGGGGTTTCAACCTTCCCGTCCCTGTATGCGGATGCGCTGTATGCGCTGGACGATGAATTGGACCGCATTTTCGAGGTGGCCGACCCACAAGAGAGCATAACAAATGCGGGAGGCAGTACCGGCACAAGGCTTAAGGCGCTGACAATCGGCTCGTCAGTTATTTTCCAGGGATATGACGTTAAGGTACGCATAGACGAGTATTTTGGCGGTCATGTCGCAGTACTGGGCAACACCGGCAGCGGCAAATCCTGCACGGTGGCGACAGTGCTACAATCTCTCTTTGAGAAGAAAACCGAGTTTCTAGCGCGAGGCGCAACCTTCATCATTCTCGATGTAAATGGGGAATACCGAAGGGCATTTTCTAAGCTACCCACTGGCATCAAGCGTTCCTATTTGCAGATTGCCATGAATCCTGAGGGTCAGGCTCCTGAACCACTCGATGAGAATGAAACCACGGCCATTTTCAGGCTGCCGCACTGGTTTATGTCGGTGGAAGAATGGGAATTGCTCCTACGGGCGAGTGAGCGCACGCAACAACCAGTTCTACGAACGGCTCTTGGCTTGTCATCATTGTTTTCTGGAGGGCAGAACGGCAATAACAATCTTGGCCGAATCAGGAACCATATTCTTGCCTCTTGCATCGGGTGCATTCTTGAAAGTGATGCTGGAAGCCCAACCAAGAAAGATAGAATTACAGCTCTCCTATCATCATTCTCAACGCAAGAGATTAGCCTACAAACTGTTCAGGGTATGATTGCAATCAGTTACGGAGAAATGGCGCAAGTAGAACAGCTAACAACGCTTATTCAAACCCACCGCCTAGAAGAGGTTACCCTACCAAACTACTCTCATAGCGAATTCAATTTTGAGGATTTGAGTGCGGCCTTAGATTTGGCACTGCTTTATGAGGAAGCACACGGGAACAAACAAATACGAGATTACTGCGCCCAGATGGTGACGCGGTTCAAATGGATCAGGGAGAGAGAAGAATTCGCTTTTCTAAGAGTTCCCATCGTCGCGTTACGGGAAGAAGAAAAGAAGCTGGATTTGTTCATTGAGCAATTCATGGGTTTAGAACGCGAGAATGAGCACCTGAATAAAACCGCACAAATCATTATTCTTGATATGAATGAGGCGGCGGATGAGGTGGTAGAAGTGGCATCTGCTGTGATGGCGCGGTTAATCTTTGACCGGTTACGCAAGGCCGATCCACGGAACCGGTTGCCGGTTCACCTGATACTGGAAGAAGCGCATCGGTACGTTGCAGAAAAGCCCACCCGCCACGCCATTGATGCCAGCCGTATCTTCGAGCGTATTGCCAAAGAAGGCCGTAAATATGGAATGTTCTTGCAGGTTGCTTCGCAGCGCCCGAGTGAACTTTCCAAGACAGTGCTGTCTCAATGCTCAAACTTTGTAATTCATAGGATTCAGAACCCTGACGACTTGTCGCACATCCGACAAATGACGCCTTTCATCTCAGAAAGCGTAATGAAGCGACTGCCGTCGCTACCAAAACAACATGCCCTGATATTCGGGAACGCTGTGAATCTGCCAACTACCTTCAAAGTCCGAAATGTGAATCCACGGCCGAAAAGTGATGATGCTGCAATCAGAGAGTTGTGGTTCAAGGCCTATAATGAGCCTACGGAACTTAAGTTCGCTCGAGTCCAAGAAAATCAAGCTGTCACGCCTACAGTACGAGCACCTATTGCTACCGTCGCTACCCCACCTCCACCTGTACAGGCTACTGCCACTGCAGAATTAGAGGATGAGATTCCCTTTTAACAATTCATCACCCTCAAACATCTCATGCGTAATCCTCACGCCGCTTTGCTGGCGAGCGCCGTGGCACGGCCGGCTTTGCAGGCGCTCTCGATGAATTCATTCACGGCCTTGGCCAGCGCCTCGCGGCGGTATTGCAGAAAATCGCGGTAGGCGGCGAGTTCCCAAATGGCGGTATCCAGCGGGATGTATTGCGACGACAGTGCGTCCTCGCTGCGTTCCTTGACGATGCTGGGGAAATACTCTTTCGGCTCTTTGTTGGAGATGCCGCGATTGGCGCGGCCGCTGATGAATGCCATGTTGGCGATCTCGTTGATTTCCGCCTTCTCGTAACCCACCTTCTGCAACAACGATTTGGGGAAGATGTGGTGGTATTCAATATAATGCAGCTTGCCCTGATGGGTGAGCGATAGCCCCAGGCCGGTACGCCAGTCCTTGGCGCCGCTGTGCTTGAGCGCGAGGTAGGCCAGCGAGAACAGCGCATTGCGCGGATCGCGTCCGGCGAAGTCTCCGGCCTCGACATGCAGGCGGCCATAACGCTGGTGCAGCGGCTCGATAAGCGCCTCGAAGCTATTGCCTTTGAACAGCAGACCGAGATCGTAATCCAGCTTGCTCTCGCTGGAGCCGGAATAATGCGCCTTAGCGTTGGCGACGTAGAGCCAACGCAACATGGCCGCTTCGTCAGCAGGGGAAATCTGGCCGTCTTTCAATATGCCATAGGTGGCGATGGGGATGATAAAGAAGGGCGAGGACAGTAACGATTCATCCTCGACGTCGGCATTGGCATGCAGGAAATTGAGGGCATAGCGCATGCCTTCCTTGGCCTTTTCCCACGAGGCCTGCATTTTCTCCAGCGGGATGGACGACACGGTTTTGAATTGGCACTGGCCGGTGGCGAACACCACCATCAGGCGCACCAGCAGACCGACATCAATGGTGAATTGTTGCTCTTCGCACTCTTCCGCGAACTCCTCGAACAGCTTGAGCGAGTTGCGCCATTTTGCCGTGACCTGCGCCAGCGCCAGGTCGGAGCCGCGCAGCTTGGCGCCGAGCGAATTCACGCGCACGAAAATCTCCGCCACTTCCTCATAGGAAAGATCGCGCCCTAAAACGTGCATGACGTAGGAATATTGGCAGATATTGCGCAGCCGTTGCAGCCGGTCGGAATAGAATTTGTATTTCGGATCATCCGGCGTTTTCACCAGAGGTTTCAAAAAATCCCAGTCAGATTTCTGGCCGCTGAACACTTCCGTGACGCTGACCCAATTCGGCTGCGCTAGCAGATTGCGGAAGGCCACGGCGAAGGTGCGCTTGTTTAATCGTTCTATGATCGAGTCTTGACGTTCAGCAGTTTCAGTATCTTCTTCCTGGGTTTCGTCCGCTTTGATCATGGGAGATTCTTCGTCGTCCT
>JAGVLW010000045.1 GCA_020054105.1 Alphaproteobacteria bacterium | reverse complement strand
TTTGGGCGTGATATTGGCGTAGCGCTCCGGCAGATATTCGATAGTGGCGATCATTTCCAGCGATTTACCCAGCGGCGCCAGCGTGGCGGGTGCGGTTTCGATGCCGAGATTCTTGATCGCCGCCTCGGAAAGCGCGACCGCCGGACCGGCAACTGCGCTTTCGGCGCCGGGCGCTTCGTCATGCCCTTCATGGGCATAGGCCGGCGATAAGGCAGCCAGCGAAAACAGGATTATCCATAGTTTCTTCATTTTATTTCCTCCAGCTTACCGCCGAGTTCGAGTTCCAGGTTGCCGCGCGTATTGATGGCTTCCACCACGGCGGCGAGCGCTTCGTTCTCCGTTTGGTACAGTTTCTCGCGCACCTTCCAGACTTCGAGCGCATCAGCCTGTCCCTGGCGGAACATGCTTTGCGTCAGCTCATAGCTCTTGCGGTAGCCGGGAAGGATCGCATCGAAATAGCTGTCAGCGCGTTTTTGTAGCGCGATGGCGCTCTGCTGCAATTCGGCGATGGTTTCTTCCGGTGGCACGCCCGCGAAAATATCCGCTTCCGTCTTTACCTGCCGCAGGCTGGCCTCGGCGCGCTTGCGCTCAGCATCGTTCTGGTTCCACAGCGGAATGCGTAGCGCCACGCCGATGCCGTAGGATTTCTCGTCGCCATCGGGCGAGCGCGCCGCCACCAGGCGCGGGCCGAACTCGAAGCCGCTGTCCTGGTTGGCGACGGACAGGCGTTCCTCCGCCGCCTTGATGCGCGACTTTATGATGTTACGAAGATTGGCACGGTCTTTGGCGAAAGCAACCAGCGCCTCCGTACTTTCCGGCACGGCGGAAAAAGCGGGACGCTGCAATTCGGCCTGAATGAAATGACGGCCGGTCATCTTGGCAAGGTCGGTACGCGCCTGGCGCAACTCCGCGTCAAGCGCGCCTACGTCGCTTTCGAGCTTGGCAGCGTCGGCGGAAAACAGATGCGAAGCGGCGGCGCTGGTTTGTCCCTGACCAGCGGCGGATTTCACCAGCTTGCTCATGGATTTCGCACCCTCGGCGGAATGCTCGGCGATCTTCCTGCGCTCCTGCAGCAACCATAGGCGGGTGTAGAGCGCGGTGGTTTCGTTAATGACTTTCAAAATTTCGTAGCTCTGCTCGGTACTGGCTGCGTCGCTTAAGTAACCGGCATAGCGCTGGCGCGCGCCGGTAATCTGGGACAATTTTAGGGGCTGGGTGAGTTCCAAATCGTACCCCGTGCCGCTTTCGCCACGGCCACGGATCGCATCAGCCTGGAATTCGGGATTCTCCAATGTCTTTGCCTCAATACCTTCGGCCAACTTGTCATCGTATTCTCTTTGCACGCGGGCGATGCTGGTATTCTTCTGCAGGCTCTCCGAGGATTGGTTGGTGGGCGTGGATCTGCCCTACGCCTGGATTAAGGAAGAAGGCGAGCGCAATGACGGCGTCGGCAACATGGCGTTATCAACCAAGTACCGCTTCTGGAGAAAGGATATGCTTGCCGCGCAGGAATCCGTCGCCCTGCTTGCGAACGTCATCTTGGATACGGCGCATGATGCGCCCCATCCGGGACTCAGCCCGGGTGCCGCGGATGTGGAAACGGGCATCGCCTACGGCTATGAGAGCCTGCGCTGGCAGCGCTGGGCCAGCGCCCTTTACCGCTATAACGGCGAGAGCGAGGAAGGCGTTGACCGGGGCGACGCGGTTTTCTTGAATGCGGTGATCGGATTCCGGCCGGAGCCGCCGCGCTATTACGAACCGGATTTAATGTGGCTGCTGGAAGTAAACGGCGAGATCACGTGGCGTTCCGAACAGAACAGCTTGGGTTTGAGGGATAGCGGCGGAACCGAGCTGTTCGTCGCTCCGGGATTTTTTCTGACATACCGGAACGCCGCGCTTAAAGGCGGCATTCAGCTTCCCGTATTCAGCGATTTGAACGGCCAGCAGGAAGCATCGGATTACCGCATAAAAGTAGCGATGGAATTGCATTTTTAACCAAGGAGGTCACGTATGAAATATTGGATAATGTCACTGGCGATTGCGCTGGCGAGCTTCCCGGCGTTTGCCGGGGAAAAGGAGGTGCGCATGCAGGTGCTCGGCGCGGTATGCCCTTCCTGTGCCTATGGCCTGGAAAAGCAATTCATGCGCATGGACGGCGTGAAAGCGTTCGATGTGGATTTCAAGGCTGGCATCGTGTCGGTCTGCGTGCGCGACGACGTTCAGTTCAAGGACGAGGAATTATCCAAGATATTTAAGGAAACTGGATACTCCTATAAAGGCAAAGAAGAACGCGCCGCATGCCAGAAATCGTAAAGCCGGGAGACCCGCGACCGCCAGTCCGCAAGCGATGGACATGGATGCTGCTTTTTTCATCGGGCGCGACGCTCTTATGCTGCGCGCTGCCCATGCTGCTCGTAAGTCTCGGCCTTGGAGCCGCTGCCGCCGCGCTGTTCAGCGCCATGCCGTTTCTGACGCTGCTTGGCCTTTATAAATCATGGACGTTCGGAATCACCGCCACGATCTTAGCGGTCGCGGCGTGGTTCCTTTTTCGGCCCGGACGTTCATGCCCGCCGGAATCTGCGGCAGCGGAAGCCTGCGCCGCCGCCAGGGTGTGGAATATACGCATCTTCTGGTTCTCGGTAGCGTTGTGGGGAATCGGATTCTTTGCCGCCTTTTTATGGCTGCCCATCATGCGGTGGCTTTCCCTTTAGATAATTAGCGTTAGAACATCAGCCTTAAGCCCACGCTGGCAATAAAGTCGTCGCGGTTTTCACCGGTGTTTTTTGCGATGGAGGAGGTTTCGCCGAATTTACGCTCATAACGCAGGTCGAGATAAGGCGCGAATTTGCGGGTGATTTCATAGCGGGTTTGCAGGCCGATTTCGCCACTGGAAATGCCTGACCCTATATCGAGTTCCGGCACATCCTGGGCAAAGAGATTCACTTCCAGATAAGGCTGGAGGATGAGCCGCTGGGTAATCAACAAGTCGTTCTCCTGGCGAATGCGGGCGCTGACGTCGCCGTCGTCGCTGACGAAGAGATGCGCTTCCGTCTCAAAGAAATACGGCGCAAGCCCCTCGAATCCCGCCACCAAATAGGAGGTGGAGCGCGGCTGGGTATCATGGCGGATGCCGAGCTGGGCATCCCAGAAGGTAGCGATATTGCGGCTGTACATCGCC
Source organism: Alphaproteobacteria bacterium (assembly GCA_020054105.1). Taxonomy (GTDB): domain Bacteria; phylum Pseudomonadota; class Alphaproteobacteria; order Rickettsiales; family SXRF01; genus JAGVLW01. Next base: position 51,264 of record JAGVLW010000045.1, on the reverse strand, counting down.
CAGAATTCGGCCTGTTCGACATTGCCGTCGGCCACTTCACCCTCGCTCTTGATCCAGAGCTTGTTGTAATCCCCGCCAATCCAGCCGTTCAGATCCCAAGAAGCAATCGTATCATCCCGGCCGATGCCTGCATCCGTTTCCAGCCGAAAGGCATGGAAGACGGCGGGGTGTTCGGCCTGTTCCTCGGCGGCAACCGACGCAACCGGCATGGCGGATAAACAGACGATCAGTGCGAGAATATTAGTGCGCATGGCGATGCCCTTCCTCCATCTTCATGGGCGTGGCTACGGGCGGCGTTCGATCAGGAATATCCGCCGCATCCAGCTTGGCCACCACCACCTTGGTCATCATGCCCGCCATCATGTGATACAGCAGATGGCAATGGAACGCCCATTCTCCGGCTTCGTCGGCTGTCAGCAACACGGAATACGATCCGCCCGGCGGCACGATCACCGTATGCTTGTTCGGCAGCTTCCCGGCGGGCTGGCCGTTTTCCAGCTGCACAAACATACCGTGCAGATGCATGGGATGCGGCATCATGGTCTCATTGACGAATTTGAGCCGCACGCGCTCGCCGTATTTCAGCTGGATAGGGCTTGTTTCCTCGAATTTCTTGCCATTGATCGTCCAGATGAACCGCTCCATATTGCCGCCGAGCGTGACCAGCACTTCGCGCTCCGGCCCGCGCGTGTCTTTCTGCGTGCCGAAGTAGCGCAGGTCTTTGTAATCGAGCGCCTTGTGTCCCGATGGAGTACCGGCATCCGCCCAGCCGCTTTTCATGGTGTCGGCGGACATGGCGCTCATGTCGTGCCCCATCGCGCCGTGATCCATGCCTTCCATGCCGGACATATTCATATTGCCCATATCGTGGCTCATGCCCATATCCGCCATCGTCAGCAGGGTGCGCGGGCGCGGCTCTGGCGCTTCGCCGCGCATGCCATCGCGCGGCGCCAGCGTAGCGAGGGCAAAGCCGGTGCGGTCGATGGATTCGGCGGCGATGGTGTAGGCTTTGGCTTCCTTCGGCTCGACAATCACGTCATAGGTTTCGGCGATACCGAAGCGGAACTCGTCTATCTTCACCGGTTCGACATTCTGGCCGTCCGCCTGCACTACGGTCATTTTGAGTCCGGGAATGCGCACATCGTAAAACGACATGGCGGAAGCGTTGATGAAGCACAGCCGCACGCGCTCGCCCGGCTTGAAGATGCCCGTCCAGTTCTGCTCCGGGGTTTTGCCGTTGACGAGGAAGGTATAGCCGCTGACATCGGCCAGGTCGGTCGGCGACATGCGCATCTCGCCCCAAACTTTCCGATCCTGCCATGCCGCCTTGAATCCCATCTTTTCCACATCGTCGAAGAAATCGCCGATGGTGCGTTGGTAATAGTTGTAATAGCTGGAATCCATTTTGAGGTTCGGCAGGATCGCCTCGGCGTTTTCTTCGGTGAAATCGGACAGCAGCACCACATAGTCGCGGTCGGCCTTGACCGGGTCTTTGCCCTTGGGCGTAATCACGATGGAGCCGTAATGCCCTTCCTGTTCCTGGCTCATGGAATGCGCGTGATACCAGTAAGTGCCGGACTGGCGGACGGGAAAGCGATAAGTGAACGTCTCGCCGGGCTTGATGCCGGGAAAGCCGTTTAAGCCCGGCACGCCGTCCATCGCGGGGGGAATGATAAAGCCGTGCCAATGCACGGAAGTATCTTCGTCCAGATGATTAGTGACGGTGATGGTGACGTCCTCGCCTTCGGTAAAGCGCAGCGTCGGTCCCGGAATGCCGCCATTAAGGGTGATCTTGCTGACCGGCCTGCCGGTGATATTCACCGTCTCGCGGGCGATGTCGAGATGGTAGGTGCCCGCCCAGGCAGGGGAAGCAAGCAGCGCCAGACTCAACAATACTATCTTCAATGAAGCTTTCATCAGGTGATCCCATTACACAATACGAGCTTTTACGCCGCCGACGGCGCTATCCCTCAAAAATATTATCCACCTGTATCAGAGAAAATAGTAAGAGGCCTTTGACAAATTTCAAATAATCCTCGGCTATAGATTTAGTATAGCAATCTTATCCGTTTTTGGAGTGAATAATTGTTTTGAAAGGAAATTCCATGCCCGCACCCGATGTCGTTCTTTGCGCACCCACCCGTACTGCCATCGGCACCTTCGGCGGCAGCCTGAAATCCGTTCCCGCCGTCCAGCTGGGCGCGGCGGTGATTAAGGAAACGCTGAAACGCGCCGGATTATCTTCCGACAAGGTGGAAGCGGTGGTGATGGGGCATGTGGTGCAGGCGGGGGCGGGCATGAATTCCGCCCGGCAGGCGGCGCTCCACGGCGGCATTCCCCAGGCAGTGCCTGCCTATGCAGTCAACCGCGTCTGCGGCTCCGGCGCGCAAGCCATCGCTAATGCCTATCTGGAAATCATCTCCGGCAATATACGCTGCGCGGTGACCGGCGGCATGGAAAACATGGATCAATGCCCGTACCTGCTCGACGCGGCGCGCTGGGGCTACCGCATGGGCGACGGCAAGACGATAGACAGCATACTGCGCGACGGACTGAACGATGCCTTTTCGGGCGAGCACGCAGGCTGGCATACGGAAGACCTGGTAACGCGTTTTAATATCACCCGAGAGCAGCAGGACGCCTGGGCGCTGCGTTCGCAGCAGCGCTTCTCCCAGGCGCAGGCAGAGGGCAAGTTCGATGCCGAGATTACGCCAATGACGGTCAAGGGCAAAAAAGGCGAGGAGCAGTTTGCAAAGGATGAATTCAACCGCCCGGATACGACCCTTGAGAAACTGGCCAAGCTCAATCCCGCCTTCCGCAAAGACGGCACCATCACAGCAGGCAATGCGCCGGGCGTCAACAGCGCTGCCGCGGCCATGATCGTCGCCGAAGCGGCATGGGCGGAGCAGCAGGGATTAAAGCCGGTGGCGCGCATCGTCTCCTACGGCGTGGGTGCGGTAGACCCCAATTATTTCGGGCTGGGGCCGGTGCCTGCGGTGGAACAGGCGCTGAAACGTGCCAATTGGAAGCGCGAGGATATCGAGCGCATCGAAATCAATGAGGCCTTCGCGGCCATTGCCGTAGCGCTGGTGCGCGAGTTGAAGCTGGACGAAGCCATTGTCAATGTCGAGGGCGGCGCGGTGGCGCACGGCCATCCGATCGGCGCGACCGGCGCGATCCTTACCACGCGGCTGCTGCATTCGATGCAGAGGGATAAACTAAAGCGCGGCGTGGTGACGCTGTGCATCGGCGGTGGCCAAGGCGTCGCGCTGTGCCTGGAGATGCTTTAGGCCAGCACGCGCGCGATGGCGTGGACGCCCTTGATGCCGGAGCCGAAACGGGCGATGGCTTCCCGATGCTTGTCCAGTTCGCCGTAAGGCAAAAAGCGCACCTTGAGATCGGCCACGCGGCTGAAGGCGGGACGCATCAGCTGGGCGCGCACTTCCTCCTCCCGGTTGTCGGGCGCAACCAGAAACAAGCCCTCGCTTGCGTGTAGATCGCTGCCCAGCGCCAGGTCGAGCATCCGCACGATGCCCGAATAGATCGAGGTGGTATGTTCCACTTCGAACGCCGCCATCACCCGCTTGCGCTCCTTGTCGAGCCACAGCACGTCGATCAGCTTGACCGCCTCGGCACCCGGCCCCAGCTCGATGGAATCGGGCAGCGCTTCTACGCAGCCATCGGCCAGCTGCCCGTTCAAATAGGGACGGCGGCGGTCATTGGCGGCGATCCATACCTCGTAACCCAGCGCTTTGCCGAGATCGCGCAGCCAGCCCTGGACATTGGTATGCGTGCGGTCGTTTTCACGCTCGGCATCCAGCTTTTTCTTCACGCCGGCGGCTTCCTCCCGCACCTTGGCCAAATCTTCCTCCCAGGCGCGGCGCGCGGCATCGCTTTCCTCCAACGGCGGGACGGGATAGCGACCGGAACCGACATCGAACAATAATCCGCCGATAGCGCCCAGATCGTTCGACAGCAGATCGCGGTATTTCTCGTTGAGCGCCAGAATGCCGGTGCGCATGGCGAGATATTCTTCCCATTTGCCGAGCTTGACCTTCTTGCCGGTGAGCAGGTTATAGCCCTTGACGATGGCGGTGTTAAAAGGCGGCATCAGCGTCGGGTGCAGGAAATACAGCAGATTGGCGACGGCTGGCCCCAGTCCTTTGATGGCAAGCTGGTCGATACGGTGGATGGCGGCGATTACCTGTTCCGCCGTATTGCAGCAGGAGCAAGCATGCAGCAGCTGGCCGAAGGCGCGCTGGTTATCGGAGCTTTCGTAAATATCCGGTATGCGCAGCTTCGGCTTCCACAAAAACGCATGGTCGGCGCCTTTGAAAATCTGGCGCTGCTCCGAAACGGAACTCACCACGGTTTCCAGCGAGGAGCCGCGATAGAGGTTGCCGAACGAGCCCGCGCTGATTTCCTGCACGACCTGCTCGATGCCGCGGCGGATCGAGCGGAAATTTTTCAGCCGCTCCTCCCATAAAAACCAGCTGCGATAGGTGCCGGAGGGATCATCCCGCCAACGCTGCATCAGCACACGCAGCAGATCCGGCGCGCTGGCGCCCATGGCGGTTTCGGGCAAGGCTTGCGATGTGGCGGTGGTAGGCATAGGCTACGATCCTAATCGCTTGACCAGCTTTTCCGCCAGCATTTTTCTTGCGCGGTAAACGCGGGTTTCGATGGTTTTTGTGGTGACGCCCAGCGTTTCCGCGCATTTTTCCTGGGAATAGCCTTCCAGGTGAAACAGGATCAGCGCGGTTTTGAGGTCGTGCGGCAAGCGCTCAATGGCGTTACGCATGAGCGTTAAGCTCTCTTTCACTTCCAGCAGATGTTCGACGTTGCTGCTAGGATCGGGAATAATGTCGTGGAGCGAGTGTTCATTTTCCTGATCGTCGCTGCCCGGCATCCAGTCAAGCGACACCCACCGGCGCAGTTTCTGGCGGCGGGCATGGTCGCGGCAGAGATTCATGGCGATGCTGTATATCCAGGTTGAAGCGGCATAGTCCGGCTTATAGCGCCTGGCGTGCCGGTAGACGCGAATGAAGGTTTCCTGGATGATATCGTAGGCGGTTTCCTCCTCGCGGAGATAACGGTAGATGAAGGCGTAAAGGCGCTTTTTATACCGCTGCATCAACAGATCGAGCGCCTTGTCCTGCCCCGCAGCGATGCATGCGATCAGCGCAGCGTCGGAGGTCTGGTCGCCAATCGGCTCATGGCTGGGAGTGGTAGAGCGCATCGGTAATCATCTGGTTCATTTTCTGGTTCTGTTCCGGCGTCAGCACCGTCTGCATTTCGAACAGATGCTCGATAGTGGATTTCTGCATCTCGCCCATCGTGGCATGGATGCTGTCGATCGCCGCCTGCACGCGGGGGCTGTACTTGCCGTCCTGGCTGATGGCATTCGCCAGTTCCATGTTGCCGAGCTTGATTTTCTCTTCCAGATATTTCCGCTTCTCCCGGTAGCGGTGCTCAATCTCGGTCAGCGCCTTACCCTGCGCCTCGGTGATATGCAGCTGCTCATGGAAATATTGATGAAGCGCGGTGGGCTTATCATGGTCGTGCGGCTGCTGGCTATCGCGCAGGTATTGCTGGCCTATATACAACCCGCCGACAATGGTCGCCGCCAGCAGCAAAACAAATAATAGAGCCTGGGCGTAGGGTTTTTTCATAGATGGTTCTTGCCGTTCTCAAATACGGTGGAAGGAAGATAAGGCGCGTGGGGGCTGAACAGGTCAAGCCCCATCGCCTGTGCGGGCGAGAAGGCCTGCGCGGGTGACGGTGGGGGAAATAGCGGGCTGATGGCAAGGCTCAAGGCTAGTGCCAGCGCGAAGGAAGCCAGCCGGAACTGCGGCACGGCGAACACGCCGATGACATCATCCAGCCGGGCGGCCCGGGCGTCATCCTGGCGCGCGCGGATGCGCCGCCAGACGTCCTGCTCCAGCCGATCCAAACGGCTATAATCGGGCTGATGGCGAAAATGCATCTCCAGTAGCTTGTCGAGAGATTTCTTGAACATAATGACTCCTACGGTACGGTTTTGCTGAGCTTTGTATAGTTTATACGCAGCAAACCCGCGCATCCCTCAAAAATCCTGCGAAAGAGGAATCCATTGGATTTTAGCAGGTTATACCAATTATGGGGAGGAAAACCAGAGATTAGTGGGTATTTTGGCAAGATAGGCTGGATTGGAAGGAGCAGTGTATCTGCATATTTAGTAGCTGAATTTATGAGACTTTTACTTCCCGCAACTCATTTCACCATGGCATTCGCATCGTATCTTTTTCTAAGGTGGATAGAATTTCCGCCATTCTAACCTCAAGAAGGAGTCCGGCTGAAACGGTATGAAAGAGAGGTTTTATGTTACATAGCGCCAGTGTAAATCACTCAATGCATTCGACAGATAGAAAAACCACAAAATCACATTACACAAATCTCGCCATAGAGCTGGCCATCGATGGCGTCATCATGTTCTTCGTGATGTACGCCATGCTCGATACTGTCCAGCATCTTTATCTCAATACCAACACGCTTTACATGACGCTTATGATGGTAGCGCCGATGGCATTGGTGATGCTGATTGCCATGCGCCATATGTACCAGAACAGGCAGATGAACCTCGCTTTATATGCAGTTTTTGCTGTGCTGTTTTTCGGTGCGTTCTATGCCGTCCGTGCGCAGGCCTGGGTAGGCAATGAGCAATTCCTCAGGGCAATGATTCCTCACCATTCAGCCGCAATTTTAATGTGCCGACAAGCCTCGGTTACCGATCCTGAAATCTTGGATTTGTGCAAAGCCATTACCGAGTCGCAGTCACGGGAAATCATTCAAATGCAGGCGATCTTGAAGCGGTATTAAATATGCAGCGAAGCCAATGACGTTCAGGTGCCGTTGATGCCAACCACCTTTTTCTGAGCGGTATTCCGGATATCTTCTTCCGTCACCTTGCGCGGCATAAAGGTTAGGGACTTTGCTTTTTCCATCTGCATTTTCGCTTCATCCATCTTGGTCTGCGCCAGTTGAAGCTGGACATCGCGCATGGCTTTAGTGAGGGCATACTCCACATCCGGCAGCGTGAACGGCAGCTTTGCGGCGGCACCGTTGTTCGCCGTGGTATCTTCGAGTTTGCTGAATATGGCTTCGCAAAGATGATCGAGCTCGAAAGGATTCAGATCCCCGAACATCGTGACGAAATCCATGTAAGATTGCCGGATCATGTCTGCCTCCCCTTGGTTTTAAGTTACTCACTTTCAATACGGTTGTGGGCTGATAATTATATACAACTTATACGTTAATACAATTGGTTTATTGCATACTTATGGTTGAGCTTAAAAATGACGCAAAACGTTAGCCGTGGCTGTGCCGATGATGAATGTCGGGATAATGCGGATGGCTGTGCGTTAGCCGCGCATGCCGATGGGGATGGGTATGCGGCTCGGCGTCGTCCCACGAAAAGTCATGCTCATGCCGGTGATGTTCGTCATGCACATGTTCGTGCTCATGCGCTATTTCCTCGTGCGTATGTTCGTGCTCATGCCGCTCGGTCAGGTGCAGCCAGATGCCGGCAGCCATCAATACGCCGGCAATCCAGAACGGCGGCGATGGGCTTTCGTGCAACAGCAGCAAGGATACCACCGCTCCGAAGAACGGCGCGACCGAGAAATAGGCTCCCGTGCGCGCGGTGCCAAGATTGCGCAGCGCCAGCACGAACAACACCAGGCTAATGCCATAGCCCGCCAGCCCGACAATCGCCGCCTGTGCGATGCTGGCTGCTCCCGGCCATGCCGCACCCATCGCCACAGCAATGCTGAGATTGACCACTCCGGCCACGCTGCCTTTAATGGCGGCAATCTGTAGCGGATCGCTGGCTGATACTTTGCGGGTAAGATTATTATCGATGCCCCAGCACAGGCATGCGGCGGCGACTAGCAGCCCTCCCCATGGGATGCCGCTGACTTGCCCTTCCTGCCAGGAGAGCAGCACACCGGCCGCGATGATAAAGGCCATGCCGATAAAAATGCGCCGGTCGAAATTTTCCTTGAATACGAACCACGCCAGCAGCGCCGTAAACACGCCTTCGAGATTCAGCAGCAGCGATGCGCTGGAGGCAGGAATCAAGGCAATGCCAAACATCAGCAGCACCGGCGCGGCAATACCGCCCGCGATGATCGCGCCTGCCAGCCATGGCGCATCCCGCCTGGTTAAGTGAGCGACGGCTTTCTGTTTTCGTCCGGTTTTGCGCAGCAACATCCAGAAGGACAAGCCCAGGCCGGAGCCGCCGTAAAGCAACCCCGCCAGCATCACCGGCGGGATTTCCCCGACCAGCAGCTTGGCGAAGGGCGTGCTGGCCCCAAATAGGATAGCGGCCAGCAATGCGTGAAAGATGCCTTGGTTCATGCATACGTTTATAAAGCAGTTACGGAATTCTATAAAGAGAAGCCTTTGTCTTTGTTCTCTATAGTTTTTGACTTCAAGCGCACTCCTACGGTACAGTCGTTTCCGAGGGGGCTGTAATCCCCTTAATACTGCGATTTGAGTAGGCTCGTATCAAACAAGCCCTGCTTCCGTGCGCATTTGCGTCGGGAGTAGGCCGAATACAATACCCGCGAGGGGAATAAGCCTGCGCCCGTATTAAGGCGATTACAGCTCCCGGCACCATGCCGCTAACCGGCTGGTGCAATCCAAGAGTTAATAGGTGAATCTGCGAAGCGAAAGCCTCGCAGATTCACCGGATTGGGTGGGAGCGGCGTGCAGGAAAAGACAGTCAACATCAGCATTGGAAAAAATGTCCGCACCCGGCGTTCCCTGATGGGGTTCAGCCAGGCAGCACTGGCGAAGGCTCTCGGCGTTACGTTCCAGCAGGTGCAAAAATACGAAAAAGGCCTCAACGCCATCTCTCCGGCCAAACTGGTGCAACTGAGTAAAATATTCGAATGCAGCATCGAGGAACTTTTCGACGGTCTGACATCATCCGACCATGAAGCTGCGCTTCCCATTCCAAGCCGCAAGGCAATCCACCTGGTTCATAATTTCGAGCGCATCCGCTCGGAAGCCGTGCGTAAGCAGATCTGCGACCTGGTGCGCGCCGTGGCGGACGGAGGCTGATATGGGCTACCGCGTGTATGGAGAGCCGGAGCCGAAGGAATCGCCGCTGGGGGATTTTCTGATCGGATTTTATCTAGGCTCGATAGGATTCTATTTCGGCGGCGCATGGGTGCTGGTGTCGCTGGGCTGGATCGCACCCAATACCATGCTGTGGATTTGCATCGGTCTCGGCCTGCTGATCGGCGCCAAGCTGGCATGGCATAGCCGGCATAGAAAAAAGAGAAAGGAATACCATGAAGCAAAATAGCGACCCCATTATCCTCGATTTATACACCGCCTGGTGCATCGAGGAGTTCAATGCCAATTGCGTGTATGATGAGGTGGACGAAGATTTCACCCATCCGCGGTTTCTGAAAGCGGAAAAGAAAGCGCGCAAGGCGTTACGGGCGTTCTTATATAAGCCGACAGCGTCACTGCGGGGAATCCTGCTCAAGCTACAAATCGCCTGCGACTGCGAGGATTATCTGGCCGATACGCTCGATCCCGCATGCACGGCGGTCGCGCCGCATGCCGTCATCGCTGCTGCGAATGACCTGGAAGCCATCGTCACGTCGCGCTCCGAAATCTAGGCGACGGCTAAGCCGCCATCGCCTTGCGGATTTGCTCGGAAGCCATAGCAGTTTGTTCGTTGAGTGGCTCCAGCGCCTCGTTGCAACTCTCGAACAACATTTCGGACAGTTTGCTGGCTTCTGCAAAATAATTGTCGAGCATCTGTTGAGCCGCCTTGCTCTGCAAGTTTACCACATCCTTGATGGTGCGGCAGGCAAGCGCTTCCCGCGAAAACTCCGCGCAGTCGGAGAGCGCTCGGTTGCCAGATTCCATGATCTCATTGCCGAGATTCTGGAAGATACGGGATACCTTGCTACCGGATTCGATACAGGCGGTGATGTTATCGGAGCAGACATCGGCAAGTTCGCCCGCTACCCGGTTGAAGGCATCGGTGCCGCGCATCAAGTTTTCCATATTCTCTCGTCCCATCTCGATCGCTTTTTCCGCCGGTTCCGCAATCCTGATTACGGATGGCTTCGTTTGGGTGTGAGTATGCGTTGTTTTCTTTGCTTGCTGGGCCATAAAACCTCCTTGTAATTTTTAAGAATATTTCCAGCGCTCATGCGCCGGGTCTAAAGCATCTCTTCATTGCCACAATTCAAAATTATCCGATTTGATAAAAATCAAATCTACCGGCAAAAGAATATGTTTCAGATAGATAAGTTCGAGTGACCGTGAATTCCATCACCCTATGCATAAAGGAGATAAAAAAGCCATGTTTTATGCTCAAACTGATACATCCCACGGAAAGTATGCCACTTCTTATGATCGTAGCCCCGCAATAAAGCTCAAGCGGACATGGCTGGTAACGATTGACGGCGATCATGTATCGCTGCTGGAAAAGCCGCTTATGAAGGGGCTTGCATTCCTGCCTTCCTTTTCCCATGCGCATGACGGCATGAATATCGAGCGGGCTAACGAACATCTCGAATCAGCACTGGCGGCGGGCAAGTTCGATACGCTGATGCTGGTGGGCGATGCCGAGGATTTATACCGCTTCCGGGGTACGCTGAAAGAATCGGTGCGCAGGCGCGTCGTAGCGGAAGTGCAGCGGCCGAACCGCGATACGGAATTCTTGGATGAACGCTTGCAGGAAATGTACGCATGAACGGCAAGGCATGCACATTATGTTTACCAGCTTTCTTTCCTTGTCGCTGATTAGCCTGCTGGTGATCTTTATCACCAGCCTGATTACCTATGAAATTTTGCGCTACGTCTGGGTTCTGCTGCCGCGCCTGACCATCGCGCCGCGCCTGCGCGTGCTGCTTATCATCGTTCCCATTTTCGCCACGCATATCCTCAGCATCTGGATTTATGCCGGGGCCTATTTGCTTGTGGAGAATTTTACCGATTTCGGCAGGCTGACCGGCAGCATCGGCGCGGCGGCGTTTAACTACGAAAGTTTTATCGAACGGCTGTATTTTTCCGCTTCGACCTATGCGTCGCTGGGCATAGGCGATATTATGCCGACACGGGATTTGCGCATGCTCGCCAGCGCGGAAGTGCTGAACGGCTTGGTCATGATCGGCTGGACAATATCCTTTACTTACCTCACCATGGAGAAATTCTGGTCGCTGCCGCACCATCATAGTAATAAGAAGAGAAAACATGGTGAAGAATGACCAACGCCGCCGAATCATCGACAATTGAACATGCTCTTTGGCATGCATTGACAGCAAAGGAAGCGCTGCAAGTCGTGGCGGGTAATCCACACGGCCTTTCTGCGCAAGAAACGGAATCGCGTCTTAAGCTCTATGGTGCGAATACGGTGCAGGAAGTCACGCCCGTGTCCGCAGCATGGCGCTTCCTGCGACAGTTTCATAATGTCTTGATTTATGTGCTGTTGGCGGCAGCCGTAGTCACCGGAGCAACGCAGCATTGGACGGACATGGCTGTGATTGTAAGCGTCGTGCTGATCAATGCGGCCATAGGCTTTATTCAGGAAAGCAAGGCGGAAAAAGCGTTGGCCGCAATCCGGGGATTGCTTTCCGCCAATGCCAATGTGCTGCGCGACGGCGGGCAGCACGTCATTCCGGCTGAGAGGCTGGTGCCGGGTGATATTGTCATCCTGGCGGCAGGCGATAAGGTTCCCGCCGATCTGCGCTTGATGGAAACGCACAGCCTGCGGATGCAGGAATCGATTCTGACCGGCGAATCGCTCGACGTGGAAAAATCGGTAAAGCCCGTGCCGGAAGATGCGCCGCTGGGAGAGCGCCGCTGCATGGCCTATAGCGGCACGCTGGTGACAGCGGGACAAGGCAAAGGTGTCGTAGTGGCCACCGGCGAACATACGGAAATTGGCCGCATCAGCGCTATGGTCGGCAAGGCCGAAGCGCCGCAGACGCCGCTTACCTTAAAGCTCGCACGCTTCTCTCGTTGGCTGGCGGGATTTATCGTGCTGCTGTCGCTGGCGGTGTTCGCGTTCGGCATCATGGTGCGCGGCCTTCCCCTAGAAGAAATGTTCATGGTAATGATCGGCATCGCCGTATCCTCGATTCCCGAAGGGCTGCCCGCCGTCATCAGCATCACCCTGGCGCTCGGCGTGCGCGCTATGGCGCGTGAAAACGCCATCGTGCGGCACCTGCCGGTCATCGAGGCGCTAGGCAGCGTCACCGTCATCTGCACCGACAAGACCGGCACGCTGACCAAAAATGAGCTGGCGGTCACCGATATCGTCACCGCCGAGCGATCATTCCTCATCACCGGCATCGGTTACTCGGCGGAAGGCGCGATTTTCTTCGATGATAAAGAAATCGAACTGGCGGAGCATCCCACGGTTTACGATATGGGCTGCGCCGCCCTGCTGAATAACGACGCCACGCTCAAATTGCGCAAGGGCATATGGGAGCTGAACGGCGATCCGACCGAGGGTGCTCTGATGGCCTTTGCGCATAAGGCGGGACACGACTTGGAAACGATACGGAAAGAATGGTCCCGCACCGATGTCATCCCATTCTCCGCCGAGGCGCGCTACATGGCGACCCTGCACCATGGCGCGGAAGGCGGCGTGATCTATGTCAAGGGCGCGCCGGAGGAAGTGCTGGCCATGTGCGATGCACAGCAGGACGGCGGTGGCAAGGAACAAAAGCTCGATACGGACTATTGGAAAGCGCAGGTGACAGCGCTGGCGAAGGAAGGCAAGCGCGTGCTGGCCGTCGCCAGCCGCCGGGCCTCGGCATCGCACCGCGATTTGCGGCATGAGGACGTGCGGGAGGGGCTGACGCTGCTAGGCCTGTTCGGCATCATGGATACGCCGCGCGAGGAAGCAAGGGACTCGATTGCCGCCTGCATGAATGCGGGCATCGCCGTCAAGATGATTACCGGCGACCATGTGCTGACCGCTTCCGCCGTTGGCAAAATGCTCGGCATTCCGGACAGCGACCGGGTGATGACGGGCGCGGATATCGAGCGGCTTTCGGATGAGGCGCTGGCGAAATCCGTGGAAGAAGTGAATATTTACGCGCGCATGCATCCGGAGCATAAGCTGCGGCTGGTAAAAGCCTTTCAAGCCAACCGGGAAGTGGTGGCCATGACCGGCGATGGCGTCAATGACGCGCCGGCATTGAAGACTGCCGATATCGGCATCGCCATGGGCGGGCTTGGCACGGAAGTGGCCAAGGAGGCCTCCGACCTGGTGCTGACGGACGATAATTTCGCCAGTATCGAGCGCGCCATCGAGGAAGGCCGCAACATTACCCGCAACATCCGGCGCACCATCCAATTCATGCTGGTGACCGACGGCGCGGAGGGGCTGACGCTGCTCGTGGCCGTACTGGCGGGATTCACGCTGCCGATTACGCCGTTGCAAATCCTGTGGGTCAATATGGTGACGGCGGTAACGCTCTCGCTCGCCTTCGCCTTCGCGCCGCACGATGCGTCTGTCATGCGTCATCCGCCGCTTCCGCTACAAGCGCCGCTTTTCGCGCGCGCCGCCATTCTTTCTTTTCTATGGCATGTGGCGCTGATCGCGGCCGGAACCATCGGGCTGTTCCTTTACGAAGCGCGCGCCGCGGATAATGTTGATGCCGCGCGCACCATGGCTGTCAATGGACTGGTATGGTTCGAGATATGGTATCTGTGGGGACACTTCCCGCCACGCAAGCACCAGAAGTCGGACTGGTTATTGCATTACGCGCCGGTCATTCTGGCATCGGGCGGCGTGATCCTGTTCCAGCTTGCCTTTACCTATCTGCCCTGGATGCAAACCCTATTCGCCACGCACCCGCTGAACCCTGCCGAATGGCTGAGAGTCATCGCCGTTTCCGCCGTCATCCTGCTTTGGCTATGGGGAGAGCGCAGATTCAGTTTTCGTCGTCAGCGCAGCGCCACCGCAGCATAACGCACCTATTCATATTTTTTCAGTAGTTCTATGATTTCGCCGATGTATTTCGCTCTAATCTTCTCGTTCTTGCTGTCATAGGCATCCACAACGCGAGCTTCCACATGCGTTTCCAGCACTCCCAGCTCAATGGTCTTAATGGCGTTCCGCGCGGCGCGAAGCTGCGACATGATATCGACGCAGTTTTTTTCCTCGTCGATCATGCGCTTTACTGCTTCAAGCTGGCCGATAGCGCGATTGATGCGGGGAACTTGCGTCTTGTGTGAAAGCTGATGCGGCATGAAATGACCTCTATTACCCATAGGGATATACCCGATAGGGTATAGCATCAATCTTTAGCGTCGAAGCACCGGTTTTGGGTTTGATTTTTGTCAATTCATCCTGTGCGGCGATGCGGTAAGGATGCAGATGTCGGTAAGCATAACGATTGCTTTCGATAATGCTTTAGGCATAAGGTTTAAGTATCTGTTCAACTTACTATAACGAGGAAATTATGAGCGGTCGTATCTGGATTTGGGTGGCGCTGGCGGCGGTAGCGCTGTTCGTCATCAGCGGCATCAATACCATTCCGTCGCTGGATGAAAAGGTGAACGCCGCGTGGGCGCAGGTGGAAAATCAATATCAGCGGCGCATGGATTTGGTGCCGAACCTGGTCGAAACAGTCAAGGGCTATGCCAATTTCGAGCAAAAGACGCTGACCGATGTCGTCAACGCGCGCGCCAACGCCACCAAGGTGACGCTTACGGCGGATCAGCTCTCCGACCCGGAAGCGGTGAAGCGGTTTGAGCAGGCGCAGGGCAATTTGGGTTCGGCGCTGTCACGGCTGATGGTGGTGGTGGAGCAATACCCCGATCTCAAGGCCAATCAGAATTTCCTGGCGCTGCAATCGCAACTCGAAGGCACCGAGAACCGCATCGCCATTGCGCGCAAGGATTACATCGATACCGTGCAGCAGTACAATACGACGGTACGGACATTCCCCGGCATGATCTGGGCCAGGATTTACGGCGCCAAGCCCAAGCAGGTATTCACCGCCACCGAAGGGGCCGAGAAACCGCCTGCCGTGAAGTTCTAGCCCATGCGCGCGCTCCGGTTAGCCTTTCTGCTGGTAGTGATAGGCAGCGCCACCGCCTTTGCCGCGCTGCAATTTTCCGCGCTGGCCGGGCGCGTGGTGGACGAAGCGCGCGTCCTATCGCCGGACGCCATCGCGTCACTTGACCAGGCGCTGGCGGATTACGAGCGCGGCACGTCGAACCAGGTGGTGGTGGTTACCATCCCTTCGCTGCAAGGCACTTCCATTGAGGATTACGGCTACCAGCTGGGGCGGCAGTGGCAACTCGGCCAGAAAGGAAAAAACAACGGGGCATTGCTGCTCGTCGCGCCGAACGAGCGCAAGGTCAGGATCGAGGTCGGCTATGGTCTGGAACCGCTGCTGACCGACGCCGCATCGAGCGAGATCGTGCAAACCGTCATCCTGCCCGCTTTCCGCGAGGGACGCATGGAGCAAGGAATCGTGGACGGCGCGCAGGCCATGCTTTCCGTCCTCGGCGGCAAGGGCATCCCTCCACAAGCATCATCCGACCAGCTATCGGGCATAGAAACAGTGGTTCTGCTGTTATTTATTTTCTGGTTCGTCTGGTTCGGCATCCGGCATCCCTTCATGGCCGCTGTACTGCTTTCCAGCCACTCTTCACGTTTCGGCAGAAGCGGTCGAAGCGGCGGGTTCAGTGGCCGCGGCGGGAGTTTTGGCGGCGGAGGCGCATCCGGCTCATGGTAAAACCGCTCTCGCCACAGGATAAGCAATCCATCGCGCAGGCTATAGCCGAAGCCGAGCGCCCAACGGAAGCCGAGATCGTCGCCGTGATCGCGCCGGCCAGCGATGCCTACCAGAGCTATATCTTCCTCTATGGCCTGATAGCGGGCAGTCTGATCGCCACCGGCCTATGGGCGGGAAAAATACTGACCGGCTTTCCGCTATTGCTTGCCGTGCAGCTTGGCGCCATCGCGCTGCTGACAAGGGTGCCGTGGCTGCATGGGCTATGTCTGCGGCTGGTGCCCAGACGCATCCGGCATCTCCGCGCCGCGCACCGGGCATATGAGGAATATCTGTCCGTTTCGCGTAACCTTCCGGCTTCCATACCCATCGTGCTGTTATACGTCTCGCTGGCGGAGCATTACATGCATATCCTGCCCAGCCGGGCCGTGCGGGGGAAAATACCGGGGGAAAAATGGAATGCCGTTATCGGCGAATTTACAGCATCCATGGCTACGAAGGGTTTGCGTGATGCCTATATCGGCGCCGTCCGGCATATGGCGGAGCTGCTCACGCCGCATTTTCCGTCACGCGATGAAACAAACCGCGTGAGCGATCAAGTCATCGAGATTCGATCTTAGGGGAGCAATATCGTACCCTCCCGTAGGGGAAAAGGATTGCAGATCAACTGCAAAAATTGAGGAAATGGTGCCGCCGATAGGAATCGAACCTACGACCCCGTGATTACGAATGGAACGGAAAAGATTCACTACCTTTTCCAAACAATACCAAACGTTTTGATAAGCCGAGGTTATTTTCCCGTTACGGCACAGCTTCGGTTTACAGGGAATACCAACCTTTTACAAGCCTGTCGCTGATACGGTGCTGATACGAGCGTATCAATGAATTATATTCTGCTGACACGGCTACGCTAGACGATTAGTGCCTTTTTTCCTTTATATGCTCGAAAACCAGCCAGCCGCCCAGCACCAGACCGACAGCCACACAGAGAACGCCCACCCATGCCGCGCTCATCGCACCCCAGCTGATCAGCAGCCAGCCAATCAGCCCATAGAAACCGGTCGCGCCACCGAGGAACGCGCAGACGAAATCCGCCACCGGCGTTTCCGGCTCGTCGGCATAGCAGCGATATTTCCAGCCACGGCTCACAGCGTCTCCTTACCCTCACCGGAAGCAAGATCGGCGATCGTGCGTACCATGCCGCATACCCTGTTCCGAATGCCGTGTGAGCGGATACGATTGAAACTGGAAAGCAGGTTATGGACTTTATACGGATTCCACGGATGCTCCGGCACCAGCGGAAGATCCCCGATCGCTTCGCGGCAGAGATCATTGACTGTGCAGTGGAACAGCGCCGCCAGCTCGATCAGCTTGTCGCAGTTGATTCCGTTCGTGCCGTTTTCATATTTCTGTACCTGCTGAAAAGTAATGCCCAGGTGGTGGCCGACTGCCGCCTGGGAAAGCCCGGCCAGTTGTCGCCGGTGGCGGATATTTCTCCCGATAATAGTCCGGATTTCATTCTGTTCCATAGTGTTACTCCCATTTTTCCGTATATCGTAATGAGGAATAGTAGCTCTTATTGAGTGCTAATATCTTATTACACGCTACGATATATCGTTACGGGAGTTATTGCAACTCAATGCCTGATACCTTCGTTCACTCACCAACGAGGAGAAGGCAATGATATGAAAAGAAAAAATAAGGCATCCCAAAAAGAAACGGAAGCCACCAACCTCTGCGCCAGGCGTGTCAAGATCGCGCGGGTGGCAAAGGACATGAAGCAGATCGACGTTGCTGCCGCAATGAACGTGGATCACGGTATAGACATTACCCAGAACGGCGTTTCCTACATAGAACGTAACAGGCGCTATGTGAAAGATTTCGAGCTGGTGGCGCTGGCGGAGATACTGGACGTCAGCCCGCTGTGGCTGCTGTTCGGCGACAAGGTGCCGTCGAAATTTAGAACGCAGTAAAAAAACTCTTTCATAATTCAGATTGAAAATCAATTGCAGGTTGTTATAAATACACTTCGCTCCCGTATAAAGTGTATGGGGGAATAATCAGAACCCCATGCAAAGGAGGGAGGTATGATAAGGGCATCGTATATGGAATTCATTCGCCTTTTTGGAGAGATGAGTCCATTCGAATTAAGTCACTTGAGCGAGGCGTTGTTCAATAAGTTTGAGCATCTCCTTATTGAGGAAAAACAATGCAAATGCGATATGCCATTTACGTTGCAGGATGTGGAATATGTGATGACGCATGCCATGCGGGATGTCCAGTTGGAGCTGGCTCAAACCATGATGGATGAAGCAAAAATGCAGATGGAAAAAGCGAGATCCCTGACCTTCGCTCCGCGCAAGGTAACCAAGGAGGACGAAGCCCGCACCGCGAATCTATCATTGCATAATACGGCTAATATTGCGGGCGAAGGGCGGAAAAGACAATCTGCTTAATAATTGAAAAATAGCAATTTAATTAAATTCAGATGCGTACAGCACCGGGGATTACCTTTCCGACAAAATTTTATGAGGGATAACCTTCTTTCCTGCGTATAAGATAGGTAAGAAGGAGTGAAAATCATGTCCCAAGACCTTGATAACGTGCTGGAGGCGCTGAAACGCGACTCCATTGATACCAGCCGACTCAGACATCTGGAAAGCGATGTATGGCAGCGCATCACCGTGCTTAAAGCCGGTGCGCCGACTGGTTTAGCCGAACATATACTGGCTACTATCTTCCGGCCGGAATATCGCCTCGCGCCGATGGCTGTTGCCGTGATACTGGGACTTTCCGCTGGCAATCTGGCTTCTATGAACCTTATGCCGCAACAGGGAATTTCCAAGTCAGAGATGTTGAATTTTGAGGTTTTTTCCTCGCAATCCGAGTATCTTGTCTCCAGTAACTTACTCCGTAATTGATTATGAAACCGTTTTACCGTGATCTTCGTTTAGCCATTATCGTTGCCCTTATCGCCTTCGCCGCCTGCTGGGGCAACAATGCATGGCTGTTTCCCTCTCATCCGGCTCCGCAGCGGGATTCGCATGTATGGCTGCATGACAAGTTAGGCATCACATCTGAACAAGATAATAAACTTCACCCAATCGAAGAGCGCTTCACCAACCGTAAGAAAGAAATCGAAGCCAGAATCCGCGAAGCTAATCGCGCGCTTGGAACGGCGATCATGGAGGACAAGCGTTATTCCGACCGGGTGAAAGCGGGAGTCGACGCCATACATCATGCGCAGGGTGAATTGCAGAAAGCGACGATGGAGCATCTGTTCGAAATGCAGACGGCGCTGACGCCGGAACAGAAAGATACATTAAACAAGCTGGCCGCCGATGCGCTGCAGCACAATCCGTAAGTGCGGCGCCACATGAAAGCATTAAGTGATCAGGAACTCATAGCTAAATTAGCGCTTGGTGAAAACCTGGCGCTTAATGAATTGATGGGGCGCTACAAGCAGCGCCTTTTTTATTTCATCCGGCGTTATGTGGGCGACGAAGAAACTGCCTACGATATATTGCAGGAAACTTTTACCAAACTCTATTTCAACGCTGGCAGCTACAAACCGCGCTATAAATTCTCCACCTGGCTGTTCCAAATCGCGCTGAATCTCTGCCGGGATCATTCGCGCAAACAGGGAAAGAAATTCATGCTGTCGCTGGATAGCAGGGATAATAACGGCGTTACATTGGGCGATACGCTTGCCGCTGACACGGGCGATATCGGTTCCCACCTTGATGCCAAGCAGCAACTCGCCATACTCGAACATGAAATCCAGAAATTGCCGCATAAACTGAAATCAGCGCTGATCGCCTTTGTGATCGATGAACGCTCGCAGGAAGAATGCGCCGATCTGCTAGACATTACCCCAAAAGCCTTAGAAGCGCGGGTATATAGAGCACGCAAAATTCTTGCGGGAAAACTGGCGGCGATGCCAGGCAGTTACCCGGATAAAGGGATGGCATCGGCTCGTAAGCAGGCGGTGGGTTCTTGAGAAAAAATTTTAACATTATGAAAATTACATATTTCTGTATGTAATTGTTCATAGAGTATGGAGTGACGGTATGAACACGGTAACAGTGATAATTACATCTTTTATGCTGCTGTTTACCTTTCCTGCATTCGCCGGAGCATATCACCTCGATATCGCGCGTGAAATGGTGAACATCACGGGAACTCCGGTCAGTAAAATCACGGTCAACGGTAGCATTCCAGGGCCGACGCTGCGTTTTACCGAAGGCGAAGATGTCACCATCACCGTTACCAATCATTTAGACGAGGATACCTCCGTGCATTGGCATGGGCTGCTGATCGACCCGGCGATGGATGGTGTACCGGGATTAAACGGTTTTCACGGAATCAAACCCGGCGAAACTTTTACCTATCGCTACAAGGTGCGTCAGTCGGGCACTTATTGGTATCACTCCCACTCTGGCGGCCAGGAACAGGATGGGGTTTACGGCTCTATGGTGATAGCTCCAAAAGGACGCGACCCGATTCAGGCCGACCGCGATTATGTCGTGGTGCTATCTGACTTTAGCCCGGAAACCCCGGAAGACATTATCAGCAATCTGAAAATGTCCTCGGATTATTACCAATATGCCCGCCGCACGGTCGGCGATTTCTTTGCCGGTGTAAAAGAAGATGGCTTCAGCAAGACTTGGGAGCACGCCAAGATGTGGGGCGAAATGAGAATGCTGCCGACTGATTTGTCGGATGTTTCCGGCTACACGTTCCTCGTCAATGGCAAATCGCCAGAACAAAATTGGACTGGCCTGTTCCAGCCTGGCGAACGGGTGCGGCTGCGCTTTATCAATGCTTCGGCCATGACGTTCTACGATGTACGGATACCCGGCCTTAAAATGCAGGTGGTTTCATCGGATGGTCAGAATGTCGAGCCGGTGCCGGTGGACGAATTCCGTTTCGGTGTGGCGGAGACCTACGATGTCATCGTAACGCCGAAGGAAGACAAGGCCTATACGATCACCGCTGAATCCATCGACCGTACCGGTTTTGCGCTGGGAACGCTGGCGACACGCGAAGGCATGAAAGGAGAAACGCCGTTACCGCGTCCCCACGCGCTGCTGACGATGGCCGATATGGGCATGATGGCTGGCATGGGCGACATGGATCACGGTAAAATGAATATGGATATGGGAAATATGGCCGGAATGGATCACGCCGCGATGGGGCATGATATGTCCGGCATGAAAGATATGGATGCGATGGCGGAAGCCAGCGGCTGGGCCAAGGCCGGAACGCCGCCCGGCGATAAGGCGCTTTCTTACGGCGATCTGCGTTATCTCGGCACGCAGAAAGATACACGCCAGCCTGAGCGCACGATAGAAGTACGGCTCGGCGGAAACATGGAACGCTATATCTGGACGATGAATGGCAAGAAATATAGCGATTCCGGCCCGATGAACCTGCGTTACGGTGAGCGTGTGCGGCTAAAATTCGTCAACGATACGATGATGGCGCACCCAATGCATCTTCACGGCATGTTTGTGCAGTTGGAAAACGGCCAGCCTGCGGGAAAACTGCCGAATAAGCATACGGTGATTGTCGCGCCGGGTGAGAGCTATTCTGTGCTGTTAACCGCTGATGAGCCGGGAGAATGGGCGTTTCATTGCCATCTGCTCTATCACATGATGGCGGGTATGATGACCAAGGCAGTAGTGGCAAAACTGGACGCGGCGGATGTCCCCGCTTCCGCAAAACCAGCGGTAATGAAGGAAGGGAAGCATCATGCGCGCTAGGATTTATGCTTTCGCGGCCTTACTGCTGTTGAGTACCGCATCGCCCTTATTCGCAGCTGAGGAAAATGATCCGCACAAAAACGAACATGGAGGACAAATATTCCATATGTTCCGCATGGAAACGGATTACGGAGCCGGGAAAGACGACCCCGTCGCCAGTTGGGATTTCAACGGCTGGATCGGCACAGACGAAAACAAGCTCTGGCTGAAAAGCGAAGGTGAAATAGCCGATGGAAAGACCGAGCAGGCGGAGTTTTGGGCGATGTACAGCCGCAATATCGCCGCCTTCTGGGATGCGCAGATCGGCGTCAGGCAGGACACGCAGCCGGGATCCGTCACCTACCTGGTAGCTGGTTTTGAAGGGCTGGCGCCGTATTTCTTCGAGACCGAAGCGCATTTGTTCGTAAGCGACGAAGGCGACGTGAGCGCCCGTATCCGTCAGGAAAATGATTTCCTGATTACCCAGCGGCTAATCCTGCAACCTTATATCGAAGCCAATCTCTATGCACAGGATGTACCCGGGCAGGATGTCGGCGCAGGATTGGCAAATGGCGAAATTGGTTTACAAACGCGCTATGAAATTACCCGAAAATTTGCACCCTATCTTGACCTACGCTACGAGCGCAAATTTGGCGAAACCTCTTCCATAGCAAAAAGCGTCGGGGAAAACCGCGACGACTTTATTGCCAGCATGGGCCTACGGTCGATGTTTTAGCGGTCGGGGATGTTTTCATTCGGCTGAAAAACAACAATATTTATTTTTTGAGGGATGACAGCGCCTCGTGCGTATTACTTGCTACTTATCCATCGATGAGCGTGGTGCATGGGCCACACACCCAATAAAATGGCATATTGATGAAGTTCCTTCTTGCAAAACGACGGCTTCTCCGCATTTATTTCCCGCCTTGCGTCCTCAAGCCTAATTGATTCTCATGAAAATTGCATATTTTGGCAAAGACATTTTTTTTTCTTGTATGCAACTGCTTATACAGAGCGGTCACGAGATCATTACGTTATTTAGCAATACGCCAGAAAGCAATGAGTATGATTTTACCCAGAATGTAAGTAAGCAAGCAGAGCTGCTTGGCATTCCTATAAGGCGATCTTATCCTACAAAGGAAGATATAAAACATCTTGAGCAAAAAGGATGTGACATGCTTCTTTCTGCTGGATATCCGTATAAAATACCCGAATGGCAAGGAACAGGCATCCGATACGGTATAAATATTCACCCTTCTTTATTGCCGGAAGGCGCCGGGCCTATGCCTCTACCGTTTATCATCACCAAAGGACTAAAAAAATCGGGCGTTACCTTGCACGAATTATCTCCAGAATGGGATGCTGGAAATATAATTTTACAAGAATCCTTCCCTTTGTTTGGAAGTGAGAACATAGAGGATTTATTAACGAAAAAGCAGAGGCTTGCTGTATTTTTACTTCGACGATTTCTTGAATCCCCAGAAATATATTGGATGAACTCAACCCCCCAAATCCGTCAAGATGAACAATATTGGCCAATGCCAAATACAGGGGAGTTTGTTGTAGATTATACTCAGGAGTTAGAAATCATAAGCAGGTGTATGAGAGCGCATAGGTACATTAACCCTGCGGGCGACATAGAATTTATATCAAATGTTTATTTTTGGGAGCACCTGCATAATTTTGCACCAGGAACTATTCTATTGCAAGACGACGGCATTAATTTAATAGCAGCACAAAAGGGTCTAATACGTTTTAAGCTGGAAAGAAAACCATCACCAAAATATGATTTTTTCACGTTACCTAAAGATACATCAAAAAAACTCAGTAATTTCTGAGCGTTTTTTCTATGACTACCTTTCATAAGGCCCCGGCGCTATTATCACCACACAGTCATCTGAAAAACAACAATATTTATTTTTTGAGGGATAACCCTCTCCGTTGCGTATTATTAGGACACCCAAAACGCAACCGGGGAGAAATTGAGTGAACAAAATTATCGCCATTATCGCCATCAGCGCACTTTTTCCAGCCGTTGCTTTCGCCGAAACGCTGACGCTTGATCAGGTGATTAAAGAAAGCCTTCAGAAGAATACGAGCATTTACCGCGTCCAGCGCGAGTATGAGGATAAGCTGGCGGATGCTATCGAAGTCAAGACGCTTGATAACCCCGAACTGGATTTGGATGCGATTCGCAGCAAAGGCACAGGCGGCACGGGCGCAGATATGGAACTGACTCAGCCGTTCAAACTCTCCCAGTTGACGGGCTCCCGCCTGCGTTACGCTGATGCATTGGGTCGCGTGGCCGACACCGAGCAGAAATATGAAATCCTGAAAGTCATCAACGAAACCACCGCGCTTTACACGCAGGTCTGGCTGCTGTCCGAGCGGAAAAAGCTCTATGAAAACTATGCCGACGATGCGGAAAAAATGAAATCGCTGGTCAACAGTTCGGCAAAGCAGGGGCAAACCAGTCCTGCCGCCTCCCATTTGTTTTCTGCCGATGCCGCGAAGCTGCGCGCGGATTCAAACGCGGTGGAGGCCGAACTGCGGCAGGTGCGTACCGATCTGGCGCGGCTTACAGGCAGAAATTACCAGGCTGTGGAATTACAACGGCCAGTATTTGTGCCCGTTCCAGGTGACACGGACAAACTGTTTACCTTCGCCGAATCGCGTTCCAATCTTCGCAATGTGCTTAAAACCCGACTTCAGGCCGCCGAGCGCCGCTTAAGTATCGCGCAACAGGACGCCACATTGCCGGAAATCGGCCCCAGATTACTGTACTCCCGCTCACCGGGCGGCGATGAAAAATCCTATGGGGTCGGTATTGCGCTGCGTATTCCGCTGTGGAATCAGAATGACGCCGAACGTAAACGCGCCAATGCCGAATTGCGGCAGGTGAAATCCGAGACGGATTTATTTTTCGGATTACCTCAAAAAGAGGTGATCGACGAGTTACAGCAAAGCGCCTCCGCCCTGCAGGGACGCGCCGATACTTATTTCGATGACATCCTTCCCGGTTATCGCAAATCGTATGAACTCACCCGCAGCATGTTCCGCCAGGGTCAGGCCAATGCGCTGGATGCCTGGCAGGTGCGCGAGAAACTTTTAACATCGGAAAACGAAGCACTGGATGCCCTGGCGCAGGCGGTGAACGCCCGTGGCGCGCTGGAGCTGGAGCTGGGCGGAAAACTAGAGGAAATCCAATGAAGAAAACAATAGTCATAGTAACTTTTATCGTAGGGCTTGGCCTGTTTAATCAGTCACTTGCTCATGAAGGAGAAGATCACGCGGAAGCACCCGGCACAGAAGGTGGCGCAGGCATTGTTAGCATGGTGACGCTTTCCAATACCGCGATCAACAACCTTGGCATTCAAACCATTCAAGCGGCAATCTCTCCGCGCGCCACCACGGTGGATGTGAACGGTATTGTCGAAATCCCGCCTGAGCGTCAGGCCATCATCAACTCCAGCGCGGCTGGCCGCGTGTCCGAGATTCATATCAAGGTAGGGGAAAAAGCCGCTAAGGGGCAGAAGCTGCTGACCATACAGCCTATTTTTGTGGGCAGTTCGCCGGTGGCTATTACTTCGCCGATCAGCGGTTATGTCACCAGGCAAAGCGTGGTGCTGGGACAATCGGTCACGCCGGAGAGTGCCCTTATGGAAGTGAGTGACCCATCGGAAGTGTTGGTACGCGGCGTGATGTATGAAACGCCGGACGTAGCTAAAATTCAGGTGGGACAGAAAGTCTATGTTAACAGCAATTTGCTTGGCAACACACCGCTTACCGGTACCGTACAGCGCATGGACGGTGCATTTGACAGTGGCAGCCGTACTTTTAACGTATATGCGCTGGTGCAGAATCCCGACCGTAAATTGCTGGCGAATGTGCAGGTGCGGCTGGCGGTAGAAATTTCCAGCCCCGCCGATGTGCTGACCGTACCGATGAAAGCGGTGCTGGGCGAAAGCGGCGAGCAGTTCGTGTTTGTTAGAAGCGGCAATGAATTCGAGCGCCGCAGCGTGAAGCTGGGAATGCGGTACGGCAACGATGTGGAAGTGCTGGAAGGCGTCTTCCCCGACGAGGACGTAGTGACGGTCGGTAATTACCAGCTGCAATTCGCCAAACCCTCCGAGCCAAAAAAAGAAGAAGGGCATAAGGAACAACCGATGTTTAATGCCATCATACAATTTTCGCTAAAGAATCGCCTACTCGTTGTGGTGTTTTCGGTTTTGCTGCTGGTGTATGGCGGCATGGTCATCAGTAAGCTTCCGGTGGACGTATTTCCCGATCTCAACCGTCCTACGGTGACTATCTTCACTGAAGCCGAGGGGTTGGCCCCGGAGGAAGTGGAAGCACTCGTCAGCTGGCCGATTGAAACGGCGGTAAATGGCTCGACCGGCGTAGAGCGCGTGCGCTCGGCTTCAGCCATCGGGCTTTCCATTGTATGGGTGGAATTCGGCTGGGATACGGATATTTACATCGCCCGCCAGATTGTCTCGGAGAAGCTCCAGCAGGTCGGGGAAACGCTTCCCGCAGGCGCAAAGCCCATTATGGGGCCGATCTCCTCGATCATGGGCGAGATCATGCTGGTGGGACTAACCAGCGAAAATGCGGATGTGGATAGCATGGCTCTGCGCACCATCGCCGAATGGGACATCCGGAACCGGCTGCTCTCGATTCCCGGTATTTCGCAGATCACCGCCATCGGCGGCGACATGAAGCAATATCAGGTGCTGGTCGATCCACTGCGGCTGAAAAATTATAATGTGACGCTGCATGATGTCGAAGCCACTATTGCAGGATCGAACATCAACTCGACGGGCGGATTTCTCCTTCACGACTATCAGGAGGGGTTAATCCGCAATGTAGCGCGCATCAGGAACATTGAAGACCTTGCCAATTCGCCGTTACCGAATGAGAAGAACACCAGCCCCACCCCGCTTACACTTGCCAATATCGCCGAAGTCAAACTCGGCGGGCCACTTGCCAAGCGCGGCGATGCCAGCATTGACGGAAGGCCCGGCGTGATTTTTTCCATACAGAAGCAACCCGGAGCGGATACGGTCAAGCTCACGGAGCGTATCGAGCAGGAACTTCAGGAAATCCAGAAAACTCTGCCCGAGGGGGTTACCATCCATGATGATATTTTCCGGCAGGCCAGTTTCATTAAGAATGCGGTCGGCAATGTCGAGGAAGCGTTACGCGACGGAGCGATTCTCGTCACCATTATCCTGTTCCTGTTTCTATTGAATTTCCGTACCACTTTTATCACCTTGACCGCTATTCCACTTTCTTTCGTTCTGACGGCGATTGTTTTCAAAATGTTCGGTATGAGCATCAACACCATGACACTGGGCGGTCTTGCGGTTGCTATCGGCGAGTTGGTGGATGACGCCATTGTCGGGGTGGAAAATGTGTTCCGCCGCCTGCGCGAGAACCGTCACGCCAGCGAGCCGAAGGATCCACTGAAAGTCGTGCTGGAAGCCACCAAGGAAATCCGTAATTCCATCGTATTCGCCACCGTCATCGTGGTGTTGGTGTTCATCCCGCTTTTTGCCATGCAAGGCATAGAGGGAAAAATTTTCCTGCCACTTGGCATCGCTTATATCGTTTCGATCACCGCTTCGCTGCTTGTCTCGGTGACACTGGCACCGGCGCTGTGCGCGTACCTGCTTCCCAATATGAAACGCATGGCCGAGGAACATGACGGCTGGCTGGTACGCAAGATAAAATCAATTGAAGCCCGTATTCTCAATTTTGCTTTCCCACATACGCGTCTGGTATTCGCGGCGGTGGGCGGAGTGTTTCTGCTCACCGTTGCGGCAGTCCCATTCTTCGGTAAGGAATTCCTGCCGCAATTCAACGAAGGATCGGTTACGATCAACCTGCTGCTGCCGCCTGGCACCAGCCTTAGCGAATCCAACCGCATCGGCACCATCGCCGAAAACCTGATCCGTCAGATACCGGAAGCCACTAAAACCGGCAGGCGCACCGGGCGCGCCGAACGTGATGATCACGCTGAAGGTGTGCATTCAAGCGAGATTGAAGTGGAATTAAAGGAATCCGAGCGTTCTCGCGCCGATATTCTAGCGGATATTCGTTCCCGCCTAGATGAGATTCCCGGTATCGCCGTCAATATCGGCCAGCCGATTTCCCACCGTATCGACCACATGATGTCCGGTGTCAGAGCGCAGATTGCCATCAAATTATTCGGCCCTGACCTTGCCACGCTGCGCGCCAAAGCGGAAGAAATCCGCCAGGCGATGAACGATGTGCCCGGAGTAGTCGATCTTTCGGTGGAAAAACAGGTGCTGGTACCGCAGGTGCATGTGCGGTTTGACCGTGAAAAAGCAGCGCGCTACGGGCTGCTTTCCGGCGAGGCCGCCGAATACGCCGAACTTGCCATGCAAGGCAAGGAAGTGGGGCAGGTGCTTGACGGGCAACGCACTTATGACATTGTTATGCGCTTGACCGACGAAGCCCGCGATGACATTACCGCCATTAAGCAGATTCCTATCGACGTTCCCGGCAACAACGTGGTGCCGCTGGAGTTGATCGCCACCGTTGAGGATGCCAAAGGCCCCAATATCATCAACCGCGAGAACGCGCAGCGCCGGATTGTCATTCAGGCCAACAGCTCCGAGCGCGATCTGGTGGGTGTGGTGGAGCGTGTCCGCGCCGCCGTTGCTGAGAAAGTCCATCTGGCCCCCGGTTATTACATTACCTACGGCGGGCAATTCGAAAGTCAGGCCAGTGCTTCAAAGATGATCGCCATCTTGAGTATTTTTTCTCTGGCGGGCATGTTCCTGGTGCTGTTCATGCACTTCAAGAGTGCGAATCTGGCCTTTCAGGTCATGATTGCCATTCCACTTGCCTTTATCGGGGCGGTGATAGGCGTTATGCTCTCCGGTGGGGTGTTTTCCATCGCCACAATGGTAGGTTTTGTAACGCTTACCGGCATTGAGGCGCGCAACGGCATCATGATGATCGCCCATTACTGGCATCTCATGGAGCATGAGGGAGAGAAATTTGACCTGAAAATGATTTATCGCGGCACGTCCGAGCGGATTATCCCTGTGCTGATGACGGCGCTTGCCGCTGCACTTGCGCTGATACCGCTTATCATCGCTGCCGATGAGCCGGGACGGGAAATCCTGCATCCGGTGGCGGTGGTGATCTTCTGCGGGCTGTTTTCCAGCACACTGCTTGATCTTACCGTCCGCCCGTTGATTTTCTGGAAATTCGGCAGAAAACCGGTGTCGGATATGCTTCCTGAAGCCATTCTTTCAACCCAACCAAGGAGTCTGTCATGAAAAAATTATTGTTAACGACTGCCGTTGCCGTAACGTTTGCCGCCGCCCAGCCTGCACTTTCCCATGAGGGAGAGGAGCATACTCAAGGAAAGGAGATGCAAATGGAGCACACCGCGCATGCGGATGAAGCGGTTTCTAAAGCCACTAACTCCGACCAGGCGCTAAGTGAAATTCAGGGCGCCATTAAAGAGATCGGCGGGATGATTAAGGAAGGAAGGATCGATGAAATCCATGAAGTATCGGAAAGGGCTGCAACCGCCATCGAAACATTAAAGGAAAAATCCGCTCTTGAAGGCGACAAAAAGAACCGGCTGGATGCTTCATTGAAGCAGTTCTCCACGCAACTGGGTAAATTGCATACCGTCTCCGATGCCAAGGACGCGGAAAAGACCAGTGCCGAATTTAAGAAAACAGAAGGCGCCTTAAAATTAGTGGAAAGCGCATTGAAGTAGAGCCATGCGGGAAGCGAAAGCGATTATTGCAGGAACATGGATAGCGCTGACGCTTCCCTCAGTGCTACACGCCACCGAGTTGCACCCGCTGCTGGAAGAAAAACTGCAAGGCAAGAGTGCGCAGGAACGGCGAACCATATAGGCCCCGCCTCCTACGGCAAAATCCCGCTTCATTTCACCCAGCGTGCCGATGCGCTCAAATATCGCGTCGGCTATCTGTTTGGCGTGTCCGACGCCGCCAACAACAGCGAAGCCATCGCTCAACTGGAGTATGAATTACACTTTTAAGATGGATAATTTATGGAAAAATAAGAATAATATTTTTTGAGGGATACGCCTTCCCTCTGCGTATTACTGATTGGCGGCAGGGCAATCAGCAAGGAGGATGGTTATGAGTGCATTTTTACCACTTGCCTTGAGTGCAGCGGTTTTTCTGTCCGCCTGTACGATCGAGGAGAAGAACGGTGAGCTGCAAAGCGAACTCCACCCACCCCTCGTATATGATCAGTGGCGGACAGAAAGCTATAAAGCTCAGGACGGGCAGCCGGTATGTGCTATTTCCTCCGGTTATAACGGCTTAAGCGTGCTGTTGCATCGCAAGGGCGATGCGGCGGGTGTTTCGGTCAAAAGCAACCGTACTTTGGTTCCCGGCGCCTTTCTCAGTGTGAACGTCAATGGCCACCGCTATCAGACCCGTCAGGAGTTTTTCTCCAGTGAAGAATCGCCGCAACTGGCCGCCGATCTGGCCGCGGGCGGCAAAGCCTATCTGGAATGGTCGGAACCGCATCCACATCATGGCCGCCGCCGCTTTACCAACATTTTGAAGCTGGATGATTTTAAACCGCAATTCGAACAATGCCGCAAGGAGAGCACGCATGGAAATTCTTAAATCAATCTCTCTGGTAGCGATCCTGCTTCTTTCTGCCTGTGCCACATCATCTAGCCCGCCGCCGACGCTGAGTGAAAAACTCGAAGGCAGGTCGCCGCAGGAACGCCAGGAAGTATTGCGCCTGGCTTGCCTGAACGAGGCAGAATGGCAAAAAGACCAGACGGTTCGGCACCGCACAGGAAAAACGCGCAGCATTGCTGCCCATCGCTATTATCCGGAAGTCAGCCAGTTAAAGGCGCTTTGCCGTGAAATGACCACCGCTTATCTGGAGGGAAAGGAGTAACTGTATGAAAGCGCTCACCCTTATTATTTTAAGTATGGCACTGCTCGCCGGATGCGTCAAGCAGCCCAGCCTGGAGGAGAAGCTGGCGGCGGCATCCACGCCTGCCGAGCGCGAAAAAACGGCGTATTATGAATGCCTGATAAACGCACGCTATCCTGTGCCGGGAGGTCATTCGCGGCCCTATGTCGGCCATGAGTCGCGGCAATGGGTGCTGTGTGACGAGATGCGTAAACTAAAGCGGGCGGAGAATTGATTATGAATAATTTTACTATTGTTTTGCTTGCGGTCGCTTTCTTAAGCGCCTGCACGACCTATTCCGATACGCTGGAGCAGAAACTGGCCGGAAAAAGCCCTGAACAGAAGCGGACAATTCTTGCCCAGGAATGCCGCCGGGAAATCGAATCAGGACTCAAACCAGACAATGAGTCGAACGTCCGGCATTTCGAGCGCATGCGTAAGATATGCGAGGAAATGACCGGGAAAAAAGTTCCCGTAAGCATACCGGATGATAAAAAATAGGCGTACATCCGCCTTTTTATCAGTCTCTTATTTTACTTTTATTGTCTATCGGATAAAGTGCGCGCATGGAACATGCACACGCTCATTCTTTGACATCTCCGGTAAAAGATCCCGTCTGCGGCATGGACGTGGATCCTGCCACCGCAAAGCACCGTCACGAGACGGGGGGCGCTGACTATTATTTTTGCAGCAAGGGCTGTCTGGAGAAATTCAAGGCCGATCCGGACAAATATACAAAAACCTCCAAATCTCCCGACGCTTGCTGCCAACATGATCACAACCAGAAAAAACCGGCCCCGACCGCTGTAGCCGCTTCAGGTAAAGACACCATCTATACCTGCCCGATGCATCCTGAGATACGCCAGAAAGGGCCGGGAACCTGCCCCATCTGCGGCATGGCGCTGGAACCGGAGAATATCGCCGAAAGCGAAACCGACGATTCCGAACTGAAAGATATGACGCGCCGGTTCTGGATCGCCACCGTGCTTTCCATCCCGCTGCTTATCCTGAACATGGGCGCGCATGTCAGTGATGCGCTGCACGGTCTCCTGATGAATCCGCTTGCGGCGTGGGCGCAATTGGCACTGGCGACACCGGTGGTGTTATGGGCGGGCTGGCCGTTCTTCGAACGCTTCTGGCAGTCGCTGAAGCATAGAAGCCCGAATATGTTCACGCTGATCGGACTGGGCGTGGGCGTTGCCTATGTCTATAGTTTGATCGTTACGGTGTTTCCCGGCATCGCCGCGCAGCTTACCGGCGGCGGTGAAGCGGTGGATGTGTATTTTGAACCCGCCGCCGTCATCACGGCGTTGGTGCTGCTCGGTCAGGTGCT
Organism: Alphaproteobacteria bacterium; assembly: GCA_020054105.1. GTDB lineage: Bacteria > Pseudomonadota > Alphaproteobacteria > Rickettsiales > SXRF01 > JAGVLW01. The sequence goes on along the minus strand of JAGVLW010000045.1, from coordinate 19,465 downwards.
GGAACTCAAAGCCCGCGCGCAGACCTCAAGCGCCATAAAAGCCCTGCTGAAACTCGCGCCCGACACCGCCCGCCGGATCAATGAAAACGGCAGCGAGAAAGACGTACCGCTCTCGGAAGTGCGCGAAGGCGATATGCTGCGCGTCCGTCCCGGCGATAAAATCCCGGTGGACGGCGTGGTGGTGGAAGGCTCCAGCTCCGTCGATCAGTCGATGATTACCGGCGAGCCGGTGCCGGTGGAAAAGAATCCCGGCGACAAGGTGACGGGCGCGACCATCAACGGCACGGGCGGCTTCACCATGAAGGCGGAGCGCGTCGGCAGGGAAACATTGTTGTCGCAGATCGTGGACATGGTCGGCAAGGCGCAGCGCACGCGCGCGCCGATCCAGCGGCTGGCCGATACGGTCTCCGCTTATTTTGTCCCTTCGGTTATCGCGGTTGCCACGCTCACCGCCATTGGCTGGTGGATGTGGGGGCCGGAGCCGAAACTGGGCTATGCCATTCTGAATGCCGTGGCGGTTCTGATCATCGCCTGTCCCTGCGCGCTGGGGCTGGCGACGCCGATGTCGATCATGGCCGGAACCGGCAGAGGCGCGCGCGCCGGAGTGATGATTAAAAACGCCGAGACGTTGGAAACTTTCGAGAAAGTGGATACGCTGATCGTCGATAAGACCGGTACGCTCACCGAGGGCAAGCCGAAGCTGATGTCGGTCGTCCCGGCGCAGGGCTTCGATGACAAAACCGTGCTTTCCCTTGCGGCCAGCCTGGAGTGTGGCAGCGAACACCCGCTGGCCGAAGCGATTGTAAAAGGCGCGGAAGAAAAGAACGTGCCGCTTTCCAAAGCCGGGGATTTCAAATCCATCACCGGCAAGGGCGTCACCGGCACGGTAGACGGCAGGCAGGTGGCGCTGGGGAATCTGGCGCTGCTGCAATCGCTGAATATCGACGGCGCGGGCGTGAAAGGTCAGGCCGACGCCTACCGCTCCCAAGGCCAGACCGTGATGTTCCTCGGTGTGGACGGGAAAGCGGCCGGCATCATCACCGTGGCCGATCCCATTAAGAAAACCACGGTGGAAGCGATCAGGTTGCTGAAAGAAGACGGCCTCAAGATCGTCATGCTGACCGGCGACAATAAAACCACGGCGCAGGCGGTAGCGAAGAAAGTCGGCATTGACGACATTCAGGCCGACGTGCTGCCGGAGCGGAAAAACGAGGTGGTGCGCGAGCTGCAGCAACAAGGCCGCAAGGTGGCAATGGCGGGCGACGGCATCAACGATGCGCCCGCGCTGGCGCAGGCCGATGTCGGCATTGCAATGGGAACCGGCGCCGACGTGGCGGTGGAAAGCGCCGGGCTGACGCTGATAAAGGGCGATTTGATGGGCATCGTCCGCGCCCGCCATTTAAGCCGCGCCACCATGCGCAACATCCGCCAGAACATGTTCCTGGCCTTCGGCTACAATACGCTGGCCATTCCGATTGCGGCGGGTCTGCTCTATCCCTTCTTCGGCATACTCCTAAGTCCGATCATCGCCAGCGCAGCGATGGCGTTCAGTTCGGTATCGGTGATAGGTAATTCACTGCGGCTCCGGTCAATCGAACTATAAAATTTAAACTCTTGACCTTAGACTATACTCCAAGGTGTAGAATCACATCATGGAGTAAGTTTTATGACGGGACTGAATATTGGAAAACTGGCGAAAGCCTGTGGGGTGAAAACGGACACCGTGCGCTATTACGAGCGTCTGGGGCTGTTGGCACCGGCAGAGCACAGCGAATCCGGCTACCGCAAATACGGAAAGGAAAGCCTCAAGCGTCTGAATTTCGTGCGCCGGGCGCAAACGCTCGGATTTACGCTGGAAGAAATTAAAGACCTTCTTTCCCTGAGCGAGAATTCCGAGGCCGACTGCGGCGATATACGGGAGCGTGCGGGACAGAAAATAAAGAAGATAGAAGGAAAAATTACGGATCTCAAACGCATGAAAAAAAGCCTGGCGGCGCTTGCGGAATACTGCCCCGGTAAGGGCAGACCGCTTTCAGAGTGTGGCATTCTCAATCATTTCTATGAAGAAAATGTGTAAGAAAGCATCACCGTTATGTCATCCGGTTTTAACAACAATTTTTTGCCAAAGAAGGAGGGCGTTATGAAGAAATTACCGTTTGTTTCCGGCATTGCCTTATTGGTTGCGGGGAATGCTCTGGCTGCCGACGTGCAGTACAATATGCGGATAGACGGCATTACCTGTCCGGCTTGCGTAGCGGCATCGGCTAAAGCGCTTAAGCAAATTGGAGGCGTGAAGGAAGTGGGTTCCGATCTGGAAAAAGGCCTCATCAAGGTGTGTGCGGATGAAAAAACCACCTTCACCGATGAGCAGTTGACCAAACTGTTTGTTGAGAAAGGCTTTAGCTATCGCGGCATGGAAAAACAAGAGCAGTGTGATCCGGCATGATGGAAACGCATTCCACCGTCACCTGTCCGAAATGCGGCGCTTCCAGGCGTGAGAAAATGCCGACCGACAGCTGCCGGTATTTTTACGAGTGTTCCGGTTGCCATGTTGTGCTGAAACCGAAAGAAGGTGATTGCTGCGTGTTCTGCTCTTACGGCGATACTCCATGCCCGCCGAAACAAACGGAAGAAGGCTGTTGTGATTGATAAAATAAAAAAGCCAAGAAAATGGGGAGTGTGGATATTATTTGCCTCCACCACGACCCTGCTGTGCTGTGCGTTGCCGATTCTGCTGGTGAGCTTGGGGTTGGGTGCCGTGGCTGCTTCGCTTTATGGTGATTATTTTCCTTGGCTACAATGGTTCGGTCGTAACGAAGCAATTACATTTGGCGTGACCGCATTGATTCTGTTTATTGCAGGTTGGACACTCTATCGCCCCGGCAGAACATGCCCCGCCGACACCGAACTGGCGGCGCTGTGCAACAAAGCGCATCGGTGGAATGTACGGTTTTATTGGGGGTCGGTGCTGATTTGGTGTATCGGATTTACGGCAGCATTTTTATTACCGCGTTAATATTTATGCCGACAGGCTCTAATCCATTGATAAGCAAGGCATTGAATAGACTAATTGATTTTTAACGATATTCTGGTAGACTGTTTACTATGTATTTGACGCGCATCATCTCTGTATTACTGCTTTCGTTCAGCATCGCGCTGTCGGGGTTTCCCGTGCAGGCAGAGCCGATGCCGGAATGCCCTATGGCTGCAAAAATGCAGATGCAGCAGATGGACATGGAGGACTGTGACGGCTGCGATAAAATGGCCAAGCAGGAACAGAAGAAATCCGGCTGCTGCGACGATGCCGCCTGTAACGCAAAATGTTCAGCCTTAAGCGGCGGCGTTACGATGAATCTTCCCGCTTATAAAGCCGACCTGCCCGCCGTTGGCGATAAGGACAATCGGTTTTATCCCGCCGATGCCGCAATCGCATCCGCGCATCTCAACTCCCAAGAACGCCCTCCCAAGACCTTCTCGTAAGGAGAAGTGTGTCCGCAATCTGGCCTAGCGCCTAGCGGATCGCTTCTCGCATGTGTTCTGCCGCGCGCGCGGCAGTCAATTCACTACGAGAGATTTTATGTTCAAATATTTGATTTTAGTGCTGGCCTTGAACGGCGCGGCGCTCCCCGCCCAGGCGGAAGAGCCGCAGGAAATCGGAACGCTGACTCGGCTGGAGGAAAAGCTGCGCCAGCATCCGGAAATCACTGCCTATGCCAGTCGGGTGGAAGCTTCCGGCAGCTACGCCAAGGGCGAGATGGGACTGCCCGATCCGATGCTGTTCATCGAACAGGAAGACTACCGTTTCCGCTCCGACATGGGGCGCGGCGGCGGGGATAAAATGATCGGCTTCCGCCAGGAAATCCCCCGCTATTCCCTGCGCGAGGCGCGCGCTGACCGGCTGCGGGTTGAATCGCACAAGAACAGACTATTACAGGATTACGCCTTCGCCGCCATGAAAGCGAAGATGATCGCTTCATTTGCCAATCTGCAAAAGGTCAAGGAACTGCGCGCCATCGCACTGGAGCAGGAAAAATTGCTCAAAACTCAGCGGCAGAGCCTCAAAGGAAGCGTCGCCGCCAACCGCGCCGGTCTTAGCACCGTGCCGATGACCGACGCGGAGATTCAGGAAATCGACATTATGCTGTCCGAGCTGGAGGAAGAACGGCACGGCATCGAAGCCATGCTCATAAACATGCTGGGCGAAGCGCCGGACGTTACCCTTCCTCCTGTTGAAATAGCCGCGTGGAACCGCGATCCCGCTAAAACCTATCCCGTTATCATCGCCGCTTCCGACATCGATATGGCGAAGAAGGACGTGGACATCCGCGAAGCGGAATACGGCCCCAATTTTGAGATTCGGGCAAGCGGCGGAAGAATGAATGACGGCGCCGACGGCGGTTCTATCATGCTGGGTTTGAGCATTCCCCTGTGGGCGTCGGAAAACCAGAAACCTAAATTACAAGGCGCGAAGGCTTCGCTGTCGGCGGCGGAATTCGACCGGGATGCCGTCAAGCGTCAAATCATTGAGAAGCTGGATCATCTGAAGGCGCAGATCGATACCAGCGTCAGGAAAATAGAACTGTTCGAGAAAAAGGAATCTCTCCTGAAGGCGGCGGCGAACGCCGCTTCCAGGGAGTATGAGGCGGGCAAGGCTGACTTTGCCATGATCCTCAAAACCCGCCGCGAAGCCTTTTCGGTGCGGGCGCAGGCAGCAACGGAGCGGGCGAAACACACCGCGCTCGTCGCCGATTTCAACCGTTACATTATAGGAGAATCCCAATGAAAAAATTACTCAGCACTTTCGTTATCGCCCTCGCTCTGCTCACCGGCGCGGCTTACGCCGAGGATAAACCGAGTCCTCTTACGGCGCAGCAGGCCGTAGAGCGTCTGCAATCCGGCGAACCGGTCTATTCCTGCTCAATGAAAACCGACTGGTTTTCCGATAAGCCCGGCCAATGTCCATGCTGCACGATGGATTTGGAAAAAGTGAAGGAGATCAAGGACGGCAAAGCCGTGTTTGAGGAAAGCAAAGGTTCCACGAACATGGATATGAAAAGCATGGACATGAAGGATATGCCGATGAAAGACATGAATATGATGGAGAAGAAGTAATGAAAAAATCATCGCTGCCGCTTCTGATGGGCGCTTTTATCGGCGCTCAGGCATTGCTGAACGGGGCAAGCCTTGTGCTGCCCCCGCAGGCGCACAACGTCTTGGAAAACATTTCCAGGGCCAGCTTTATCTCGTCGGCTTATGCCGAAGAAGCGGCGGCGGTGAAATATACCTGCCCAATGCACCCGCAGATTATTTCCGACAAGCCGGGGCAATGCCCGATCTGCGGCATGGATTTGGTGGCCATCGACCACGGCCACGATCACAGCCGGAAAGAAGAAGCGCCGAGCAATGTGGTTCAGGACGATTCTGGACGCAAGGTGCTCTACTGGCACGACCCGATGGTGCCGGGAAAGAAATTCGACAAGCCCGGCAAATCGCCGTTCATGGATATGCAGCTGGTGCCGAAATACGCCGATGAGTCCGGCATGGAAGAAAGCGGTGGCAAGCCGGTGGTTTCCATCAGCGCCGGGAATGTCCAGAAAATGGGCGTGCGTACCGAGAAAGTCATGAAATCAACACTGGGCGGAGGACTTCGCGCCACCGGCATCATCATGGAAAACGAGCGCACACGCTGGGACTTGTTCAGCCAGGTGGAAGGCCGCGTGGACGATCTCAAATATAGCGCCCCCGGTGACAAGGTGAAGAAAGGCGATCTGTTCTATACGCTCTACAGTCCGGAACTGCTGGCCTTGCAGAATGATTACATCGCGGCGGCGAAGGCGGGATATAAAGACTTGGCCGCCTCCGCGCGCAAGCGCATGAAGCTGTTGGGCGTCGATGACAAAGTGTTAGCAACGCTGGCAAAGACCGGCAAGGCCTACGACAGCGTGCCGTTTTACATTCCCACGGACGGCATCCTGAACCGGCTGGAAATCCGCAAAGGGCATTACCTGATGGTGAATGCCGAGATCGGCCATATCCAGGATTTGTCCACCGTTTGGGTGGAAGCCGCCATTCCTGAGAAAGATTTGAATACAATCAAGGAAGGCGATCAGGCGAAGGTCACGGTGTCCGGAAGCAGCGCCGAATTGGAAGCCACGGTGGATTATATCTACCCCACCATCACGCCGGAGACGCGCACCGGCAAGGCGCGGCTGGTGGTTAGCAATCCTGACGACCTGCTGAAACCCGCCGGATACGCCACCGTCAGCTTCGCCGTGGGTGGCGCAGGCGAAGCACTGACCGTGCCCAGCTCCGCGATCCTGCGCGACAGCGGCGGCGAGCACGTTATCGTCAGCATGGGCGGCGGCAAGTTCCAGGCGCGGGAGGTCAAGGCGGGCATGGCGTCGGAAGGACGAACGGAAATTATAAGCGGGCTTTCCGGCGATGAGGAAGTCGTCACCAACGGCCAGTTCCTGATCGACTCGGAATCGAATCTGCGCGAGTCGCTGCAAAAACTGTCGGGAGGCAAATAATGAGCAACCTCGCCCACGATCCCACCCAAACCTTCGTCGCCCGCGTCATTGACTGGTCGGTGCGTAATCCGCTGATTATATCCATCTTCGCGCTGCTGATTCTGGTGGGCGGCATATTCGCCATTCAGCGCACGCCGCTCGACGCCATCCCCGATTTGTCGGATACGCAGGTCATTATCCGCACGGATTTCGAGGGGCAGTCACCGCAAATTATCGAGGATTTGGTGACCTATCCACTCTCAAGCGCCATGCTGGGACTGCCGCAGGCCAAGATCGTGCGCGGCTTTTCCATGTTCGGCGCATCGTTCGTCTACGTTATTTTCAAGGACGGTACGGATTTATACTGGGCGCGCTCGCGCGTCATTGAGGCGCTTTCCAAAGTGCAATCCGAATTGCCGCCGAATGCCAAGGCGCAGATCGGGCCGGACGCTACCGGCGTCGGCTGGGTGTATCAGTATGCGCTGGTGGATAAATCAGGGAAGCTCGATCTTTCTCAACTCCGCTCCTTGCAGGACTGGTTCCTGAAATTCGAGTTGGCAACCGTACCCGGCGTGGCGGAAGTCGCCAGCGTCGGCGGCTTCGTAAAAGAATATCAGGTGCTGGCCGATCCTATTAAACTTCGCGCCTACGACATTCCGCTGATGCGCTTGCAGGAGGCCATCCGCGCCTCCAGCGAGGAAGCGGGCGGGCGCGTCATCGAGCAGGCGGAAACCGAATTCGTGGTGCGTGCCAAAGGCTATGTTACCAAGACCGCCGATCTGGAGAAGCTGGTGTTGAAGGCCGAAGGCGGCACGCCGGTGTATCTCTCCGATGTCGCCCGCGTCATCGAAGGGCCGGAACTGCGGCGCGGCGTAACGGAACTGAACGGCGAAGGCGAAGTCGTGAGCGGCATCGTCGTCATGCGACCGGGCGGCAATGCACTTAACGTCATCGAGGCGATCCGCAAGAAAATCGAAGCCGTCAAGCCGGGGCTGCCGGAAGGTGTCGAGATCGTGCCGGTGTATGACCGCGCGCCGCTAATCGAAGGCTCGGTGAAATACCTCACCCACAAGCTGATCGAGGAAGCGATTGTCGTCGCGCTGGTCTGCCTGATCTTCCTGCTGCACGTCCGATCCTCTTTCGTTGCCATCGTCACCCTGCCGCTTGGCGTGCTGGCGGCGTTCATCGTCATGTCCTGGCAGGGCATTACCGCCAACATCATGTCGCTGGGCGGTATCGCCATCGCCATCGGCGCGATGGTGGACGCCAGCATCGTCATGGTGGAAAACGCCCACCGCAAGCTCTCGGAAATGCGCCAAGACGCCACTGCGCAGGAGAAAGCCGACGCGCTGGTTCTGGCGGCGAAGGAAGTCGGCCCCGGCCTGTTCTTCTCCTTGCTGATTATCACCGTTTCCTTTCTGCCGGTGTTTGCGCTGACCGGCCAGTCGGAGCGACTGTTTTCGCCGCTGGCCTTTACCAAGACCTATTCGATGGCGGCGGCATCCATTCTGTCCGTCACCGTGGTGCCGCTGCTCATGCTGTGGCTGATTCGCGGGCGCATCCTGCCGGAAGAGCGCAACCCGATTAACCGTTTCTTCATTGCCGTCTATCAGCCCGTTCTCGCGGCTGCGCTCAAAGCGAAATGGCTGACACTTATTATCGCTGGTGTATTGCTTCTCAGCATGGCCATCCCTATCTGGCGCACCGGCAGTGAGTTCATGCCCTCGCTTTACGAAGGCGATTTGCTCTACATGCCGACGACGCTGCCGGGTGTATCCATTACGAAAGCAAAAGAAATCCTGCAAACCACCAACCGCGCCATCAAGACCGTGCCGGAGGTGGAAACCGTGTTTGGCAAGGCAGGACAGGCCGAAACCGCCACCGACCCCGCGCCGATTTCGATGATCGAAACCTGGATACGCCTCAAACCCAAGGATCAGTGGCGCAAGGGACTCACCACCGACATGCTTATTAAAGAAATGGATTCACTTACCAAGATGCCGGGACTGGTGAATAGCTGGGGATATCCCATTAAAATCCGCATCGACATGGTCACGACCGGCATCCGCACGCCGGTAGGCATCAAGGTTTCCGGCTCTGATCTAAATGTCATCGGCGAAGTTGCCATGCAAGTGGAACAGGCGGTGAAGGACATTCCCGGCACGCGCTCCGCCTTCGCCGACCGCGTCGTCGGCGCGAAATACCTGGAAATCGAGCCGAACCGCGCGACAATCGCCCGCTACGGCATCGATCTCGGCATGGTGCAGGACGTGATTGCCACGGCGCTGGGCGGCATGAAACTCGGCGAGTCGGTGCAGGGCCGCGAACGCTATGGCATCATGCTGCGCTACGACCGGCCTTTCCGCGAATCCATCGAAGACGTGAAAGAGATTCTGGTGGCCGCGCCGAACGGCGCACAGATTCCGCTGGGCGAACTGGCGGAGATTAAACTGACTCCCGGCCCGCAGATGATCGTCTCGGAAAACGCGCGACTCAACGGCTGGGTGTTCGTGGATATAGAAGGACGCGATATCGGCGGCTATGTGGCGGAAGCGCAGAAGATCGTGGGCGAAAAGGTGAAGCTGCCTGCGGGCTATTCCATCGGATGGTCGGGGCAATTCGAGCAGATGCTGGAAGCGCGGGCGCGGCTCAACATCGCCATCCCCGCCACCATTGCCATCATCTTCGTACTGCTGGTGATGCATTTCGGCAGGCTCGACCGCACGCTGATGGTGATGCTCTCGCTGCCCTTCGGTTTGATCGGCGGCGTGTGGACGCTGTATCTGGCGGGCTATAACTTCTCGGTCGCCGTGGCGGTGGGCTTTTTCGCCCTGGCAGGCATCGCCGTGGAAACCGCCGTGGTGATGCTGATCTATCTTGACCACCAGGTGCGTCACCACCCGCCGCAAAACGCCCAGCAGCTATTCGACGCGGTAATGCACGGCGCGGTGCTGCGCGTCCGTCCCAAGCTGATGACAGTATCGGTGATCATCGCCGGTCTGCTGCCGGTATTCATCACCGACGGCCTCGGCGCTGACGTCATGCGCCGAATTGCGCTCCCGATGGTGGGGGGTATGATTTCCACCACGATACTGACCCTCATCGTAATTCCGGTGGTTTATTATTTATGGGAAGGCAGAAATCATCCCCATCATGCAGAAATCTATGAAAAATAATAATATTATAAATTTAAGGGATAAACTGAAATTCTTCGTAATATTGTTAAGTGCAAAGGATCGCTGATGCTGAGAGAAAACTATTACGAGTTTGTTAAGAGTTTTGGCGAACTAAATCCCTATGAATTGGATCACCTGTGCGAGGTGTTGTACCGCAAATTTGGGGAAATAATAGCCAAGACCAATACTGACGCTAAAAAAGAGATGGTATTCAACCAGCAGGATTTAAAGCACGTCTTTGTTAAAACGATGATAGACATTCAGATATTCCTCGCGGAATGCCGTAAAGAAGAAGCGGAGCAGCTACTTAAGCAAATAAAGGCGGCGGCATTAGCTAAAGAACCCAATACCAAATCCGATGGTTGAGAGAATGACAAAAAGCCCCCTGCCGGACGGCAGGGGGCTAGAGGGGAGAGGCTTGAAGGTGAGGAATTATGCAGTTTTATCCTGAATCACCAGTTTAATACGCCGCGCGTATTTACGGCCAGCGGTTGTCACTATCTGGTTCTCCACCACATATTCTTTCCCCAGTGTGCCGCCGGTCAGATAGATAATGACCTTAAGGTCGGTAAAGAGCGTTCCGCCCTGGCTGAAGACCGGCGACGGGCTGGCTTCGCCGTAATCCACCGTTACGCCGTCATCAAGCGAGACCGACTGATTGCCGGGGCCGTCGACGGTATTGCTGGGAACGATCCACTGGCTGGAGGCGATGGCGTAATCCAGCTTTTCCGCTGGCGCCTTGGCGAATTTCTTGATGACGGCGGTCATGGGTGCCTCTCTAAGCGGCGGTGTCGCTTTGAACCTTGACCACCACCGAATCGGCGTTGTAGGCGGCGGCGGCACTCACGATGCGCTTCACCCAGATCGCCTTGTGCTGGCCTGCGGGAATGTCGCCGATGGTCAGCGCATTGCCTTCGCCAGCGGCGGTGGAAAAGGTCACGCTGCCGGGCGCGGTGCTTTCATTGGCCACCGTCTGCTCGGTGCCGTTCACGGCGGAAGAGCCGAGGCCGATTTCCGCCGAGGTGTCGCCGCTCGGCGTGATCCAGGTAATGGCCATGTCATTTTTCGCTCAAATCGATGGCGGGATGCCGTTCGCGGACAAGCGCAACCATGTCGATGCCGGTAAGCGAGGTGAGTGCGTCCAATGCCTGGCGATCCAGTTCTGTTTTCCGTATCTTTTCGCCTTGTACGTCTTCGGTTTCTGGATTGAGTTCATCTTCCGGGTAAGGCGTAGTCAGTTGCGCGTTCATTTTATGCAGCCACAAGGTATGCGCTCTGCCAGAGCGCGCCGTGCAGCTGGTTGAAATGGACGTCCCATTCCTTGCGCAGGCGCTCTAGCTGTATGCCGTCGAAATTCCGATTTGTTCGTATGGTTACCTCTACGATTGATAAAGCGCAGATTCCGCCTGCCTGCGGCGGATCAGGCCGTTCAATTTCCGGCCGCCCGCCCATACCCAGCGCAGAAACTCCGCCGCCGCGTCCTCGTGATCTTCGCGGTTCACTTTCCGTCGCAGCGTCGACCGCTGCAGCGCACCGGCGCCGAGATTGAAGGTGAAGGACACCAGCGCGTCGAATTGACCGTCCGTCAGCGGCACGGCAATCAGGCGCAGCACGGCGCGTTCTGCCGTTTCCACATCGACCGTCAGGATTTCGGTCGCCTCGTCCTCGGTAATCGGCTGGCGGAAGGCATCGGGGTTTTTCACCACATGCCCGTATCCCACCGTCAGGTAGCCAGCCGGACAGAGATACGGCACGGCGGAAAATCCCTCGAAGCGGCGGATCAGCCGCAGGCCGTCTTCGCTGGCGTGTCTCATTTCCCGCCCCGCAGCTTGCTCATGGCGCGCTGGCCGAAATAGAAGCTGATGATCCCGGCGAAGATCGCCTGATCTTCCTCGTTCCACAGCAGCCACGGCAGATCGGCGGAAAACTGCATGACCTTCACGCTGGCGTAGAGAATGAAAAAGCTATAGGCGATCACCGGACGCACGGTGCCATTTAACGCATCCACCCAGCGGATGCCGGTGTTGTAGGTTTTGTAGAGCGCTTTGCTTTCGGCGATGTCCGCCTGAATGCCGACTTCTTCCAGCCGCTGCGCATGTCCCTGGCGCTGCTGCTCCATCTGCATTTCCAGTATGCGCAGTTCGTGCTTGCGATCCTGCGCGTCGCGGAACAGCTTCAGCAGGTCGGGGAATGCCGCGCTGACAAAACCGATAAGAGAACCAATTAACGTAATCATGACAGCCTCCCGCTGAAAAGAATGAACATCTGAAAAACCATGCCGCCCAGCGCCAGGATGAGCGTGGACAGCATCCACCACATCACGCGCTCGATGCGGTCGAGCCGCATTTCCAGCGAGCGGTAACGCTCGGCGCAGACAGCGACATGCACGTCTAAGTGTTCGCTTTCGGTATCGTGGGGCATGGTTCCTCCTTTGTTGCGGGCACGAAAAAGCCGCCCGGAGGCGGCTGGGATTGATTCTTTGAGTGTGGCGGTTGTCATTATGCGCTCAGGTTTGCGTACCATTTGGTCGCGGTTGCCGCCCAGAACAGGGCGTTCTTTCCTACTGCCAGCGAAAAGGCGGCGTTCGCGGCCAGCGCGTTGATGCTGTGGCCGGTGGTCGGATAGACGTTGAGTGCGTTCGCGCCGCTGTTCTGCACGAAAATAAACTCGCCTTGCTCCGGCGAAGGCAATCGAGCGCCGGAGGAAGCGGCAACGGTGGTAAACTCATTGGTTTGTTTAGTAATGGCGGTGGCCGTGCCTTGCGTAGTACCGGCACCGCTTAACCCTGCGCCGTTTTGTTTCAGAGCAATGCGGCCACTCGCCGCCAACATCTTGAAGGCATCGAAGAATGAAGAGCCGTCCGGAGAAACCTTAAGCGTGAAGTTGTCGTCACCGAGCAGTCCGAATTCTGCGCGTGCCGAAAAGCCGGTTTGAAATAAGAAGCTGGCCTTGTCACCGGCAGCGTTCTTATTGATTTTCACCTGCATGTCGTTGCCGATATTGTTTAACAATATCGCGGCGCTGTTGACGCTCAGTTTGTTCGTGGCGTCGGCGGTGGCATTAACGCCAAGCATGGTCAGGTTTTGGAAGGATGACAGATTGTAAGTCAGCCCCCAGGCCGAGCCGTCATAGGTGAATAGCGCATTGCTATCGTTCGCCCATACCGTCAATCCCTCCCACGGCGTTATGAAGTTCCAGCCGGTGGTGTAGAAGGCCAGCGTTTTTGCCTGCCCTGCCCACGCGCCGGTGGGCGACGTGCCTACCACATAGCAATCGCCCGCCGCCGGTGAGCCGGGCGGCGTGTTCAGATTCACCGTGACGCATGCGGCTTGCAGCAGCGCATCGATCAGATCGAGACCGCTATTGTGGGTCACTTCCTTCTGCGATTGCGATTGCAGAATATACGGCAGCTTCACCCGATTAGTGGTGTCCGGCATAAAAACTCTCTGGTTAATTTGTTAAAGATTAAACGGCGGCGTTTCCCGCATAGCCGCGCCCAACCGCGGCGGAAAGCTGATAGACGTTCGCTTCCACACTGCTTTGCGGCGAACCGAAGTCGGTCGTCTGCTGCGCGGCGGTATAGGTGGCCTGCGGCGCGGTCAGGCCGGTGATGGTGCGCATCACCGTCATGCCGTCCATGATCTCCACCTCGTAACGCTCCGATTCTTCCGAAAGCGGCACGTCTACCGCGTCGCGCCAGTCGCCGTTAAGTCGCGTCCGGCGCTGCCAGCCGATGGTGAGATCGCCGCCGCCGTTGCGGGATCCGGCGATGTGCGCCGGTGAATACGGCTTCAGTGCCCGCGCGGAGTAAGTGAAATCCTGCGCGGCGGTGGCGCCGAGCGTCGAGCCGACCGTCACCGGCTTGTATTTTTTTGAGATGCCCCAACCGGAAGAGGCCATAAGCTCCCGCGCCACGGCATTCGTGAGCAGAACAAACCGTTCCCCGGCGACGTGGCCGGAGACCGCCCACTCGGTGCCGAGCCGCCCGCGCAGCAGGCGGGAAAGCCGGTATTTGTTCGTGTCCAGAAGCGTGGCGGTGGCGAACTGAATAATCTCGTCACCGATCACGCAGGCGTTCGCGCCGTTCAGCACGGCGATGTCGGTGACGCTTTGCAACTCGCCGAAAGTCAGCAGCACGTCGATGGTGGCGAAATCATCCCATGTGTAGGTGGTGCCGGCCGGTATGACGTTCAGCACCGCGCCGAGTACCGCCTGCGCGGTCAGCGTCTGCATCAGGGCGTAATTCGCGCCGCCGTCGTCCGAGCGGTACACCGCCGAACCCGTCCAGCCCGCGCCGAGACCCACCACGCCGTAGCGCATATAGGCGTCCGTCAGCCCGTCAGTCGGAAAGGCCGGAAGATCGAACAGTTCCAGCCGCGTGGCCGAAATCGTCGCCGGAGGCTCGATGTTCGAAGGCGAGGAACCGGCCGGATTATAAAAATCATAGCTGCTGACGTCTTCCGCCACCGCCATGACTTCCTGCATGCCGCTGCGCACCAGCTTCGTGGAGGTCAGGCGCATGAGATAGGCCGCGCCGTCCTTCGTAATGGTAATGACGTCGCTCGGCTCCAGCAGTGTGTATTTCGGCGGCAGGGTGAATTGATACTGCACCCGCCCGACCCATGCATTGTAAAGCGATACGTCCGCCACCACCTTCGCTTCCTGATCGGCCAGCACGATCGGCAGGTTGATGGTGGCGTAATCGACCGCCTGCACCGTCTGGCGCTGCGAGGATTGCGTTCCGGCCTGATAATCGGCGGTGCGGTTGAGGTAGATCACGTCCACCTGGCGCGGCAGTTCCAATTCCTGCGTGCGGGTGATGGTAAGCGTTTCGTCGTTGCCGTCGCCGCGCGTCACCAGTTCCTCGAAATCGACGGTGACGTTGGATACCTTGCCGCGTTTCACGAATTTCAGCAGCCCGTCCGATTCCACGCAGTCGAAGAAATACGCCGCCGCCAGTTGCTCCAGGCTGGCGCGCACGGTCTGGCGATTGGTGATGACGAAGCCGGAGACGATGTCGGTCAGGCGCGTGACGTCGTACATATTGCTATCGTAGCCGACCTTCTTCAGCAGATCGGCTACGATCTGGCCGAGGTTGGAAAGCCCCAGCTTTCCCTGCACCCAGTGGCCGGTCTTCCAGTTGCTTCCGTCCGCCCATACCGAGGTCAGGTCGGGAAAGAACGGAAACGGGCGCGCGTCCCACGTCCACAGGAATTTGCGCACGAATAGGTTGGCTTCCACGCCGTTTTCCGCCGTGAGATAGTCAATCGAGGCGTCAAGCGCCGTGCGCTGCGCCAGAAAATCGACGCGCCCCCGGCTGCCGCGCGGGTAGAAGCTCTCCACCGAATCGGGATCGACAAACACGTTCGGCTGATTGGCGCATGCATCCACGCTCGGAAAACCGAACTCCGTAAACCACAGCGGCTTCATTTTCGCCGTCCACGCCGTGCCGCTGGCGTCGGGATTGGTGTGCGTCGAATCCCACCAGTGCTTGAAGTTCTTCCAGGCGTAGGTGGGATCGCCGCCGTAGGAGGTCAAGCCGGTGCGATTTACCGAATCGAGGTAAAAATAATCCCAGCCTTCGTCCTGCGTCCAGCCGTCATAGACCTTCTGGTAGTCGATCTGCGGCTGCGGCAGATCGGGCGTCAGCGGGACGTAGCAGTCAATCGCCACGAAGTCGATGTTGGAATCCGACCATAGCGGGTCGAGATGATACCAGCCGTTAATCGAGTGGTATTCGCTCCAGTCGCCGCCGTAGGCCACCTTCACGCCGCCGCCCACGGCGGATTTGACGCTGGCGGCGAGGCTTTTGAGCTGCGTCACGGCGGGGAATACGCCGGGGCTGTCCATGTAGGTGCTAAGCCCCACCAGCTCCGAGCCGATCATGAATGCATCGACATTGTTCTTCAGCAGCACGCCGCCGACATTCAGGTTGGCGTAGTGATTGACGAAGGCGTTATAGCCGTTCGTGCTCGTGAAGAAATTCGTGACGTCTCCGGCGTTGGCCGGAGTGATGCGCCCGCGCCACGGCTTGCTTTGCGGCGTGATGGTGTCCACCTGCAGCATCGGGTAGAACAGCACGTTGTAGCCGCGCGCCTTCAATTCCTGGCACAGCCGGACAATGCTTTTATCGGTCGGTGTGCCGCCGTAAGTGGGCGAACCATCGGGGAAGAATAAAATCTGATGCCCGGTCGCTCGCGTGAAGCCGCCCACCGCCCAATCGTCCGGCGAGACTATCGCGCCCTGGCCGTCGAATTCCACACCCGGCTTGATCACCATCGTGCCGGGATCGAGCGTATCGCCGAACCAGTTAACAACCACCGACACCCATTCGACGTTCGGAAGCGTGGCCTTGAGATTGTCCAGCGCCACCAGCGTGTCGGCTTTGTTGCTCAGGTTGTTCTGGTTGAGCTTGATGACTTTGCCGCCCTGGACGAAATTCCCGCCCACGTCCTGCTGGCCGCTGGTCTTTTCCTGCACCACCGTGTCGTAAACATATTCGCCCGCGCCGGGGATGATAGTGATGTCCTTGATCTTATCTTCCAGATCGAACGGCTTTTTCATGGTGCGCCGGACTTCGAACGTGAAGTTCGGAATCCGGTTGCCGTAATCGCCCAGCGGAAAATCCTTAATCACCACATAGGCCATGCCGCGATAGCCCGGCGTCTGGCCTGCGGGGAAGAAGGATGAGATGAATGTGTCGGGCAACTGATCCTCGTCGCCGAGATACAGCGAATAATTGCCCTGCGTCAGGTCAAGCTGCTTCGCGTCCGCCCACACGCGCACGACTTCCGTGATCGCCCCCTCGCAGATCGCCACCGCCAGCGACGCGGTGTAGGTGTAGGAAGTCGTGGTGGTTTCCACGCTTCCTCCACCGCCGCCTTTGCCGCCGCCGGAGCTTTGCGTCGTGGTGGTGACGTGTTCTTGAATCGGGCGCGACCAGATGATGTTTCCGGCGATGCGGGAATTGCCGTAGATCAGCGGGATCGCTTTGCCGTAACTGGAGGCCTGCACCATCAGGTCGGTCAGGCGCGCGCCTTCCTGATTGATGCGCGCCTTGCCGCCGAAAATCGAACGGTCGATAAATCCGCCGAGATATCCGCCCACGCCACCGGCGACGGCGGCAAAGAACGTTCCTGCCCCGAGCGCGGCTGCGCCCTGGCTTGCCGCCGCCGCTAAGACTATTGCTGCCATCGGTATACCTTAATCAGCCTGGATTTCCAATCGTCGTCGAGCCGGTGTTCCACCACGCGCCGCGCCTGCGCGTAGCAATGGATCATGCCGAGCGCGCCGTTGTAGTCGGAGAAAATCGCCAGATGCTGCGGATTCTCCCGCACCTTGAACAGGCCGAGATCACCGGCGCACGCTTCCGCCACCGGCACTTCCTTCAGCAGCCCCGTCAATTTCTGCGCCAGATACACGCCGTCCGGCTCCTTCGAATAGGTCACCTCGTCATACGCCGCCAGCCGCACGCCGTTTCTGTCTTTCAGCCCCAGTTCGTCCACCACGCCGACGATCAGGCCGAGGCAATCGCAACCCTTGCCCTTCAGCCGCGCCTGGTGGTGGAACGGCGTGCCGATCCATGTGCGGGCTTGAATAACAATTGGATGAATCTTTGCTTTTTCCACGATCGCTCTCTATTTTGCTGGCATGGAATGGATATTTGTTTGCATCGCTGCCTTTATTGCGTCCGGACTGACATTGTTCTCAGGCTTCGGCCTCGGAACGATTCTCATGCCGGTAGTCGCCATATTTTTCCCTGTGCCGGTTGCGGTGGCGATCACGGCGGTGGTGCATCTGCTTAACAGTCTGTTCAAACTCAGTTTGCTCTGGCGGGATGTCAGCAAGCGCGTACTCCTGGCTTTCGGTATTCCGGCATTGATTGCCGCTATTCCCGGCGCACTGCTGCTCGATTACCTATCCACGCTGGAGCCACTGACCCGCTATCAATTGGCAGGAAATGAATATGCAATCATGCCGGTGAAGCTGGCGGCGGGCATTCTGCTCATCATTTTTGCCACCGCTGAAATGGTGCCGTTCCTGAACCGCCTTAGCGATCATCACCTTGGCCTTCCGGTCGGCGGCGTCTTAAGCGGTTTCTTCGGCGGACTGTCCGGTAACCAGGGAGCATTCCGCAGCGCGTTTCTGATTCGTGCGGGACTGGATAAAAATGCTTTTGTTTCTACGAATGCCGCTATCGCCACACTCGTGGACAGTTCCCGTATCGTCATTTACGGCCTGACCTTCAATCTGGCTTTGATCGAGGCACAAAGCACACTGATTTTGCTTGCCACCGTTGCCGCCTTTCTCGGCGTATTCCTCGGAACACGGCTGCTTAAAAAGATAACCATCGGCTTTATCCAGAAGCTAGTGGCCGTGATGCTCTATATGCTCGGCGGGCTGCTTGCCGCCGGTATCATCTAAGCCTGCTGCAAATCATTGGCCGTCGCCGCCGTCGCCAGCATTTTATCCATGCCCGGAACGTGCGGTTCGCCGCGAAAATTCACGGCGTTGTTGAATTTCGCCACGCAGGTCTCGAAGGTCTTGTCGCAGCCCGCGACGGCGTTGAACGTATCGCCCGCCACGATGTTGTTCGGCATGGGAAGTACCAGCGTGAATTGCGTATTTGAGAATTCCTTGATTTCCATGCGCCGCCCGGCGTTCGCGCCGGTCAGCCATTCGACTTCGCCGCCGGAGAAATACCCGGCTGCCTGTGTCATGGAGGCGCTGATGAATACCTGCCTGCTGGTGACGATATCCACCGCACCGCTGGCAGTGAACCCGGCGAGGTTTACTTTGCAGCGCCCGTCGCCTAGAACGGCGCGGCAGGTCGGAGAATACAACTCCACAATGTTCTGGCTGAGTTTCTGCGCCAGGCCGCGCACCTCGGCGATGAACTGCCCGTTCTTTAAGGATACTTCGCCCAGCCAGCCGCGCCGGTGCAGGATAATGCCCTGCGTCAGATCGGCGACGTTCACCATGAAAATCTCGATCTCGGCGAAGTCGTACTTGCCCGCCATGATGTCGGCTTCGGTAATCGCCGCCGCGTCGAGGATTCCCGCCACGTCCAGATTGTCGACGGCGAACTTGTCTTTCGTCTCAATGCTCGTGGGCGAAAAGCCGGTAGATGCGATATAGAGCTGGCTGCTGATCGTGAGATCGGAAGTGTGGTCGGTAAAGCCCATGACAGTGCCGTCGGTCAGCGTCAGCTTCCAGCACGCCGCCAGCGTGGTGACTTCCAAAGCCAGATGCGCCGTCAGATTGGAAGAAGCGGTTCTCATGCCCTTATCTCCACTATCGGTATGGAATCCCACACGAACCGCGCCGGGCCGTCGGCGCGCACGATTATCTGATCGCTGTCGAACCGCGCGGGCACGTCGAATTCAAAGTCGGCGCCCACCGCCACGCTGCCGCCAGGAGCTACGCTGAAAGTCACAATGCCGGTGGCGTAATCAATGGTATAGCCGCCGACCTGCAGAACGCTGTCGAGATAGATGCTTACGCTGCCGTTCACCGGCTTTCGTATCTCGCGGACATAGGTTTCGCCGCCGCTGACGTAGGTCTTGATCAGCTGGAACGCCGTCTGCAAGCCATTGCCGGTGCCGATGGCCTGGCCGACGCCCTGATAATCGCTCCAGTCCTTGAAGCGGAAGCCGTAGGCCTTGCCGAAGCGGGCGCGGAAGAAGGCAATCACCGCGTCCATGTCGGCCTTGTTCTTGATGCCGGTCGATACGTCCCACCGCCCGCGCGCCTTCTGCCAGTTGACGTTGCGCTGCTCGA
>JAGVLW010000113.1 GCA_020054105.1 Alphaproteobacteria bacterium | reverse complement strand
GGTGGCGCACAGCGTCGCCTTTGCCGATCATCACGATTACGACGATGCAGACATACACACGCTCTTCGGCCTGGCCCGGCAGCATGAGGCGACGCTCATCACCACCGCCAAGGACGCCGTGCGCCTGCCGCCTCAGATTCGCGGACAAATAGCGGTGATGGATATTGCGCTTGCCTTCGACGAGCAGGAGGCGTTCGACGCTTTGCTCTATGGGGCGCTTACATGAGCGATCTTTCCCATAGGGTCGAGGCTGCGGCGCTGCGCCTGCTTTATGGCGCGCTGCGGCTTTTGCCGCTTAATGCGGCATCGTGGCTTGGCGGACGGGTTGCGCGCAGTGTCGGGCCGTTTTTTTCGGCGCAAAAAATCGCGCATAAAAATCTCGCGGCGGTGTTTCCTGAAAAATCGGCGCAGGAGCGCGACCGCATCATCGCCGGCATGTGGGACAATCTCGGGCGGGTGGGCGCCGAGCTTTCGCATCTGCATACCGACGAATTGCTCACGCGCCTGCATATCGACGGGCTGGAGCACATGCCCGAGCCCGGGAAAAACGCGTTTTTCTTTTCCGGGCATTTCGGCAATTGGGAGCTGTTGCCGGCGACAGCAACGGTGTTTGGGCGTGTGCCGCTATCGCTCATTTACCGCGAAGCGAACAATCCGTATTTCGACAAGATCATCACCGATATCCGCGCCACCCGCGCCGACGGCATCATTCAGAAAGGTCGGGCCGGCGCGGTGAAAATCGCCCGCGCGATCAAAAGCAGGCAATCGATCGCCATGCTGGTCGACCAGAAGATGAATGACGGCATCGCCGTGCCGTTTTTCGGCCGCGACGCCATGACCGCCCCGGCCATCGCTCAGCTGGCGCTACGCTACGATATAGCGATCGTTCCGGCGCGGATCTTGCGGACAAAGGGCGCGCATTTCCACGCGACCATTTTTCCGCCGCTGGCTTTCGAGAAAACCGGCGATGCGGAAAAAGACACGCTGGCCATGATGACAGTGATCAACGCGACGCTGGAAGGCTGGATCCGCGATTATCCCGAGCAGTGGTTCTGGGTGCATCGGCGCTGGCCTAATGCGTAACCGTAATTTTCCCGTCTTTGAAGGTCAGCGATAGCTGCTTGGATTTTTGCGCCTGCGTTGCCGACGTCACCAGCGCGCCGGCGCTAGTGCGCACCAGCGCGAAGCCGCGCTCCAATATACGCTGGTAGTTCACGCTTTCGAGCAAGGTCTGCGCATGTTGGAGCTGTTCGTTTTTTCGTTCCCATTGACGCATCGTTGCAATTTGCAGCCGCTGCTGCAATTCCGCCAGCCGCCCGGACTGCTTGTTCATTTCCACAAGCAGCGCCTGCGGGCGCAAGCCGGAGACGATCAGTTGCAGTTGCTGCTGCTTGCGCGCCAGGCTCAGAGGCAGCGCGGCGAGCAGACGCTCGCTCCAATCATCGAGACGCTGGGCAGCATTGTCGAGCAGTTGCGCCGGCCTTGGCAGGCCGCGCGAAAGCCCCAAAAGCCGCTCGCCATGCTGCGCCAGGAACCGTTGCAAGGCGGCAAGCAGCCGCACATCGAGCTGCTTTACGCCAAGCAATAATTCCTCGCGCACCGGCACTGCTATTTCGGCGGCGGCGGTCGGCGTCGGGGCGCGCCTGTCGGAGGCGTAATCGATGAGCGTCGTATCGGTTTCGTGGCCAACGGCGGAAATCAGCGGAATTTTCGAGGCCGCCACCGCACGCACGACGATCTCCTCGTTGAACGCCCATAAATCCTCCAGCGAGCCGCCGCCGCGCGCGACGATAAGCAGGTCGGGGCGATACGCGGCGCCAGCAGGCGACGCCAGCCTTGAGCCGCGCCCCATGTGTGAGTCAGGAGACTCACACGGGGGCAAATTATTGAAGCCGTTGATCGCTTCGGCAATCTGCTCGGCAGCCCCCTCGCCCTGCACCGCCACCGGCCAAACCAGCACATGCACGCCGAAGCGGTCGCCCAGCCGGTGCAAGATGTCGCGGATAACCGCACCGGTCGGCGAGGTGACGACGCCGATGGTGCGCGGCAAAAACGGCAATTTCTTTTTGCGGCTCGGGTCAAACAATCCCTCGGCCTCGAGCTGCTTGCGGCGTTTCTCCAGCAGCGCCATCAGCGCGCCGGCGCCGGCCGGCTCGATCGCGTCGACGACGATCTGATAGGAGGATTTGCCCGGATAGGTGGTGATTTTGCCGTGGCAGATTACCTCCAGCCCGTCCTCGGCCTTAAAGGACAGCTTGGCGGCCGTGCCGCGCCACATCACCGCGTCGATCACCGCATTCTCGTCTTTGAGCCTGAAATAGACATGGCCTGAGCTTGCGGCCTTGAAGCCGGAGATTTCGCCGCGGATGCGGATAACGCCGAAACGGTCTTCCACCGTGCGTTTGAGGGCGGACGACACTTCGCTGACCGAATAGACCGGCTGGTTGTGGTTGAAGTCTGTCATAGAGAAAGTAGGTTTCGTAGGTTGCGTAGGTTTCGTAGGTTGCGTAAGATAACAAGAAACAACGGTAATTACCGTTGCAAATAACCTACGCAACTTCCGCAACCTACGCAACCTACGAAACTAGAAAATTATGAATAACGTTTTAGTCATTGGTTCCGGCGGGCGCGAGCACGCGCTTTGCTGGCGGCTTGCGCAATCACCGAGCGTGGCGAAAGTTTTTTGCTCGCCGGGCAATGGCGGCATCGGCGAAGAATTCGCATGCGTCGCGCTGGCATCGCACGCAGAGATTATCGATTTTTGCAAAAAAGAGCGGATTGCGCTGGTCGTCATCGGGCCGGAGCAGCCGCTGGTGGAAGGGCTCGCCGATGCGCTGGCAGCCGCCGGCATTGCGGTGTTCGGGCCGCAGGCGAAAGCGGCGCGCCTGGAAGGCTCCAAAGGCTTCATGAAGGAGTTGTGCAAAAACTACCATATCCCGACGGCGGCCTATGGATTCTTCGATAATGTTTCGGATGCGAAACAATTTCTGGAAGGGAAATCCTACCCGATCGTCGTCAAGGCCGACGGGCTGGCGGCGGGCAAAGGCGTCATCATCGCCCAGGATAAAGCGGAGGCGCTGGCGGCCATCGACGATATGTTCTCAGGAAAAATCGCCGGCGGCGCGCAGGTGGTCATCGAGGAATTTCTCGAAGGCGAAGAGGTAAGCTTCTTCGCGCTATGCGACGGCGACAACGCCGTCGCTTTCGGTTCCGCGCAAGATCATAAGCGCGCGTACGACGGCGATAAAGGCCCCAATACCGGCGGCATGGGCACTTATGCGCCGCTGCATTTTTTCACCGACGCGCTGCAAAAAACCGTCATGGAAACCATCATTTTTCCCACCGTCGCGGCGATGAAAAAAGAAGGCTGCCCTTTCAAAGGCGTGCTATTTGCCGGGCTGATGCTCACCAAAGACGGTCCGAAACTGCTCGAATATAACGTGCGCTTCGGCGACCCGGAAACGCAGGTGCTGATGGCGCGATTCGAGGGTGATTTATACGCGTTGCTGCTGGCCTGCAGCACCGGAAGATTGGCCGAAGCGAAGGCCGCCTTTGGCAAGGAAGCGGCGATCTGCGTCGTCATGGCGGCAAAAGGCTATCCCGGCGCCTATGAAAAAAACACGGTCATCAAAAATCTGGGCAAGGCTGGCACGATCTCCGGCGTCAAAATCTTCCATGCCGGCACCAAAAAAGACGGCGGCGAAATGCTTTCCGTCGGCGGGCGCGTGCTGGGAATCACCGCCACCGGCGACACCCTCAAAGAAGCGCAGGCCCGCGCCTACCAGGCCATCGACCTGCTCGACTGGCCGCAAGGTTTTTGCCGCCGCGACATTGGCTGGCGGGGAGTAAAAGGAATGGGGGAAATGAAGAATTGAGGAAATGAGGAATACAAGCAAAATCCTTTTCTTCATTTCTTCTCTTCCTCCTCCACCCAATATTTTTTCATCAGCGGTATCTGGCTGGCGGTAAACAGCATGGTGCAGGTGAACATGCCGAAGACTTTGAAGTTCACCCAGAAGTCGGTCGGGAAATGGCGCCAGATGATTTCGTTGAGCGCGGCAAGAAAAATAAAAAACAAGCCCCAGTTGCGCGACAGGACGCGCCAGCCTTTTTCGGTAAGCGTAATGGCTTCGCCGAGGACGTATTTGAGCATCGGTTTTTTGAAATAGAGTCCGCAAAGCAAAATCGACGCAAACAGCAGATTGACGATGGTCGGCTTCATTTTGATAAAGAGATCGTCTTGCAAGAGCAGCGTCAATCCGCCGAACACCGTAACCGCGATGGCGGATACGAGCGGCATCATGGCGATGCGTTTTTCGTGCAAGTAGGTAATGGACAGCGACAGCAGTGTAAACCCGATGAGCGCGGCGGTGGCAGCTAATAACCCGGCGAAGCGGTAGGCCAGGAAAAACACCAGCAGCGGCCCCAAATCCAGCGCCAGGCGCAGTTTTGCGTTCATTTTTTCATCTTTCTTTAAGGTTTTTCATAGAGATTATTGCCCTATATCAATGTTATGTTAGAGTACGGCAAGAATAAAAACAAAATAATAGAGGTCTTTTTTGGAAACGTCCGTACTCATTGTCGAAGACGAAGTCGCGATTGTCACCTTGCTGCGCTATAATCTGGAGCGCGAGGGTTTCCGCGTTTACTCCACCGGCGACGGCGAGGAAGCGGTGGCGATGGTCAAGGATTTCAAGCCCGACATCATCGTGCTCGACTGGATGCTGCCCTCCATGTCCGGCGTCGATGTCTGCAAGCAACTGCGCTGGAACCCCGAGACCAAATCCATCCCGATCATCATGCTGTCGGCCCGCGGCGAAGAGGGCGACCGCATTCGCGGGCTCGATGCCGGCGCCGACGATTACCTGACCAAGCCCTTCTCGCCCGCCGAGCTGATCGCGCGCATCCGCGCCATCTTCCGGCGCTTTCGCCCGTCGCTTTCCGAAAAGACGCTAGCCTTTGCCGGCATCAAGATGGACGTCGCCGGTCATAAGGTCACGCGCAACGATTCCGACGTGCATCTAAGCCCGACCGAGTTTTCGCTGCTGCGCTATTTCCTGGAGCATCCGGGCCGGGTGTTCTCGCGCGAACAGCTGCTCGATGCGGTGTGGGGCCACGATATTTACGTTGAATTGCGCACGGTTGACGTGCATGTGCGCCGCCTGCGCAAAGGCCTCGATTATGACGGCAAGCAGCCGGATTTAATTCGCACGGTGCGCTCCGCCGGCTACGCGCTGGAGGAAAACACCACCGGCGAAAAATTCGGCGAGCTGGAAGAAGTAAAGTGACGGTAAGCCTTAGCAGCTCTGCCGCTTAGGCTCCCGTCATCCCGTGGAGCACAGCGAGCACGGGATCTCATCCGTTTCGGCTTCGCCGCTTAGAAAATTGTCATCCCGCACTTGTTGCGGGATCTCGTGCAAATTGATGGAGACCCCGCAATGAATGCGGGGTGACAAAACCCTCCCTACAATTTCGCCAGCAACGCCTCTTTGCTCAGCGTATAATCGCTCGCTTCCCAAAGTGTTTCCAGCCGGCGCAATTCTTCGCCGAGCGCCTTGCCTGCAGGCAGTCCGGCGGCGAGTAGATCATCGCCGCGCAGGGGAAATTGCGGCGGCTGCCATTGCTGCGCCAATGCCAGCATCGGCGCATAGGCGGACGCGGATGTTTCCCGCGCCTGGTGCAACAGCAGCAGCGAGACATAGAGATACTTACCCAGTTTGCGCAGCAGCTTTTTCTGCTCGGCAACCGCCATATCGGCGCGCACGTCGTCATAATGGCTTAGCATCTGCCGCAAGCTGTCGAACATCGCATTAGGCATGGCCAGGCGCTTGCGCAGTGCGCTCAGCGCATCGTCCGGCTTGCCGGCGGAAGCCAATAGCAGCAAGGCCAATTTCTGCACGGGATCGATTGCCGTCTGCGCCTGCTCCAATGCCGCAACCGCCTCCACGCCGCCCCCCGGAAATCCCAGCGCATAGGCCAACACCCCGCCTTGCTGCATCCACGCCAGAACGCGGTGGCTGTGCGCGGCCGCCAGCAGCTTGCGCAGCTCGTGCTGCACGCGCTCGCCCGATAAGCCTTCGATGCGCGCCGCGTAGTGTTCGCAGGCGGCCAGCGCCTGTGCATCCGGCGCGGCTTTGCCGTAATGGGCGCTGAAGCGGTAAAAACGCAGGATGCGCAGATAATCCTCCTGCACGCGCGCCCTAGCATCGCCGATGAATTTCACCACGCCGCTTCTTGCATCCGTTTCGCCCCCGAAATAATCGAACAGCTCGCCTTGCGGCGTCAGGTAAAGCGCGTTCATGGTGAAGTCGCGCCGCGCGGCGTCTTGCTTCCAGTCGTCGGTGAACGCCACCTGCGCATGGCGGCCGTCGGTGGCGACGTCCTTGCGCAGCGTGGTGATTTCAAACGGCTTGGCCCCGATGACGGCGGTGACGGTGCCATGATCGATGCCGGTGGGAATGACGTTTATGTCGGCGCGCTGCAACAGCGTGATGACATCATTCGGCGCCAGTATCGTCGCGCAATCGACGTCGGTCACCTGGCGATCAAGCAGCCCGTCACGCACGCAGCCGCCGACAAAACGCAGCGATCCGGGCGCGGCGCCAAACGCTTCTACCAGCCGTTTGGTTTGCGGCCAAGCCAGCCAATCGAACGTCGCGGTCACTTTTCCACCCGCCCCGGCACCAGCTTTCCGTCTTCCATATGCGGCGGAACGTAGCGGCCCTTGTTGTTTTCGATGGTAGCGCCGATGAGCAGGAAACAGCCAAGCGCCGTAAGCAGGCTGGCAAGCACCGCCCAATACCACGGGCCGTCGCTAAAGCGCGGTGGCGTTTTTCCCGCTTTCACGGCGCGCCGGCGCACCACGACCTGCCACACCCAATAAAGAATGAGTGGAACCAATACCGGCCAGAAACGAAACAAGAATAATCCCATAAAATTCTCCTATATCGGCAAGCGTATGATGACCCTAAGGCCGCCGATTTGGGCCTGAGCGAGCGAAATCGCGCCACCATGCGCCAGCACTATATCACGCGCAATCGTAAGTCCTAGTCCGACGCCGCCTGTTTTGAGATTGCGCGACAGGTCGAGCCGCGAGAACGGCCGAAACACCTCTTCGCGCTTATCTTCGGGAATGCCGGGCCCGGCATCGTCGATGACGATCTCGCAATAATTGACGGCGACGCGCAGCGCGACCTCGCAGCGCTTGCCGTAGCGCAGCGCATTGTCGATGAGGTTATGCAGCATCCGGCGGAAGGCGCTGATGCGCAAATCGAGCTCGACATCGCGCTCCATCATCAGCGTCACCGGCGAGCCGAGCCGGTCGTAATCCGCCACCACGTCGGAAAGTAATTCTCCCAGGCGGGTTTTTACGGCTTCTTCGCCGCCCTCGCCGCGCGCGAAATCAAGATATTCGGCGATCATATGCTCCATCTGCTGCACGTCAGCGGACAATTCCCGGATCGCCTCATCGCTGCCCATCATCGCCAATTGCAGCTTCATGCGCGTCAGCGGCGTGCGCAGATCGTGGGAGATGCCGGCGAGCATTTCGGCGCGTGTGCGCAGTTGGCGCGAGATGCGCTCGCGCATGACGACGAAGGCGCGGGCGGCCTGGCGCACTTCGCTGGCGCCGTGCGGCCTGAAACCGGGCGTGTCGACGCCGCGGCCGAAATTCTCCGCTGCTTTCGCCAGCCTGCCGATCGGGCGGATCTGGTTGCGCATGAACACGATCGCGATCAGCAAAAAGACGGCGGAGGCGCCCAGCATCCATAAAATGAAAATGGTGGTGGTGCCGCTTTGCAGCCGCTTGACCGTCGTTTCCAGCCGCAGCGTCTGGCCGGGCAGCGCGATGGCGATTTCCAAATCGTCGCCGCCGGTGATGGTGCGGACGGTGAACGGCTCGTCTATCTTGGCGCGCAATATTTGTTGGAATTCCGTAAAATCGCCGCTCCGACGCCTGGGCTTGAAGGCATCGGCGTCATCGAGAAACACCTTGATGCCGGTTGCCGCTTCGAAATCGGTGATGATGCGCGACTCGGCGGGCGTCGGCATCTGCCGCAATTGCTTGACCAGGAACGCCGCCTCGCCGGCCAGCGCGCGAGACATGTGGCGCGAGACATTGTCCCAGTGCCGGTCGAAAAACACATAGGCCACCACCAGCTGGATCAGCACCGTCGGCAACACTAAAATCAGCAGCGCGCGGCCGAACAGGCTTTTGGGCAAGTAGCGTTTCCCGATCATGAGGCGGCCTTCGCATATAAGACATAGCCGGCGCCGCGCACCGTTTGCAGGTAGAGCGGTTTGCCTTCGCTATCCTCGATTTTCTTGCGCAGCCTGGTGATCTGCACGTCGACGCTGCGCTCGCTGCCCACCCCCGGCATAGCGCCCGCCATGTCCTCGCGCGATACCGGCTTGCCGGCGTTTTGCGCGAGCTGCTTTAGCATCGCTGCCTCGTTCGAGGTAAGCGCAACCGGCGCATCGCCGCGCCGCAACTGCCCGGTCGCCAGGTCGAAAATGAAATCGCCGAAGGCAACTTGCATCACTTTAGGCGTTGCCGCCGGGCTTCGGCGCAAGATCGCCTTCATGCGCAGCACCAGCTCCTTGGGCTCGAACGGCTTGGTCAAATAATCTTCCGCCCCGACCTCGAGGCCCTTGATGCGATCATTCGCCTCGCCCATCGCCGACAGCACGAGCACCGGCATGCCGCGCTTTTTTTGCAGCGAGGCGAGCAGGTCGATGCCGGTTTCGCCGGGCATCATCACGTCGAGCACCATGAGGTCGAATAAAAACCAGGCGAGCTTGCGCCGCGCCTCGGCGGCGTTTGCCGCCATCGTCACCATGAAGCCCTGCTCGGCCAGGAACTTGCCGAGCAATTGGCGCAGCCGGTCATCGTCATCGACGACGAGTATATGCGGTTTTTCCAAAGCTGCGATCACCGTTTCCGCCTCAATAAAATATAAAAAGCGCCGCTGCCGCCATGTTTGGGCTTGGCGACGTCGTAAGCCAGCACCATGGGGCGCAGGCGCGTATCGGCAAGCCAAACCGGCAGGCTTTCGCGCAATATACCCACGGACGGCTGTAAAGACGACGATTTTATTCCCTTGCCGGTGACAACCAGCAGGCAGCGGCTGCCTTGGCGGTAATGATCGTCGATGAAATGCAGCAGGGATTGATGGGCGTTGTCGCGCTTATAGCCGTGCAAATCTAGCGTCGCGTCGATTGGCATCTCGCCTTTGCGGAAACGCTCGGCCGTGCGCTTATCGATATTAGCGTAGACTCCCGGCGTCAGCGGTTTTTCCGACGGCGAAAAGCCCGGTATGGGCGCAAGGTCACGTCTTTTTTTACCGTAATGGCGGGGACGGATTTTTGTTTTTTTATCGGCGGCGCTTCTGCCTCCTCTTGCGCGTTTTCAGGGCGCAGCGGCGCATCGTTGCGGGTGACGTAACGCCAGAGTTTTTTTTCGTCGGGCGTGAGCGGGCGCTTGGGCGACATCGGCATTATTCGCGCAGCTGGTCGGCGATTTCTTTGGGAACGAGCAGCGAATAGACGCCGCGCCCTTTCATGTTGCCGGCCAGGAATTCCGCCTCGTCGCCCATGCCGAAAAAGATGTCGCCGCGCACCGGCGAGCGTATGGCACCGCCGGTATCCTGGGCGATCACCAGCCGATGGAACGGCGCGGGCAGGCCATCTTGCGCCGGCAGCTCGGTTTCCAGAAACAGCGGCAGGCCGTACGGAATATATTTGCTGTCGACCGCCAGCGAACGCTTGGGCGTAAGTTGCACTGCCGCAGCGCCGACGGCGCCGAGCTTATTCAGCTCCTTGAGGAATATGTAGGAAGGGTTGCGCTGCATCATCTCCATCGCCTGCTGCGGGTGGTCGTAGAGCCATTGGCGGATGGTGAAAAAATTGATCTGGTCTTTGGGAATCAGCCCCTCGTCGCCCATGATCTTGCCGAGGCTGACATAAGGCTGGCCATTGCCGTCGGCATAGCCCAGCTGTATCTGCTCGCCGCGGCTCAGGCGCGCGCGGCCGCTGCCTTGGATATGCAGGAAAAACAGCATGACCGGGTCGTCGACCCAGATAATCTCCAGGCCGCGCCCGGAAAGCGCCCCTTCGTCGATCTCGCGGCGGTCGAGATAGGGCTTATTGCCTTGAAGGTCGGGCGGCATGGCGTAGACCGGGTATTTGAAATCGCCGCTTTTGCGGCGCGAACCGTAGAGCACCGGCTCGTAATAGCCGGTAAACAGGCCGGTTTCCTTATCGCGGTTATTGATGCGAAACGGCACGAAACGCTGCTCAAAAAACAGGCGCGCCTGCAGGGGGTTGTCCTGCGACCATTTGGCTTCGTCGCACAGCGACTGCCACACGTCTTGCGGTATTTCGATGTCGCTGCCGGAGGTAGCGGCGCGCGGCTTGCGGGCAAAGACTTCGCAGCTGGGAATGAAGGTACGCACGGCTTCGCTATGGTCGTCGTCGGCCCAGCCGCTTAATTCCTCGAACGTTATTTCGCGGGCGCCGAAACGGTCCTTGGGGGCAAAGAGCGCGCAGCCCGAGCATAGCAGCAGCATGGAGAAAGCAAAAACATACTTCATGGCTGGCGCTGGGCGCAACATCAGGTCTCTATGATTTTCCAGTTGGGGTTTTTGGAATGGGTGTTGCGCTCGAATACCCATTCATCCTCGATATGCTGCAGCGCCGACGGGTCGCCGCCGACAATCTCGCCTTGCGGGTTGCGCATGACGCTGACCTGCTCGCTGATGAAGCGCACGCCGATATGGGCGGTCGTGCCTTCGAGCCGCGCCTGGGTGATGTCCTTGCCGAGAATAGATACCAAAGTGGTTTCGCGTTTGTTTTCCTCGCCGGCGCGGCTGTCGACCTCGCCGGAAAATTCCTTATAGAGCGCATCGGAAAGCAGCATCCTCAGCGTGTCCTTATCGCCCTTGACATAGGCGTCGAACACCATCTCGAAGGCGAGCTTGGCGCCTTCGAGGAATTCGCTGGCCGAGAATTCCGGGTCTTCTTCCTTGATGCGCTTGAGGCCGCTTGCTACCGGCGTATCGCCCAGCGCCGCCAGGTAAGGGTCGGCCTCTTCCTTGGGTTTGGGCTTGAGGAGCTTCTCATGCAGCTGCACAATCGGCTGGTCTCTATCGGTTTTTTCGATAGGGGCGCGGTTAAAGAAATTCGGCTGGTCGTTGCCCAAATCCTTGCCGAGAATGCCGCGTAGTCGCAGCAATATGAAACCGGCGACCAAGGCAAGAATCAAAAGATTGGCATAGGGAATGGTTTCGGACATATCGCCTTCTTGGAAATAAATGATGACCGGCGCGATTTTTTTGTATATATCCCCGCTGTACAAATAACAATAGATTTTGAAGGAATCCGCATGGCCGAGCCCCCCGAAGCGCCGCAGAACTTTATCGTCAAAGGACAATATATAAAAGACTTGTCGTTTGAAAACCCGCACGCGCCGCAAAGCCTGATTGCCTCGGGCAATAAGCCGTCGATCGACGTCAATGTCGATTTAAAGGCCCAGAAACTTCAAGACGATATATACGAAATGACGCTCCATATCGCCGCCAAGGCGAGCGCCGACGGCAATACGCTGTTTTTGGTCGATCTTGCCTACGCGGGCATTTTCCAGCTCACTAATATTCCCGCCGAGCGGGTGGAGACGATGATCTTGATCGATTGTCCGTTTGTGCTTTTTCCGTTCGCAAGACGGGTCATTTCCGACGTTACCCGCGATGGCGGCTTCCCGCCCCTTATGCTTGACCCTATTGATTTTCAAGCATTATATATGCATAACTCCGGCCGCCAGGCAGCGGCCGCCAGTTAGTCAAGTCAGCTGTGGCAAGTCTGCATCAGTTTTACAAATTTATGCAACGCTTAGGCATTTTTGGCTTTTTTGCCAACATAATTAATTGATTTTTAATGTGATAACCGTAATGTTGCCCGATGCATGCGCCAACAAAATATGCATTGCGTTTGAGCATCTTTTGAATTACTACCCTGATTCATAGAGTTATGCTCGACCGCTATCTGTTTTAACAAGTAAAAAGGATACTGCCCATGATGAATTTCAAAAAATTATGCCTGATGGCAACGGTTGGCGCGATGCTGGCCCCAGCCGCCGTGTTCGCTGGCGAATACCAGGACGTTGTTAGAGATGCTCGCAGCAACGTTGTTGTAAACAGCTTCGAACATTGCGTCCTCACCAAATGGACCACGAACAAAGACGAGTGCATGTACAAATCCTACAGCCGCGACGTTCGCAAATTGAGCCGCGACCAGCGCACCGTTTATTTCGATTTCAACAAATCGACCATCAACAGCAAGGAAAAAGCCAAGCTGGATGATTTAAGCTCGATCATCGTTGCCGCTAAAGAAGTCGAAAGCGTCGACATCGTTGGCTATGCTGACATGATCGGCAAATCAAGCTACAATAAAGCTTTGTCAACCCGCCGCGCACAGGCCGTGAAGTCGTACCTGTCGTCGAAGGGCCTCAAGACCCGCAAGACCCGCGTTGAAGGCCTGGGTGAAGCGCAATCCGTCACCAAGTGCGACAACAAAATGCCGCGCGCTGAGCTGATCGCTTGCCTGGCTGAAGATCGCCGCGTCGAAATCGAGTTGAACTTCACCAAATAGTTCTCTCGCACTTCGCGACACGCTAAAAAAAAGGGCTCCTCCGGGAGCCCTTTTTTTGTGCCGGCTAATTAGCCTCTTCCGCCAGCCACAGGGGATTCTTTATCTTTTCCAGCAATTGCACATGCGCCGCCAGCTCCTGGCTGCTGGGCGGGAAAGCGCGCGGTTGGAGCTTACGGGCAGTATCGGCCGACGTCATCATACCGGCAGGCAGGAGCGTATCCTTGATGTCGGCAAACAATGCCGACTGCCGCCCGCCGGTGAGCTCCTGGTAGACGTCGGCGAGTAGTTCGGCATCGAGCAGCGCGCCGTGCTTGTTGCGCCCGGACAGGTCGATGTTGAAGCGTTTGCACAGCGCATCGAGGCTGGCCGGCGAGCCGGGGAATTTCTTGCGCGCCATCAGCACCGTGTCGGTCGCCCGCGCCAGCGGAATGGGTGGAAAGCCGATGCGCACCAGCTCGGCATTGATGAATTTCATGTCGAATGCCGCGTTATGGATCACCAGCGGTGCGTCGGCGATAAACTCCAGGAACGCATCGACCTTTTCGGCGAAGAGCGGCTTATCGATCAAAAATTCGAGCGAGAGGCCGTGCACGCGGTACGCCTCTTCGGGCATGTCGCGCTCGGGATTGAGGTAGGAATGGAAATGCGCGCCGCTGCGCATGCCGCCGATCAGCTCGACACAGCCGATCTCGACGACGCGGTGGCCGCTTGCCGGGTCCACGCCGGTGGTTTCGGTATCTAAAACGATCTCACGCATGGTCGATGCTTGCCAATATATATTTAAGCCTGTGCAAACTATAGGCCTTTCCCAGCCCGGTTTGCACTATAAAATCGGCGCGCGCTTTTTTTTCCTTGTCGGACATCTGGCTTCCCACGATCTGCGCGAATTTTTCGCGGGTCATGTGCGGGCGCTTCATCACCCGGTGTTTCTGGATAAGGTAAGGAGCGGTCGCCACTATCGTATAATCGCAGCGGCTCTGCGCACCGGTTTCGAATAAAAGCGGAATTTCCAGCACCGCCCATTGCGTGCCCTTTGTTCTTTGCTGCGCTATGAAACGGTTTTCCTCGGCCACCACCAGCGGGTGCAAAATCCGCTCCAGGATTTTTCGTTTTTCGACGTCGGCAAACACGATGGCGCCCAGCGCCTTGCGATCCACGCTGCCTTGTTTCACCGTTTCCGGGAAATGTTTTTCCACCTCGGCGACGGCAGCGCCGCCTGTTGCAAGCAGCGCGTGCACGATGGCATCGGCGCTGCATATCTGCGCGCCCAGCGAGGCGAGCTGCGTGGCCAGCGTCGATTTTCCCATGCCGATGCTGCCGGTAAGGCCGATAATTTTCATAGGCTTGCCATCAAGTAATTCCTGACCTCTTTCGTCACTTCCGGCCTCACGCCAAACCACGCCTCGAAGGCCGGCACCGCCTGCCATATCAGCATGCCCAGCCCATCGATGGTGGGATTGCCGCGCGCCTGCGCCGCTTTCAGAAAATCCGTCATCAGCGGATGATAGACGATATCGCATACCAGCGCAGCGCGCGGCAGCAATGCCAGATCGAGGTCTAATTTCGGATTATCTTTCAAACCCAGGCTGGTGGCATTGACCAATAGATCCGTCCCTTCGAGCAATTGCGCGCGCTGCTCCCAGGCGGCGGCGGCAACGCCGAAATGCCCGGCGACGGATTGCGCTTTTTCAACAGTACGGTTGCACAGGATAATCTGTTTAAACCCCTCATCACGCAGGGCTTTGACCACCGCCCGCGCCGCGCCGCCCGCGCCCAGAACCACCGCTTTATGCTTGCCGGCAAATCCGCCCTGGCTTCGGATATTTTCGCTGAAGCCGTAAGCGTCGGTGTTGGCGCCGTGCAGCGTGCCGTCCGGCCGGACGGTGATCGTATTGGCGGCGCCGATTGCCTTCGCCGCATCATCGAACGTTGCAAGCAACGGCATTACCAACTCCTTATGCGGCAGCGTCAAATTGCAGCCGATAAACTTTTGCGCCCGCAAATCCTGCATTGCTTGGGGCAATTGATCGGGTTTGATTTCCCACGGCTCGTAGCTGCCGTCGATGCCGTATTGCTTCAGCCAAAAACCATGCAGCTTCGGCGACAGGCTGTGGGCCACCGGCCAGCCGATGACGCAGGCTTTACGCATGACCTTCCAGCTTTTCCTGATGTTTTTTTAGGTATTGGATGATGGTGGCGGCGGTTTCCTCGACCGAACGCTTGGTCACGTCGATCACCGGCCAGCGATGCTGGCTGAAAAACTTGCGCGACTCGGTCATCTCGCGCTGCATATATTCCATGTCGATATAGTTGGTGTCGTGCTCCTGGTTGAGCGATTGCAGGCGGGTCTTGCGGATCTGCTGCAGCCGCTCGGGGTTGATCGACAACCCGACCACCAGCGGTTTCTTGACGGTCAGCAAAGCCGGCGGCAGCGGGCAATCGAGCACGAACGGAATATTGGCCGCCTTGTAGCCTTTATAGGCGAGATAAACGCAAGTCGGCGATTTCGACGTGCGCGAGACACCGACCAGGATGATGTCCGCCTCTTCAAGCTCCCAATGCCCCTGCCCGTCATCATGCGCCAGGGCGTAGTTGATGGCGTCGACGCGGGTGAAATATTCCTCGTTGAGCTCGTGCTGGCGGCCAGGCAGCGCGTGCGTCTCGACGCCGAGAAACGCAGAAATTTCGCTGACCACCCCGGCGATGACGGCGATGCACGGCAGGCCGCGGCGGGCGCATTCTATTTTAAGTAAGTCGCGCAGGGCGTTATCCACCAGCGTATACATCACCACGCCGGGATTTTCGCGCACGCCTTCGAGGACTTTTTCGATCTGCGCCTGCGAGCGCACCAGCGTCCAGCTATATTCTTCGGTCTCAACATCGTCGAACTGCGCCATCGCCGCCCGCGCCACCGAGCTTACCGTCTCGCCGGTCGAATCGGACACCAGATGCAGGTTGAATTTTTTCATGATGTGTATGTCCCTGTGGATAAGCACGGTAGCATGGTAAGGGATATTTGTGTACAGCAACTTATGCGAAACCGACCCCATCTTTGCAATAGTGTTATGCACATGGGAACAACTATTTTTTACCATTGTGAAATGGGTGAAACCATTAATCTATCCCCACTTTTCACTGGTCTGCGCTTTTGCCTATTCATACCTATTTTCTATTGGCTTAAAAAATCTCTCCCGTGCTTATCGCTTTATTATTCCACGGTTACGGTCTATGAGTGTCTCCGGTATAAAACTTTTGGATAAAAAATAATCCCGGTGATTCCACCCACCAACTACTACCACTATCTTTATTTATAATAAGTATGAATAGTAGCGATAAGATATTGCTTCGTGCTTTGCGCGGGGAACGGACGGCAAGGGCGCCTTTCTGGTTCATGCGCCAGGCCGGGCGGTATTTACCGGAATATCGCGCGCTGCGCAAACAGACACCGAACTTCCTGGAATTTTGCTATACGCCGTCGCTGGCGGTGGAGGCGACCTTGCAGCCGATTGAGCGTTTCGGCATGGATGCGGCGATTATTTTTTCCGATATATTAGTGATTCCCGATGCGCTGGGCGTTGCGGTGCGTTTCGAGGAGGGGCACGGGCCGCTGCTTACGCCGGTGGATTCGGAAAAATCACTTGAAAAACTCGATAGCAAAAAACTTTCCGCGCATTTGGCGCCGGTCTATGCGGCACTCGCAAAAACCAAAGCCGCGCTGCCGAAAGAAACTGCGCTGATCGGGTTTTGCGGCGCGCCCTGGACGCTGGCCTGCTATACGGTGCAAGGGAAGTCGAGCAAGGATTTCGCGCAGGTCAAAGATGTCGCCAAGGCGCAACCGAAATTTTTCGGCCGGCTTATCACGTTATTTTCTGATGCGGTTATTATTCACGCCAAAGCCCAGATAGAAGCCGGCGCCGAGATTATTCAGCTATTCGATTCCTGGGCGGGGGTATTGGCGGAAGAGGAATTCGCCAAATTCGTCATCGCCCCGACGAAGAAAATAGTCGCGGCGATAAAGGCGGCGCATCCGGACGTGCCCGTCATCGGGTTTCCCCGGCAGGCGGGCGTAAAAACCCTGGCTTACGTTGCGCAAACCGGCCTGCAGGCGGTGAGCATCGATGGGTCGGTGCCGCTGGAATGGGCCAGAGATAATCTGCAGCCCGTGACGGTGGTACAAGGCTGCCTCGATCAACTGCTGCTTGCCGACGATAAGGCGAAGATGCTGGAAGAGGCAAAAAAAATCCTTTCTGTTTTAGGCGATAAAGCTTTTGTGTTTAATCTCGCTCATGGTATTTTGCCGCACACTCCGCCGGAACATGTCCAGGCGTTGTGCGAATTTCTGAAACAGTATCGCCATGACTAAAACCGCCGTCATATTATTCAACCTGGGAGGGTCGGACGAGCCCAAGGCGGTCAAGCCGTTTTTGTTCAATTTATTTCGCGACCCGGCGATCATTACGCTTCCGAATCCGCTGCGCTGGATCATCGCCAAGCTCATCACCCTGCGCCGCACCGGTAAGGCCAAAGCTATTTATCAGCAGATGGGCGGTAAGTCGCCGATTCTCAATTTGACGCTCGCCCAGGCCGATGCGCTTGAACAAAAACTCAATCGCTCCAGGAAAGACGGCGCCGGCGAATATAAGGTTTTTGTTTCCATGCGCTACTGGCATCCGATGAGTAAGGCCGTCGTCAAGAACGTCAAAAATTACGACCCCGGCCGGGTGGTTTTGCTGCCGCTCTACCCGCAATTTTCGACCGCCACCACCGCCTCCTCCTTCGCCGACTGGAAAAAGAACGCCGAGAGCGCCGGGCTGAAAGCGCCGACCTCTCGCGTCTGCTGCTATGCGGCTGATTTGGGCTTTATCGCCGCCCATGTCAAGCTCATCAAGGACAGCTACTGGAAAGCCTCCGAGCAGGGCAAGCCGCGCGTCTTATTTTCCGCGCACGGCCTTCCTGAAAAAACCATCGCCGGCGGCGATCCCTATCAATGGCAGGTGGAAAAGACGGTGGCGGGAATCGTGCAGATCATGGCGGTCGACGAGCTCGATTACGCCATCTGCTACCAAAGCCGCGTCGGCCCGCTGAAATGGATCGGTCCGTCCATTGATGACGAAATCGCCCGCGCCGGCAAAGACGGCGTGCCGGTCGTGGTAGTGCCGGTGGCGTTCGTGTCGGAACATTCGGAAACGCTGGTGGAGCTCGACATCGAATATCGCCGCCTGGCCGAAAAACGCGGCGTGCCCGCCTATTGGCGCACGCCGGCGCTGGGCATCGAGCCGCTCTTTATCGAAACGCTCGCCGATCTGTGCCTCAAAGCGCAGCAGGAAGAAGGCACCGCCTCGTTCAATGGCGGGCGCTACTGTTCGCGCGGCCTCAATAAATGCCCATGCGTGTGACCGTATGATCGATTCGCTGTATCATTGGGTTAAGGCGTTCCATCTCATCGCCGTCATCAGCTGGATGGCGGGCATGCTCTACCTGCCGCGCCTGTTCGTCTATCACAGCAAGGTCGCCGTGGGCAGCGAGGCGAGCGAACTGTTCAAGGTGATGGAGCAAAAGCTCATGCGCCTGATCATCAACCCGGTGATGATCGCGGTGTGGATTTTCGGCCTGTGGCTGATTTATATCACCAAGGCCGGCGCGCCCGGAGACGGCTATTGGATGCACGCCAAGATCGGTCTGGTGGTCCTGATGCAAATTACCCACGCCATGATGTCGCGCTACCGCAAGGCATTCCTGCGCGACGAGCGCCCGAAAAACGAGCGCTATTTCCGTATCTTCAATGAAATTCCCGCCTTGCTTATGATCGGCATCGTCTTGCTGGTTGTGCTCAAGCCGATATAGAAAATCCTTGACTGCGCCTGCGGTTTCGCTTATTCTGCGCTGACAGATGGCGCCCGCCCTCCTCCTTGGCGCCCGGAACTTTCCCCCAATTCCCATCTCCCTCCCCTCTTTAATCCTCCAATCAACCATCACATATAATAACATGAAATTACAAGAACTTAAGCTGAAAAACGCTGACGAGTTGCTCAAGCTCGCCGAAGCGGCCGGCGTTGAAAACGCCTCCAATATGCTGAAACAAGAAATGATTTTCGGCATTCTCAAAAAACAGGCCGAAAAAGGCGAAATCATCAACGGCGAAGGCGTGATCGAGGTGCTGCAGGACGGATTCGGGTTTTTGCGCTCGCCGCTGGCCAACTACCTTGCCGGGCCGGACGATATTTACGTTTCCCCCAGCCAGATCCGCCGCTTCAGCCTGCGCACCGGCGATACGGTAGCCGGTGAGATCCGCGCCCCCAAAGACGGCGAGCGTTATTTCGCGCTGGTGAAAGTAAACACCATCAATTACGACGATCCGGAATCGGTGCGCCATCGTATCAATTTTGATAACCTGACGCCGCTTTATCCCGAGCGCCGCATCAAGCTCGAGATCGAAGACCGCCCGGACAAAAAAGACCTGTCCATGCGCGTGGCCGACATCATCGCCCCGCTCGGCTTCGGCCAGCGTGCGCTGATTACCGCCCAGCCGCGTACGGGTAAAACCGTGTTTTTGCAGAACATCGCCCATTCCATCACCGCCAACCACCCCGATGCATTCCTCATCGTGCTGCTCATCGACGAGCGGCCCGAGGAAGTCACCGACATGCAGCGCACGGTCAAGGGCGAAGTCGTCTCTTCGACGTTCGACGAGCCGGCGACGCGCCACGTGCAGCTCGCCGAGATGGTCATCGAGAAAGCCAAGAAGCTGGTCGAGCATAAAAAAGACGTCGTCATCCTGCTCGACTCGATCACCCGCCTGGCGCGTGCTTACAACACCGTCATCCCGTCCTCGGGCAAAGTGCTCACCGGCGGCGTCGACGCCAACGCGCTGCAGCGCCCGAAACGCTTCTTTGGCGCCGCGCGCAATATCGAGCATGGCGGCAGTTTAACCATCATTGTCACCGCCCTGATCGAAACCGGCTCGCGCATGGACGAAGTGATCTTCGAGGAATTCAAAGGCACCGGCAACTCGGAAATCATCCTCGATCGCAAAATCGCCGACAAGCGCACCTTCCCCGCCATCGACATCACCAAGTCGGGCACGCGCAAGGAAGACCTGCTGGTCGAAAAAGCGACGCTCACCAAAATGTGGGTCATGCGCAAAATCTTAGGGCCGATGGGCCCGATGGACGGCATCGAGTTCCTGCTCGAAAAGCTCGGCGAAACCAAGAACAACGCTGAATTTTTCGACAAGATGAACAAGGCGTAGATCCCTTTCTTAATTACGAGGTCTGTCGAGAGATAGACTGATGTTCTTCTATCGCAATAGATTCATTCGATAGCGATCCTTTCCCCTTGACCTTTTCTAAGTTTTCTGTCTAACTCCCTCACAGTGCTGGGAATTTCCTGGCACCGGGGCTTCAAAACCTCTTATCGTTGGCGGCTAGTACGACCGTCATTTGTACTCCTCGACTCTTGGTCGGGGAGGCATGTGCGTATGTCCAGGCGCAAGCTAAAGGCACATGCGAACCTTTCCAACGATAGGTTTTTTGAACTCCCCGGCACCATCGCGAGATGGTGTTTTGTTGTAAGCGGGGAAATACTCTATCAAATACCGGCCAACTTACCGATTCTTTGGGACGCTTAGGGCGTTATTGGCCTTTTTCGTTCTGTTGGCGCATTTTATTCCTGCGCTTTTAGGACGTGAAGTCTCCATCGCATTCGGGACGATAGGAGTTTCGGTTTTTTTCATCTTGTCCGGGTTTGTCATTGCCGAAGCACTGGATGTTTTTTATCAGAATCGCCCGCGCGAGTTTTTAAAAAACCGCTTTCTTAGGTTATATCCGCCTTATATATTTGCATTGGCCGCTTCTATCATAATCCAGTTTGCTCTCGTGACATTACACAAGCACGGTATGACATTGCAGCCGGGTGCGCCGGAACTTTCAAGAATGGGGCATCCAAGAACGTTTTTCTTCAACGTGATCGCCCTTATCGATCCGCGGAATGTTTATGCCAACACGTCATACACAATATACGTAAGGACGCTTTGGACATTGGTGCTGGAGATAGAATTTTATCTGATCATGCTTTTGGCGATGCGAAGAAAAGCATTCGTCATGGGAGCCATTTTGCTCGCCTATGTGCTTTATCTGGCGGTTGATTTGCCGCCGATTTTTAGAATCGTGGGTTTTGCGCCATATTTTTTATTGGGAATACTGATTTATCATCGCAAGAATGTTGCCGCTTTTGTCACAGCATGGGTTGTGGTTTTTCATTTCTTTTCTGATGTCGGGGATACAATCTCCACTTTTATTTTTATCGGCACATTAGTTGTTTTTTGTGTTCTCGCGCGCATCGAGCCTAAAAATGAAATAATAAAAAAATGGGATACCAGACTGGGCGATATTTCCTATCCTCTATATTTGAATCACTTTGTCATAGGCATGGGATTGGAAGCGGTCTATCCAAAAGGATATATGACATTTTTAGCAGGCATAAGCCTATCCTTATTGTTTTCCGGCCTGGCATATGCC
This sequence comes from Alphaproteobacteria bacterium, assembly GCA_020054105.1. Classification (GTDB taxonomy): domain Bacteria; phylum Pseudomonadota; class Alphaproteobacteria; order Rickettsiales; family SXRF01; genus JAGVLW01. The sequence goes on along the minus strand of JAGVLW010000113.1, from coordinate 10,812 downwards.
GTCGTAGAGCCGCCCATTAAACGAGTTAGGAACCGCATTAGAGGACATCGACTAAGCTAGCCTAGTCTTCCCCAGATGAAGCAATCTTCCCCTTGTATTGAAATCGGACGGTGCTAAAAACGGGGCATGAACGTCCAAACCGCGCCGGTTGCCGTTGCCTTGTTCCTCATCGCCGCCATCGTGCTGTGGGGCTTTACCTTATATGCCAGCCAATGCGGCAAAATCCGCGCGGTCTATACCGGCATCGCCGGCGGGCTGCTCGGCCTGATTTTTTCCATACTGATCGTCATGTTCACCGGTAATTTACTCATGGCCAGCGCTATCGGCATCATCATTTTCGGCTGGTTCATGGCGCTCGGCCGTGCCCGCAAAAAGCCCAAGGTTTTGTTCGGCAAGGCTAAATAAATCGTCTATTTCATAGATAAATATTGACATATTAACCCCTCTTTAAAGCTTTGAGAGTAGTAGTTATATTCCCATTTAATCCGTCATTCCCGAGGAAGCATAAAAGGAGAATCCCATGACCGCTCGTAAAAAAATCGCACTGGTTGGCGCCGGCATGATCGGCGGCACGCTCGCCCATCTCATCGAGCTTAAAAATCTCGGCGACGTCGTGCTGTTCGACATCGCCGAAGGCCTGCCGCAGGGCAAGTCGCTCGACATCTCGCAAAGCTCGGCGGTCGACGGCCATGACGTGCATCTCAAAGGCACGAACGACTATAAGGACATCGAAGGCGCCGACGTGGTGATCGTCACCGCCGGCATCCCGCGCAAGCCCGGCATGAGCCGCGACGATCTGGTCGCCATCAATACCGGCATCATCAAAACCGTCGCCGAAAACATCAAGAAATACTGCCCGAAAGCCTTCGTCATCGTCATCACCAACCCGCTCGACGCGATGGTGTGGGTGATGCAGAAACTCTCCGGCCTGCCCGCCAATAAGGTCGTCGGCATGGCGGGCGTGCTCGATAGCTCGCGCTTCGCCTTTTTCCTGGCCGAGGAGCTCAAAGTCTCGATCTCCGACATCAACGCCTTCGTGCTTGGGGGGCATGGCGACACCATGGTGCCGGTCGTCAACTACACCACCGTGTCGGGCATTCCCTTGCCGGAATTCGTGAAGATGGGTTGGATCAAGCAGGACGCGCTCGACAAGATCGTCCAGCGCACGCGCGACGGCGGCGCCGAAGTGGTCGCCTTGCTCAAAACCGGCTCGGCCTTCTATGCGCCGGCGGCGAGCGCCATCCGCATGGCCGAGGCCTATCTTTACGATAAAAAACGCATCCTGCCTTGCGCTGCGCAGCTGACCGGCCAGTACGGTGTGAAGGATCTCTATGTCGGCGTGCCCTGCGTGATCGGCGCCGGCGGCGTCGAGAAAATCGTTGAAATTTCGCTAAGCAGCGAACAAAAAGCCATGTTCGACAAATCGGTCGCGGCAGTCAAGGGACTGTGCGACGGGATTAAACTGGACGGGGCGAAGGCGGCATAACAAATGCGTGACTTGTGGCTCGTGGCTTGTGACTAGTACAAGCCAGGTCCGAGTCACGAATCACGAGTCACGAATCACGAGGTAGTTATGAACATCCACGAGTACCAAGCCAAGCAGATTCTCGCGAAATATAAGGTGCCGGTGCCGCGCGGGCGCGTCGCCTATACGCCCAACGAGGCGGTGCACGCCGCGCAGGGCTTAGGCGGCAAGCTGTGGGTGGTCAAGGCGCAGATTCATGCGGGCGGCCGCGGCAAGGGCGGCGGCGTCAAGCTCGCCAAGTCGCTCGACGAGGTGGAGGCGCTCGCCAAGACCATGATCGGCATGACGCTGATTACCCACCAGACCGGCCCGGAAGGCAAGCTGGTCAAGCGCGTCTATATCGAAGAAGGCACCAGCATCAAAAAAGAGCTCTATATGAGCATGGTCGTCGACCGCGCCAGCTCGCGCGTGACGTTCGTCGCCTCTAGCGAAGGCGGCGTCGAGATCGAGGAAGTCGCCGAAAAACACCCGGAGAAAATCCTCAAGCTCACCATCGACCCGGCGGCGGGCATGTTCCCGTTCCATGCGCGCAAGCTGGCGTTCGGATTGGAATTGCCAAAGGAGCTGCACGGAAAGTTCGAGCATTTCATGAACGCCATCTACGAAGCCTTCATGGATACCGACGCCTCGCAGCTCGAGATCAATCCGTTGGTCATTACCGAAGCCGGCGAGATGATCGCGCTCGACGCCAAATTCAATTTCGACGAGAACGCCTTGTTCCGCCATCCCGACATTCACGATCTGCGCGATCCCGACGAGGAAGACCCGCTCGAGCAGAAAGCCGCGAAATTCGGCCTTAGCTACGTCAAGATGGACGGCGATATCGGCTGCATGGTCAACGGCGCCGGGCTTGCCATGGCGACGATGGACATCATCAAGCTCTATGGCGGCACGCCCGCCAACTTCCTCGATGTCGGCGGCGGCGCCAACAAGGAAAAAGTCGGCGAGGCGTTCAAGCTGATTCTCTCCGACCCGAACGTCGAAGGCATCCTGGTCAATATTTTCGGCGGCATCATGCGCTGCGACATCATCGCCGAGGGCATCATCACCGCTGCCCGCGAGGTGAATCTGCATGTGCCGCTGGTCGTGCGCTTGGAAGGCACCAATGTCGAGCTCGGCAAGAAAATGCTCGCCTCCTCGGGCCTGGCCATCGTCCCCGCCGACAATCTCGGCGACGCGGCGGAGAAAATTGTTTCAGCGGTAAAGAGAAAGGCGGCGTAAGCAAGAGGAAATGAAGAATTGAGGAAATGAAGAAATGACGAAGGTAGAAAACTTTATTAAGCGCGCGAAGGATTTAGAGGTGTATAAACGCGCCTATGCTATTTCTCTCGAGATTCATAAAACGACGCTTACATTTCCAAAAATGGAGCAATATGCTTTGGCCGATCAAATGCGCCGTTCCAGCAAAGGAATTTGCGCTAATCTGGCAGAGGGATTTGCTAAGCAAACACATTCCAAACCTGAATTTTCTCGCTTTATTTCCATGGCGATGGGCTCTTGCAGTGAAATGGAAACCTGGGTGTCTTACGCTTTCGACCTTGGTTATATTACAACCGATCAACTGAATAATTGGCTGAAAACCTATGCCGCCATTTATGGAATGTTGGTAAATTTGAGAGAGAAATTAAAATGAACCTATTCCTCAATTCTTCAATTCCTCATTTCCTCATTTCCAAGGTATAATCATGAGCATCCTCATCAACAAAAACACCAAAGTCATCTGCCAGGGCATTACCGGGCGTGAGGGCACTTATCACTCCGAGCAGGCGGTTGCCTACGGCACCAAAATGGTCGGCGGCGTTACGCCCGGCAAGGGCGGCACGTCGCATATCGACCTGCCGGTTTTCGACACGGTCGAGGAAGCCAAGGCCAAAACCGGCGCCAATGCTTCGGTGATTTATGTGCCGCCGAAATTCGCAGCCGACGCCATTTTGGAAGCCATCGACGCGCGCATGGAATTGGTCGTATGCATCACCGAGGGCATTCCGGTGCTCGACATGGTGAAGGTCAAGCGCGCCCTGTCGGGAAGCAATACGCGCCTGGTCGGGCCGAACTGCCCCGGCGTCATCACCCCCGGCGAATGCAAGATCGGCATCATGCCCGGCCATATCCATAAAAAAGGCAAGATCGGCATCGTCTCGCGTTCGGGCACTTTGACGTATGAAGCGGTGGCGCAGACCTCCGCCGAAGGATTCGGGCAATCGACCTGCGTGGGCATCGGCGGCGATCCGGTCAACGGCACCAATTTCATCGACTGCCTCGAGCTGTTCCTCGCCGACCCGGAAACCCAGGCCATCGTCATGATCGGCGAAATCGGCGGCGACGCCGAAGAACAGGCGGCGGATTTCCTCAAGCAATCGAAAATCAAAAAACCCGTCGTCGGCTTCATCGCCGGCCGCACCGCCCCTCCGGGACGGCGCATGGGCCATGCCGGTGCTATCGTCTCCGGCGGCAAGGGCGGCGCCGAAGACAAGCTCGAAGCGATGCGCTCGGCCGGTGTCATCGTCTCCGAATCACCGGCGGCGCTGGGCAGAACCCTGGCGGAACTGTTGAAGAAAACGGCAGCGTAGCTAAGGCGAATTGAGGAATTGAAGAAATGAAGAAAACAGAAAACTTCATTCGCCGGGCCGAATATGCTATTATTTATGGAATGTTCGTAAGGCTTCGAGAAAAAATAAAATGATTTTGTTCCTCAATTCTTCATTTCCTCAATTCTTCATTTCATTATAACCATGCCCCATCCCATCGACGCCACCTCCTCTTTTTTCTCCGGCAATTCCGTTTATATCGAAGAATTATACGAGCGCTATTTGCAAAATCCGCAATCGGTGGATGCGAGCTGGCGGGATTTTTTCCGCGATGCCACCAACGGCGCGGCGGCGGCAACGCGCGGTGCTTCTTGGGCTAGAGTAAAATCCAAGGTCATTGGCGCGGTGGAAGAACCCCCCACCCAACCCTCCCCCTCAAGGGGGGAGGGCAAAACAGGCCCACACTCCACACTCCACACTCCACACTCCGACGAAGTCGAAAAATTCGCCCACGACTCCATCCGTGCGATCATGATGGTGCGGGCGTATCGCGTGCGCGGGCACCTGATCGCCAATCTCGACCCGCTGGGCATCGAGGTGAACGGTTACCATTCGGAACTCGACCCGACGAGCTACGGCTTTTCCGAAGCCGACATGGATAAGGAGATTTTCCTCGACGGTTCGCTGGGCATCAGGAAAGCCAAGCTGCGCGAGATCGTTGCCATCTTGCGCCAGACTTACTGCGGCAATGTCGGCGTCGAATTCATGCATATCATGCATCCCGACCAGAAAGCCTGGATCCAAAAGCGCATCGAAAGCGACCGCGGCAATTACGGCCTGTCGGCGGAAGATAAAAAGCGGCGTGGAATACGCTGGTGGAAGTCGAGTCGTTCGAGCAGTTCCTGCAGCTCAAATATACCAGCACCAAGCGTTTCTCGGCGCAAGGCGGCGATGCGATGATGCCCGGCTTGGAAGCGATCATCCACACGGCCTCGCGCGTGGGCGTCAAGGAAATCGTCATCGGCATGCCGCATCGCGGGCGCATGAACGTGCTGACCACCGTCATGGGCAAGCCCTATGCCGAGCTGCTGTCGATTTTCCACGGCAATCTCGATTTCCCGGAATGGGTGACGAGTTCGGGTGACGTGAAATACCATCTCGGCGTCTCCTGCGACCGCGACACGCCGTACGGTAAAATGCACCTGTCCTTGCTTGCCAACCCGTCGCATCTGGAAGCGGTCGACCCGGTGGTGGTCGGCAAAGTGCGCGCCAAGCTCGATATTTTCGGCGACGTCGAGGAGAAAAATTCGGTGATGGGCATCATGCTGCATGGCGACGCGGCGTTTGCCGGGCAAGGCTTGGTGCCGGAAGTGCTGGCGCTGTCGGAGTTGCGCGGTTACCGCACCGGCGGCACCGTGCATATCGTCGTCAACAACCAGATCGGCTTTACCACCAGCCCGAAATATTCGCGCTTCACGCCCTACCCGACCGACGTGGCTAAGGCCGTGCAGGCGCCGATTTTCCACGTCAACGGCGACGACCCGGAAGCAGTGGTCTATGTCTGCAAGCTCGCCGCCGAATTCCGCCAGGAATTCAAGCGCGACACGGTGGTCGATATTTTCTGCTACCGCAAATACGGCCATAACGAGTCCGACGAGCCGATGTTCACCCAGCCGATCATGTATAAGGAAATCGGCAAAAAACCGCTGCCGGCGAAAATCTATTCCGACAAGTTGGTGGCCGACGGCACGCTGACGCAGGCCGAGGTCGAATCGAAATTCGCCGAGTTCAAGGCCTTTTTCGAAAAGCAATATGAGGCGGCGAAAAGCTACAAGCCCAACAAGGCCGACTGGCTGGAAGGCCAGTGGAGCGGCCTGGAAAAACCCAAAGGCGAGCATCCCGACGGCGATACTGGCGTCGATCTTGCGCGGCTCAAGGAAGTCGGGCTGGCGTTGGCGCAAAACCCGCCGATCAAGGCCAATTCCAAAATCATCCGCCAGTTCGAGGCCAAACGCAAAATGATCGAAGAGGGCGCTGGCATCGACTGGGCGACCGGCGAGGCCTTAGCGTTCGGCACGCTGCTTCGCGAAGGCCACGGCGTGCGGCTCTCCGGGCAGGATTGCGGCCGCGGGACGTTCTCGCAGCGCCATTCGGTGCTGGTCGACCAGGAGAGCGAGGAGCGTTTCCTGCCGCTCAACAATCTCGGTGGCGAGCAGAAACACTATGAGGTGATCGACAGCTCCTTGTCGGAATTCGCCATCTTGGGGTTTGAATATGGCTATTCGCTCGGCCAGCCGAATTATCTCACGCTGTGGGAAGCGCAGTTCGGCGATTTCGCCAACGGCGCGCAGGTGATTATCGACCAGTTCATCGCCTCGGGCGAGATCAAATGGCTGCGTATGTCGGGGCTGGTCATGTTGCTGCCGCACGGGCAGGAAGGCCAGGGGCCGGAGCATTCCTCGGCGCGGCCGGAGCGCTATTTGCAGCTTTGCGCCGAAGACAATATGCAAGTCGCCAACTGCACGACGCCGGCGAATTATTTCCACATTCTGCGCCGCCAGCTCAAGCGCAATTTCCGCAAGCCGCTGGTTATCATGACGCCCAAATCGCTGCTGCGCCATAAGCTCGCCACCAGCAAGCTGGAAGAATTCGCCAAGGGCACGCATTTCAAGCGCGTCATTCCCGAAATTTCCACGCTGGCCAAAGACGACAAGATCCGCCGCGTCGTCATCACCTCGGGCAAGGTCTATTACGATTTGTTCGAGGCGCGCGAAGCGGGCAAGATCAACGACATCGCCATCATCCGCACCGAGCAATATTACCCCTTCCCGGCGCGCGAACTCAAAGCCGAGCTGTCGCGCTATAAAAACGCCGAGCTCGTCTGGTGCCAGGAAGAGCCGAAAAATAACGGCGCCTGGACGTTCATGCAGCCCAAGATCGAAGAGGCGATGGAAGCCATCGGCCGTTCAGACCGCCTGCGCTATGTCGGCCGCCCGGAAGCCGCCTCGCCCGCCGTCGGCTATCATAAAATCTTCGAGAAAGAGCAAAAAGAGTTGGTGGAACAGGCGCTATCGCCCGAAAAGGCCGCGAAGATTAAAAAGGCGGTGTAGCCTAGTAATTCTGTCATCCCGAACTTGTTTCGGGATCCACGGCTCCACAAATTCGGTCTTTATGTTGTTAGGTGGATGCTGAAACAAGTTCAGCATGACAATTGTTAGATTTCCGCCTTCGCGGGAATGACAATGATAGACGAGTTTGCTACAACCTCTCCCATGTCCCGCCCTCCCCTCAAAAAACGTCTGCTTAAGCTTCTCGCTTTTCTCCTGCTTGCGCCTTATGCGCTGACGGTCATCTATCTTTTCGTGCCGCCGCCATCGACCTTGATGCTGGCCGATCTTGCGGCGTTCACGCTGCCCCGGCGCGACTGGGCGCCGCTGGAAAAAATCGCGCCGAGCTTGGCGGCGTCGGTGATCGCGGCGGAGGACGGCGCGTTTTGCAGCCATTTCGGCTTCGATTTCGCGCAGCTGGAAAAATCGATCGATCAGGCGGCCGAAGGCGGAAAATTGCGCGGCGCTTCGACCATCAGCCAGCAAACCGCCAAGAATCTGTTCTTATGGAACGGCCGCTCGTGGCTGCGCAAGGCGCTCGAGGCGCCGCTGACCGTGTGGATGGAGATTATTTTGCCCAAGCGGCGGATTCTCGAAATCTATCTCAATGTCGCGCAGTGGGGCGACGGCATTTACGGTATCGAGGCGGCGTCGCAGCATTATTTCGGCACCAGCGCCGCGACCTTGTCCATTTACCAGGCGGCGCTGCTGGCCTCCGCCCTTCCCAACCCGAAGCTGCTGAGCCCGATCAATCCCGGCCCGGCGCAACTGGCGCAGGCCACAATCATCCGCCGGCGCGCGCAAAGCCACGGCCCCGACCTTTCTTGCCTGAAGTGAATTTTCTGTAACCAATACGCCGGCGTAAAAAACTTGATTTTGCGCTTTGCCCGCGTCATACCATAGGCATCATTTTCCTTTTTGATGCGGAGCTTGTATGGCCGGAGAAATTGTCGTTCCAACCCTGGGTGAATCGGTTTCGGAAGCGACCGTGGCCAAATGGTTCAAAAAAGTCGGCGACGCGGTGGCGCAAGACGAACCGCTGCTCGAGCTGGAAACCGACAAGGTGACGCTCGAAGTCAACAGCCCGGCTTCCGGCATGCTCAAGGACATCAAGGTCGGCGAAGGCAAGACCGTCGAGGTCGGCGCGCTGCTTGGGTTGATTGAGGTTGGCGCGAAGGGAGCGGCCAGCGCCAAGCAGGAAACAGGAAGCAGGAAACAGGAACCAGAAAAAGAATCTTCCCCGACACCCGACACCCGACACCCGGCACCTGCTACTGCGCAGCCCGGCCCGGCGGCGCGCAAAATGATGGAAGAAACCGGCATCCGTCCCGAATCCGGTAGCGGCAAGGATGGCCGCGTGACCAAGGGTGATGTGATGGAAGCGGCCAGCCAGCCTTCACGAGCCACGAATCACGAGCCACGAATCACGAACTCGCTCCGTGAGGAGCGAGTTAAAATGAGCAAGCTGCGCCAGACCATCGCGCGGCGCTTGAAAGAATCGCAGAACACGGCGGCGATTTTGACCACTTTCAACGAGATCGACATGACCAACGTCATGGCGTTGCGGGCCGAATATAAAGACGTGTTTGAGAAAAAACACGGCGTTAAGCTCGGCTTCATGTCGCTTTTCGTCAAGGCGGCGATCAATGCGCTCAAGGAGCTCCCGGCGGTCAACGCGCAGATCGACGGCGACGAAATCATCTACAAGAATTACTACGATATCGGCATGGCCGTGGGTACCGAGCAGGGCCTGGTCGTGCCTGTCGTGCGCGACGCCGACCGGTTGTCGCTTGCCGGCATTGAAAAGGAAATCGGCCGCCTGGCAACCAAGGCCCGCGAGGGGTCGCTCGCCATGAGCGACTTAACCGGCGGCACGTTCACCATCACCAACGGTGGCGTCTATGGCAGCCTGATGGCGACTCCCATCGTCAATCCGCCGCAATCGGGCATTTTGGGCCTGCATAAAATCGAGGAGCGCCCCATCGCCGTCAAAGGCCAGGTCGTCATCCGCCCGATGATGTATGTCGCGCTTAGCTACGACCACCGCATCATCGACGGCAAGGAATCGGTGACGTTCCTCGTGCGCGTGAAAGAGGCGATGGAAGATCCGCGCCGCTTGCTGCTGGGGCTTTAAAATATGGCTGACTATGACTTAATCGTTATCGGCGGCGGGCCGGGCGGGTATGTGGCGGCGATTCGCGCGGCGCAGCTCGGCATGAACGTGGCCTGCGTGGAAATGCGCGGCGCGCTCGGCGGCACCTGCCTTAATGTCGGCTGCATTCCTTCCAAGGCGCTGCTTTCCTCCTCGCATAAATTCGAGGAAGCGCGCGATCATTTTGCTGCCATCGGCATCAAGGCCAGCGTGTCGCTCGACCTTAAAACCATGCTCGCGGGCAAAGATAAAATCGTCTCCGACCTTACCAAGGGTATCGAATTCCTGTTCAAGAAAAACAAAGTCACCTATGTGCAGGGCAAGGGCGCGATCAAGTCGGCGACCGAGGTGATGGTAAACGGCAAGGACGTACTCAAAACCAAGCGCATCTTGATCGCCACCGGCTCGGACGTCATGCGTCTTCCCGGCGTGGAGATCGACGAGAAAAAAATCGTTTCCTCGACCGGCGCGCTGAATCTCGACCCGGTGCCCGGCCATCTGGTGGTGGTGGGCGGCGGCGTCATCGGGCTGGAATTAGGCTCGGTGTGGAAGCGCCTGGGCGCGAAAGTGACCGTCGTCGAATTCCTCGATAAAATCGGCGGGCCGATGGACGCGGAAGTCTCCAAGCAATTCCAGCGCCTGCTCGAAAAGCAGGGCGTGGCATTCAAGCTCGGCATGAAAGTGACTGGCGCCGATGCCAAGGGCAAAGGCGTCGCGCTTACCATGGAGCCTGCCAAAGGCGGCGCAGCCGAAAAGCTGGAAGCCGATGTGGTGCTGGTATCCATCGGGCGACGGCCCTATACGGAAGGGCTTGGTCTCGATAAGGTCGGCGTCAAGCTCGACGAGCGCGGGCGCATTCCGGTCAATCACCAGTTCGAAACCAATGTGAAGGGCATCTATGCCATCGGCGACGTCATCCCCGGCCCGATGCTCGCGCACAAGGCGGAAGAAGATGGCGTCGTTGCGGTGGAAACCATGCTGGGCCAAAAGCCGCATATCGATTACAATCTGGTGCCCAGCGTGATCTATACCTGGCCGGAAGTGGCCAGCGTCGGCAAGAATGAGGAAGAATTAAAAACCGCCGGCGTCAATTACAAAGCCGGCAAATTTCCGTTTGTCGCCAATAGCCGCGGCAAGTCGGTGGGCGAGACGGACGGGTTCGTAAAGATACTGGCCGACGCCAAGACCGACCGCGTGCTGGGCTGTCATATCATCGGCCCCGATGCCGGAACGCTGATCCACGAAGCCTGCCTGGTCATGGAATATGGCGGCTCGTCGGAAGATCTGGCGCGCACCTGTCATGCGCATCCGACGCTCAACGAAGCAGTAAAAGAAGCGGCGCTGGCCGTGCTCGGCCGCGCGGTGCATGTCTAAGTTCTAGCGATTCCGCCCCATTGGCGATGGGAATCGCCGCGCAGATAGGCGTTGAGGGCGCCGCTGGATTTGATGTTTTCGATGTTTTTAGGCTCATCGTATTTTTCTTCCAGCATTGCGCCGATT
>JAGVLW010000026.1 GCA_020054105.1 Alphaproteobacteria bacterium | reverse complement strand
GAACAGAAGAACATGAATTGGCCAGCACATTAGGCTGTCGGGATTTGCAGTCGATAGGCTACCTGCCTGCTGTTAAAACCAAGATGAACGAGCTGCGCGGCCGCTGGAAAGAAGCGACGGTTTCCGCCACAAGCGGGCTTGCCGGAATGGCGGCCACCACCGCTATCGCCGCTCCGATAATCGCCGGCCTTACCGGCCCGGTCGGCTGGGCCGCAGGGCTGGTAGTTGCGGGCGTCGGCGGTATAGCCGGCGGCTATGCCGGCAGCAAGGTTTACCGCAAAATCGCCGGGCAGGATCAGGATGCGGTCAAGCTTGTCGCGCAGATTCGCGATGTGCAGATGCGCGGCGAAATGGTGCCGACGGTTGTCATTGGCGCCGCACTGGCCGCAAAATTAAGCGGGCGCGTCGGGAAAGTGGTGGATGATATGCTCTACGCCAAAACGGGAACGCGCTATTGGCATGAAGCGGTTGCGCAGGGCAAAATGGACGAAATCGAAGCCGTGCTGAGAAACCCGCAAGTGGCCCGCTATATCCGGATGGATACGAAAATGCCGCTCGACATGCGCAACATTCAAAGCACCGCCGTCGAGCAATATGCCGAACTGATCAATTACCGGCAGATGGACGCAAAAGACCTGCTGCGCTCGTTTCCTTCCGCATTCGTGAAAGTGCGCACGAACCAGGCAGAGGCGCAATATAATGCGACTCCCGTCGTGTCGCCGTCTACGCCTTATATGCAGCAGGGCAACGCTCTGAACCGCTAGCTATAGCATTTCCCATTTAACCGTGCGCGTCGTTATCCATCGGACTCGGCGTGCTCACGTACTTAAGTGTACGCTGCGCGCACCTCGCCTCGGCTGCCTAGCGCACAATTAAAGCGAAAACGCTCTAGGTTTTACTATTCTTTTAAACCCACATAGTTTTGGAGTCCTTTATGGCGTTCATTGAAGTGCGCTTTCCCATCGATATTGCCTATGGTTCCAGCGGTGGCCCGGTCTATTCCACCGATATCGTCATCACGCAAAGCGGCAACGAGCAGCGCAACAGCAATTGGTCGCAGGCGCGGGCACGCTACAATGTTGCGCATGGCGTAAAAACCCAGACGCAGCTTGACGTATTGATCGCATTCTTCCGCGCACGCAAGGGCCGGGCGGATGGGTTTCGCTTCAAGGATTGGACGGATTATAAGGTGCTGGCACAAGCGATCGGCACCGGCAACGGCAGCGCGACCATTTTTCAGCTCAAGAAAACCTATAGCAGCGGCGCCGTGACGGAAACCCGGACCATTACCAAGCCTGTGCAATCCACGGTGGTCATATACCTGGCGGGGGTATTACAGAGCGGCGCAAGCTATTCGGTCAATACGACCAACGGCGCCATTACATTTGCCGCCGCACCGGCAAATGGTGCGGCTATCACCGCCGATTTCGAGTTCGATATTCCAGTGCGGTTCGACACGGACCGGCTGTCGGTGACGCTCGATAACTACGGCAGCAGCAGCCTGTATGACATTCCTCTCGTGGAAATCCGGGTGTAACCTATGAAGCAGATCACTCCCGCGCTGGAAGCGCATATCGCCGGCGAAGTCACCATGCTCGCCAGCTGCTGGAAATTGACCCGGCGCGATGGCGCAATCCTGGGGTTTACCGACCACGACCAGGATATTACATTCGAGTCCGTCATGTATAAGGCAGCCACGGGCTTTACGCCCAGCGCCATCGCCAACAGCGCGACATTATCGGTCGATAACTTGGATGTCGAGGGCATGTTGACGGACGGCAGCATCACCGAAAGCGACATTCTTGCCGGGAAATACGATTTCGCGGCGATTGAAATCTTTCAGGTGAATTATAATGACCTGAGCCAGAATTCCCTCAAATTACGGCGCGGTTGGCTCGGCGAAATCTCGCTATATAAGCATCAATTCGTTGCTGAGGTGAGGGGGCTGACCCAGCGATTATCGCAGACGATAGGCGAGCTGTATTCCCCGTCATGCCGCGCGACGCTCGGTGATAGCCGCTGCACGGTGAATCTTGCGGCGCATACGGTGACCGGCAGCGTCACGACCGCCATCTCTAATCAGGAGTTCAAGGATTCCGCCCGCAGCGAAGCGACCGGCATCTTTAATTTTGGAAAAATTACCTTTACCAACGGCGCTAATAATGGGCTGTCGATGGAGGTGAAAGAATATAATTACAAGGCCGGCGACTCGCGAATCATATTGGTATTGCCCATGCCTTATCCGATTGCTCTGGGCGATACCTATAGCTTGAGCAAGGGGTGCGACAAAACCACGGCAACCTGCTTTTCCCGTTATAGTAATATCGCTAATTTCCGTGGAGAGCCGAGCGTGCCTGGCTTTGACCGCATATTGGAAACGGCGGGCACACGCAGCATATGGTGATTAATTTCTGTGATGTTTATGGATTATTAACCCATTGAATCTAGTATATGGAATAGAATTACCCGGGTTGTCATATGGCCATCGTTGGAGATTTTGTAGGCGGATTGATTACAGTATTAAAAATAACCGGTTCGCCGATGCTTTACCGTTATCCTTATCGCACCTCCGCGGAAGGGCTGCATGCCGATTGGGTTAATATCGGCAACGATATAAAAAGCGTCATGGGAAAACTTCACTCGGAAGCAGCCAATGAGCAATAACGAAACCGTGGCCGACCAACCGAATTTTGAGCAGCAGAAGCCGCTGCGCACCGGTGGCTACAGGCCGCCGCAGGGTGGGCGCGAGCGCATGCAAAACCGCACGGTGGAAATTCTGCCGCACCCGGAAGTGCTGGAAAGCTATAATTACGTCGTCGAAGGCTCCGCAAAAATGATCCTGACGATGTTCGAGATCGAGCAGAAACATCGCCATGAATGGGAAAAACAAGCCATCAAAATCCATAGCTTCTCGACGATTCTCGGCCAAATTCTCGGCTTCCTGATTGCCATCGCCGTGTTCGTTTCCGCTACCATTATCGGTATTTTCGGCAATAGCACCATTGCCGTATCCATATGGGTATTCGGCATGGCGATCATCGTGATGGCCGGCCTGGTCTGGGCCTATGCCAAGAGCATGGGGCAGCGTCCTCTGTTCGCCCGCCCGACCATGCGCACCCATTTCCGGCCGCAAAAAGAGCGGCAGGAACAACAGCCGCCCGAAACCGATTAAACTCCTAATCTTTTTCCTTTAGTTTCCTATGTCATCCGAGAATGATCGCATCGTGGTTGCGGCACGGAGCTGGCTGGGCACGCGTTTTCATCACCAAGGCCGCCTTAAAAAAACCGACAGGCACAAGGGCGGCGTCGACTGCCTGGGATTGCTAGTCGGCGTTGCCGGCGAGCTGGGGCTCACCAGGGCGGACGGCCTGCCGTTGATGGCGTTGGATGAAACCGATTACGCGCATTATCCCGATACCATCCGCTTAAAGCAAAAGCTCTCGCAGGCGCTGGCCGTTATACCCCATGCGGGTATACAAGCAGGGGATATCCTATTGCTGGCTACCGATAATCAACCGCAGCATTTGGCCATCGTCAGCGATTTCCAGCAGCGGCTCGGCATTATCCATGCTTATGCTCCTGCCCGCTGCGTCGTCGAGCATGTGCTGGACGGCTATTGGCAAGAGCGCATCGCCGCGGCTTACCGCTACCAATAAATAAAATCATCTTATCACCGAGGATATATGGCATCCATTCTATTGAGCACGGTAGGGTCGTCGCTTGGCGGCGCACTTGGCATACCCGGCCTATCGACCATCGCCACCCGGTTTATCGGCGCGCTTGGCGGCACCGTCGAGAACAGTATATTTTCCGCCGACCGCAAGCTCAGGCCGCTTTACGGACACCGGCTGGCGGACTTGAGCGTGCAGACTTCCACTTACGGCAAAGTCATCCCTATCGTCTATGGCACGGTTCGCATCGGCGGCAACATCATATGGTCGCGGCCGATCAAGGAGACGGCGACCACCACTACCAGTTCCACCGGCGGCGGCGTCGGCAAGGGCGGCGGCAAAGTATCGCAAAGCGCAACGACATACAGCTATTCGACGACGATCGCCATCGGCATATGCGAAGGGCCGATCGACGACGTGGTACGCGTATGGGCGGATGCCAAGCAGCTCGATCTGTCGCAATATACGGTGCGCATCTATAAAGGCGACGAGACGCAACTGCCCGACAGCCTTATCCAGTCTTTCGACGGCGCCGACAGGACGCCGGCCTATCGCGGCCTGGCTTACGTCGTGTTCGAAGATTTCCCGCTGGCCGATTTTGGCAACCGCATACCGAACTTCACTTTCGAGATCAGGAAAAAAGCCCTCTACCCCGATTATAACGGCGAGATTCTGGAGAATATGATCAAAGGCATGGTCATGATTCCCGGCGGCGGTGAGTTTGTCTACGATACCCAGGTGGAGTATAAGATCCCCGGCGAGCAAACCGGCGCGGGCTGGGTGCAGCAAGGCGACCAACAGCAGATAAACCTGCATAATCCCAGCGGCATGGCCAATGCGCTGCTGTCACTTGACCAGCTCAAGGCCACTTGCCCGAACGTCGAATGGATATCGGTCGTCGCCGCCTGGTTCGGCGACGATATGGATGCGGGCGCCTGCACCATCGTGCCGGGAGTGGAATACCAGACCGGCGCCATCACCTCGCCGGATACATGGGGATCCGCATCGTTCACCCGCGCGACGGCACGGCAGATCACCCTGGTTTCCGGCACGCCGCAATATGGCGGAACGCCAGACGATGACAGCCTCATCCGCTATCTCGATGTGCTCAGGAGCAAGGGCTATAAAATCCTTTTTTATCCGCTCATTTTCATGGATGTCACCGGCAAGCCCTGGCGCGGAGACTTAACCGGCAGCGCCACCGACGTCGCGAACTTTTTTACCAAAACCAACGGCTATAACGCTTTCATTACGCATTATGCCAACTTGCTGGCGACCAAGGTGGATGCGTTTTCCATCGGGTCGGAGCTCAAAGGGTTGACGAAAGTCACCAATACGCCGGGCAATTACCCGGCGGTGAACGAATTGGTCAGCCTGGCGGCAACGGTAAAAACCATCGTCGGCAGCGGCGTGAAAGTCACCTATGCGGCAGATTGGTCGGAATATCATCACGATACCGGGGGGTGGTATAATCTCGATCCGCTCTGGGCATCGGCGAATATCGATTTTATCGGCATCGACGCCTATTTCCCGCTTACCGATTTCGCCAATACCACCTATGACGTGAATGCGGTAAAGGCCGGCTGGACATCGGGCGAGGGCTACGATTATTATTACAGCGACCCGGCGCGCACGATTCAGGTGAGCCTCAGCCCGCAATTCGCCTGGAAGAACCTGGACTGGTTTTGGAATAACGCCCACGTCAATCCCAACGCCGTGGCCACCGCCTGGACGCCGCAGCTCAAGAAAATCTGGTTTACGGAATACGGGTTTCCCAGCGTCGATAACGCCACCAACCAGCCCAACGTGTTTTACGACCCGACCAGCATTTCGAGCGCGTTTCCTTATTTCTCCAAAGGCCGGATCGATTTCCTGGCACAGCGCGTCGGCCACGTCGCCACGCAGCACCAATGGAAAACCTCCGCGATGATCGAGCGAATGTTTATCTGGACGTGGGATGCGCGGCCTTATCCTTACTGGCCAGACCTGACCAGCGTCTGGACGGACGGCTCGGTCTGGAAAACCGGCCATTGGGTGCAGGGGAAATTCGGTATTTCCAGCCTGGCCGCCATTGTCGCCGACCTTTGCCTGCGGGCAGGACTGCAAAGCGGCGATATCGACGTCAATCGGATCACCAAGCAGGTCGAGGCTTCGTCATCACCCAGCAACAATCCATCCGGCAGTCGCTGGAGACATTGCAGCTTGCTTATTTCTTCGATTCCGTCGAGTCGGATAATGTCTTTAAATTCATACTCCGTGGGGGTATCGGCAGTGTTTCTATACCGGAAAACGATCTCGTGCCCATCGAGAATGACGGCACGAACGAATTATGCAAGATCACGCGCGCGCAGGAGGTCGAGATTCCCAAGCGCGTGAGCGTGGTGTATCTGAACCGGTTACTGAATTACCAAAGCTCGTCGCAATATTCTCAGCGCGAGGTGACGTCCAGCCGCGAGGTGGCCACGCTCGACCTGCCGCTGGTCATCAGCGACCAGGTGGCGAAGAATATCGCCGACGTCACGCTCTATACGGACTGGCTGGGGCGCACCAGCTACCAATTTTACCTGCCGATGAAATATGCGAGGCTCGAGCCTACGGATATCATCACCGTCACCGTCTCGGGCATTGCCCACCGTATGCGGATCATCTCGACGCAGATGGGCAACGCCGGCATCATTAAGGTGATGGCCAGCGCGGAAGATACGTCTACTTATGATTTCTATTCCAGCCCTGGCAACGGCACCGAATTGCTCACCGAGAATAATACGATTCCGCTGACCAGGCTGGAATTGCTCGACATGCCGGCATTCCCCGCCGACGATATCGACAAGGCGGCGCTGCGCATGGCGGCGATCGGCCTGGCGGGCAACTGGACGGGTACGGCAATCTATCGCTCCGATGACGGCGGCGCGAATTACGGGCGGCTGATCGACATCAATGCGCCGGCGGCGCTCGGCAGCGCCAGCGACGTGCTGGCTTCCGGTCCAGTCCATGTGTTCGACGACAAGAACAGCGTGACGGTCGTGCTGGTGGGAAGCGGCACTTTGCAGAACATGACGGAAACGGCGGTGCTCAACGGCGCTAATGCCGCGTTGCTCGGCGATGAGATCATCCAGTTCAAAACCGCCACGCTGATAGAGCCAGGCAAATATACCCTTGGGGGGTTACTGCGCGGCAGGCTGGGCACGGAATGGGCGGTGGCAACGCACAGCGCCGGCGAGCGTTTCATATTGCTCGACGGCAATCTTGGAAAACAAGTGCTGCCCAACAGCATTATCGGGCAGGCACGCCATTATAAAGCGGTCACGTTCGGTAATAGCATCGCCGCCGCGCCGGCCGTTACCTATAGTTTCAACGCCGTCGGGCTTAAGCCTTACAGCCCCGTGCATATTTCCGGCACGCGCGATGGTAGCAGCAATCTGACTATCGACTGGATACGCCGCACCCGTATCGGCGGTAGCTGGCGCGACGGCGTCGATGTGCCGCTTAACGAAGCGTCGGAAGTGTATGAGGTGGAAATCATGAACGGGGTAAGCGTCGTGCGCACGATCACTGGCATCACTTCACCGACGACCAGCTACACCGCCGCGCAGCAGACTACCGATTTCGGCAGCGCGCAGCCGTCGGTGACGGTCAAGATATATCAGATGTCGGCGGCGGTGGGACGGGGATATCCGGAGCAAGCCAGCGTATAGCTACGCCAGCAGCTTCTTTTTTTCAGCCTGGAATTCCGCTTCGGTCAGGTGGCCTTTTTCCTTGAGCTCGGCGAGCTTGGCCAATTGGCTTGCGACGTCGGTTGCCGGCTGACGGGCGGCAGGAGCAGTGTGTTGCTGTTTTTTTAGCGCATACATATTTTCCTCGGTCACGCGCACGAACGGCATGATCGAGTTTTTAAGCACCAGGTTGAGCGTGAAGGCGCTGGCGCCGTCCCACACGCGGATGGAGCCGAACACGATCGTGAAGCTGTGGTCGATGGACTGGATACGGTCGAGCGGGAATTGCACCTGGCGCAGGCCGTAGACCATGCCGCGATTGAGAAAAATCACGCGCCGCTGCGTGCATACCGCCAGCCACGTGCTGGTATCGACGATGCCGGAAGTGATGGCGAGCACGGATTCGCCGTCATCGAGAATTTCCGGCAGCGCCCGGATCTCTTTTTCGGTCCAGAAAATATAGCGGTTCTTGTACGCCGCGATTTGCCGTTTGACGTCGTCGATAGTCGGCATGTGTCATCCTTTGCAAAGCTGTAATCGCGGCAGTAGACCTCTTGCCTAACGCTACTTTGGCTTCAAATCTGCTTGCGATGGAGCCTCCTCGAAAAAGTCATGTACTGGAGTGTACACTCTTTTTCTCAGTTTCCATCGCTTCGCGCTTTTTTGCCAAAGCGAGTTATGCAAGAGGTCCAGTTTAGCGGGGCATTTCCGTTTAATAAAGCCATTTCATTTTTTAAGGAGAATCTATGACTGCAACCAGCCATCTCGGAGTTGCCTTGATCGAGCAATCGCAATCGCAAAAAGAAGTGACGGCGAACCAGGCATTCACCAGCATCGACGCCGTGCTCAATAGTGGTGCTAAAAGCCGCGGCCTCGCCACCCCGCCGGGCTCGCCCGCTTCCGGCGATTTATACATCGTCGCAGCCTCGCCGACCGGCGACTGGTCGGGGCAGGCGGGCAAGCTGACCTATTACGACCAGATATGGCGGTTCATCACGCCCAATCACGGCATCATGCTATGGGTGAACGACGAATCGCAAATGGTGATTTACGACGGCAGTAACTGGACGGCGATAAAAGCCACCGTCGCCGGCAACCAAAACATCCTCGACCAAAGCTCGAACTATACGCTGTCGAGTGCCGATTACGGCAAGGTCATCCGCTTCACCAGCGCCAGCGCGGTCGTTCTCACCTTGCCCAATAGCATTCCCGCCAGCTTCAATTGCAGCGTGTTGCAGGCCGGAACCGGGCAGGTGACGTTCACGCCGGACTCGGGCGCGAATCGCCGCAACCGCCAGTCGCATACCAAAACCGCCGGCCAATGGGCCGTATGCGCGTTGCTGGTCAATGCCAATAGCGGCGGCGCCAGCGCGGAATATGTGCTTTCGGGAGATACGGCGGCATGATGAAAATAGACAATGCATGGCGGCTGGATAAGCGCGTGCCGGTCGCCGTCATCGTAGCGATGCTGCTGCAGCTTGCCGGTATTTTAATATGGGCAACGCAGCTCGATGCGCGCGTCAGCAGCATGGAGCAGCAAATGGTCGGCAGCCCGGCGCTTGGCGAGAAATTCGCCCGGCTGGAGGAGCGACTCGAGTATATGAAACAGGACGTGCAATATATAAAGCATCAGTTGGAACGCCTGGCCGACCGGATGAGTAAGAAATAACCTAATATTTTATGCGCAATGTTTCGGAGCAGGGCCTGGCCCTCATCAGGCAATTCGAGGGTTTTTCCGCCAAGCCCTATCTTTGTCCGGCGGGAAAGCCGACGATAGGTTACGGCCATCTCATTAAAAATGGCGATTTTCCAGGCGAAATCAGCAAAATAGAGGCTGAAAAGCTTCTGAAACAAGATGTTATGGTCGCCGAATCGGCCATTTTCCAATTGGTCAAGGTAGAATTGACGCAAAACCAATTAGACGCGTTAGTCTCCTTTATCTACAATATAGGCACAAAAGCCTTTGAAAAATCAACATTATTGCGTAAAATCAATGAAAAAAAACCGGAGGAGGCCGCCGGCCAGTTTTCCCGGTGGGTCTATGGCAACGGCCGCAAACTCCCTGGCCTGATCGCCCGCAGAGCCGCGGAATCCAAGCTTTTCAGCGAAATTTCCTCGTAAAACCCGATTGTGACGGGCTGACACAAAACTTTCACAAAACTGTCATACACAAAAACGTTTTTTTGCGTATATTGGTAGGTGAGAAAGTTTGATTATTTAGAGTTAGGATTACATGGCTAGGAAATCTACATCTGGCGGGGAATGGCCCCAAACATGGAATCCGTGGTCTAGAAAATCAAACGGAATTGTTAAACCTACTAAATCAAACGCGGAGAACGTTATGAGTGACTTTTTGAAGAACCTTAAAACCAATATCGACGATCAGCAGCCTTCTTATAAGCTGGAGAGGGACCTTGAAAAGAATCTGAGCCTTCATACTGACGGTAATTTCAGATTGGCGGATCATGGTAAACAGGTTGGTCATTCTGAGCGGGTCCCTGAAGGGGTTCGTTATGTTGATCGTCCTTCCCGTGGCGGTGAAAGAATCTCAGCCGACGGAGCACTTGGCGATCTAGAGAAGGACATCAAGCGCACGGTCGAGAAGAAAGAGCGTGCGGAAGCAAAGCTCACGAAATATACGGATACCAGCAAAGGCAATGGCCTTGCGGCAAAGCGCGAAGTCGAATCCCACGACCGCACGCTGAAGTTAGCCGGTGAAAAAGCTCAGCGTCACATTGCGGATACTACTAAAGACCTGGAACGCTATAAGGAAGGCCTGATCGAGGCGCATGACCGCACAATCGACGGCCTAATAGAACGCAAAGATACGCTGCATGATGCTATTTCTGCCATTGAGCACGATAAAAAAACAAATAATCTTGTCGTTCCTGCTAAAGATATCGGTGACCATGTCGTTAAAGTCAAAATCGGCAAGGACGAATTCGAGATCAATAAAAGTGGTGTTTCGAAAAATGGCTCCGTTGTTAATAAGCTGGAGCAGGAAGAATTGAAAGACCTGCAGCGTGCCGCAAAATCGGCCGTGACCGACCATATCGATGCCCATAAGAACGTATTGGAACGGGCGCATGATAAAGCGACCGGCATCATCGACGATAAAGTTGCACATCTGGAAGGCATGAAGTCGGATATTTCGACCAAAACCGGCATCGGCGAATGGACAGGGAAATCTGCCTCTGCTGTAACCGCTGGCGGTGCAAAGGCCGGCAATTTGATGTCCGCCGCGACCTATGAAAAAGCTACCGGCTGGCAGAAATTCAAGGCCGAGACGGGAGCGAATTTCGGTGCTAAAGGCGGCACCGGTGCAAAGTTTCTCCGCGTGATCGGTACCGGCGCCGGTGCGATACTGGTGCTTGACGGTGCTAAGAACCTGCTGCGCGGTATCGGCGTGCTGTCGCCCAAGACCGACGAAACCGGCAAGGAAATTCCGGCCGGCGGCGGCGATATCATCAAAGGCCTCGGCGAAGTGGGCGGTGGTGGCGTAGTTGCCTACCTGTCGCTGGCTGCCGGCGGCAAAGGCAAGATCATGGGCAAATAATCGCCCGAATAATTTTCTCCGCAAAACCCCCGCCAAAAGCGGGGGTTTTTGTTTGTGCCTTTTTTTCTGTCATCCTCGGGCTTGACCCGAGGATCCATCTTTTTATCTTGATGGATGGTCGGGTCAAGCCCGACCATGACATGTTTCAGATAGGTGGATTCTCCGCCGCCTCATGGTCGAAGCCATAATAGGCTTTGATCTTGCTTTTGACCTCCGCGGTCGGCTCGCCATAGCCTTTTTCCACGACGGCCGCGAAATGCGGTATGTCGCCCAGCTTGAGGCAGCGCAGCATTTCCTCATGCAGCGCGGCGCTGGCGATCGCATAGAAATACATTTTCTCGCGGCGGGTTTCGTCCTGGGCCGGAATGTAATAGACGTGGATTTTCTTAGCGGCCTCATATTGCACGCGGTAATGCGGCAGCCGCTCCATCATGTTATCCGGCGCGTCGGCGGACATGCTATTTCTGCCGCTCGATCGATGTTTTGAGGTCGTTCACCTGCAGCTTGACCACCTGCTTCGTCAAATCGGGATTGCCCGGAGCATGGAGGATTTTTCCCTCCAGCTTCTCATGCGGCGCCTGGTCGGAATTGCGCTGCTGCTGCTCGATCTTTGCCAGCGTCACGCCGACGGCAAACCAGCCGCTATCGGTTTTGTATTGCAAATTGGCATTCGGCGATTCGACAATCTCATGGGCGGTGGCGGCGGCTTTCAGGTCGGACAATATCGACAAAATATCTTTCCATGCCGGAGCCGGCGCGGCCGCCAGGCTGTGAATGTCCACTTTCGCAACCGGATATTTAATCGAAACGCCCGCTTCCGATTTTGCCTTGCGGATGATGTTGAGCACGTCGACGCAGGCCAGTCCCGCGCGCTCAGCGTTTGCATCATAGGGATAATGCTCGGCCAGCGGCCAGGTGCCGCGCGCATGGATGGAGCCCTGCGCCTTGAATTTATCCTCGAAAACATGGCTGTAAATCTCTTCGCATATATGCGGCACGAACGGCGCAAGCAGGCGCAGCAGCGCCTCCAGGCAATGATAGAGCGTGCATAGCGCCGATTGCTGGCCGGCGGTGTCATTCGCCTGCTCGCCGTAAGCGCGGGTCTTGACCAGCTCGAGATAATTGTCGCAGAAATCGTTCCAGAAAAAATCCTCGATGGCCACGCGCGCATCGCAATATTCAAATTGCTCAAATTGCTGCGTCGCTTTTTTAATGCATTGGTGTAAGCGCGACAGGATCCATACATCCAGCGGCGCCGAAATAATCCCCCCCTGGGTATCCTTGCTTGCCGTTGTTGGCGCGGCTTTGAGCTGATGCAAATTCAGCGCGGCGAACTGGCTGGCGTTCCATAGCTTGTTGACCAGCTTGCGGCCGATCTTGAGTAAATCTTCCGAAAAGGCCGTGTCGGTGCCCAGCCGCGAGGTCGAAGCCCAGTAGCGCACGGCGTCGGTGCCTTTTTCCTCGATGAGCGCGACCGGGGTCACGACATTACCCTTGGATTTGCTCATTTTGGTTTTATCGGCGGCCAGACACCAGCCGGAAATCATGATACTCCGCCAGGGTATGGTATCTTCATGCAGATGGGCCTTGGCGATGGTGTAAAACGCCCAGGTGCGGATGATCTCGTGCGCCTGCGGGCGCAAATCGGCGGGAAACAGCGCATTCTTCGCCAGCGATTTGGCGTTGATCTGCGGCGAGATGGAAGACGTCGCCCAGGTATCCATCACGTCGGTATCGGCGATGATTTCCTCGCGCTTATACCCTTTGGGGGTATCGACCAGCGGGTCGACCGGCAGTTGATCGGCATCGGCAAAAAGAATCTTGCCTTCCTCGCCGGCGCGTTTGGAATACCATACCGGGAACGGCACGCCGAAAAACCGCTGCCGCGAGACGCACCAGTCTTCCTTGAGCCCTTCGATCCATTGGTTGAGGCGGATGCGCATATAGTCCGGATACCACGCCACCTCGGCGCCCTTGGCGAGCAGCGCCTCTTTTTTATCGGTGACTTTGACGAACCATTGGTTGGTGGGAATGATCTCGATCGGCGTGCCGGAGCGTTCGGCGCATTTGACCGTATGCACCATCGGCGTTTGCTTCAGCAATTTGCCTGCGCCCTGCAATAATTCGATGATTTTGGCGTTGGCCTGTTTGGGCTTTAGGCCAATTATTTGTTCGTAAGAAGCAACCGCTTTATTAATATCGATAGTGTTATTACCATTCAGTGAAGCTAATGATGTATTTTCATTTATTGCATTCTTATCAGTCTTCGTATTCCATATATGAAAATGAATACTAACTCTAAACTGCTCCGGAAGATCATCCGCTTGGGCTAGCATTACATTTATTTTACCATCAGGTTTAATTATTGGCCTGATTGGCAGTAGATATTTTCTTACCCATTCCTTATCCGTGTCGTCGCCGAACGTGCAGCACATGACCAGGCCGGTGCCTTTTTCGCGCTCGACGGCCTCGTCGGCGATCATCGGCACTTTTACGCCAAAGAGCGGCGTGACGGCGTGTTTGCCTTCGTAGTTTTTCGCTTTCGGATCTTCCGGGTGGTACATCACGGCCACGCAGGCGCCGAGCAGTTCCGGGCGGGTGGTCATGATGACGATCGGCGTGCCGTCCTCGAGATTGAACTCCAGCTCGTTCATCATGCCCGGCATTTCTTTATTCTCGATCTCCGCCTGGGCGATGGCGGTCTGGTCCACCCAGTCCCAATAGGTCGGGCGGAAATCGCGGTATGCCTCGCCTTTTTTCAGCAAATCGATGAACGAAGCCTGCGAAATTTTGCGCACCTCGTCGCTGATCGTCTGGTATTCGCGCCGCCAATCCACGGAAAGCGCCGCGCTTTTAAACAGCGTCCGAAACTCGTTCTCCGCATCTTTCACCACTTCGCGGCACAGGGCAACGAACTCGGCACGCGGTATACCCGCCCCCCGTACCCCTTTGATCTTCTCGACGAGACGCTCGGTCGGTAGGCCGTTATCGTCGAACCCCATCGGGTAGAAGACATCCTTGCCTTTCATGCGCTGGTAGCGGGCGATGAAATCGGCCTGGGTGTAGCTGAAAATATGCCCCATATGCAGCACGCCCGATACGGTGGGCGGGGGGGTATCGATGACGAAAGTCCGGTCACGCGGCGGGTCGGCGCGGTAATGATACACGTCGCTGTTTGCCCAATGTTCCTGCCAGAATTTTTCGCGGGCCTGCTGGTCGTATTGTTTGGGCAGCGGTTTCATCGGATCAATTGAGTTTTTTCGGGGCCAGGTCGAAATCGCGGATCAACGTTTCGGCGATCTGCACGGCGTTGAGCGCGGCGCCCTTGCGCAGATTGTCGGAGACGATCCACATATTGAGCCCGTGCTTGACGCTGGTGTCGGCGCGCAGGCGCGAGACGAACACGCCGTCTTCGCCGGCGCATTCGATCGGCGTGCAATAGCCGCCGTCTTTATGTTCGTCGTACATGATGATGCCGTCGCTGTCGGAAAGAATCTCACGCGCTTCTTCGACCGAAAGCGGGTTTTCGAACTCGATATTGACCGATTCGCTATGGCCGACAAACACCGGCACGCGCACGCAGGTGGCGCTGACCTCGATATTCGGGTCGAGGATTTTCTTGGTTTCTTCCACCATTTTCCATTCTTCCTTGGTGGAGCCGTCCGCCATGAACACGTCGATATGCGGGATGACGTTAAACGCGATGCGCTTGGTGAATTTGGCCGGTTCCTTATTGGCGTTCATGAACAGCGATTTGGTCTGGTCGAACAATTCGTCCATTGCCGCTTTGCCGGCGCCGCTGACCGACTGGTAGGTGGAAACGACGACGCGCTTGATTTTCGCTGCGTCGTGCAACGGCCGCAGCGCCACCACCATCTGCATCGTCGAGCAGTTGGGGTTGGCGATGATGTTGGTTTTGCGGAAATCCTTCAGCGCATGGGCATTCACTTCCGGCACGACCAGCGCGATGTCGGGCTGCATGCGAAAGAGCGAGGTATTGTCGATAACCACGCAGCCGGCGGCGGCGGCTTTCGGCGCGAAGATTTTCGATATGGCCGAGCCGGGGGAGAACAGGGCGATGTCGGCGTCGGAGAAATCGTAATCGTCGAGCGCCTTGACCGTCAATATGTCTTCCTCGCCGAAGCTGACTTCCCTGCCGATGGAGGCGCGCGACGCCAAGGCGACGACCTCACGGGCGGGAAAACGGCGTTCCGCCAGGATTTCCAGTATTTCGCGGCCGACATTTCCGGTGGCGCCGACTACGGCAATTTTATAGCTCATTTTATGCTCTTTTTTGCTGACTTATAGGAAAGGGGACGTAATATAACGGATATTCTCAACTTTTCACCTGTATTTTTATGCGTCCGCCCATATTTTTTATTCCTTTATTCTTTATCCTTTCCGGCGCTCTCTCCGCCTGTTCGGGCGCTGATGCCGTCAATCTCTTCGTTTCCGAGGAAGGCTATAGCGTGACCAAGGATATTGCCTACGGCGAATTGCCGCGACAAAAGCTGGATATGTACCTGCCGGAGAAGATCGATGCCAATACGCCGCTAATCGTGTTTTTCTACGGCGGCGCCTGGCAGGGCGGCAAGAAAGCCGATTACCTGTTCGTGGCGCAGGGGCTGACGTCGTTGGGCTATGCGGTGGCCGTTCCCGATTACCGTACCTATCCCGAAGTCAAGTATCCGGCCTTTATCGAAGATAGCGCGCAGGCGGTGACGTGGGTGTATGAGCATGCGAAAACCTACAAGCTCAACCGCGACAATCTGCACCTGATGGGGCATTCCGCCGGCGCGTATAACGCGATGATGCTCGCGCTCAACCAGAAATACCTGGAAAAAGCCGGCGGCAAAAGCGAGTGGATTAAAGGCGTGATCGGACTGGCCGGGCCGTATAATTTCCTGCCGCTGCGCGACCGCGCCTATCAGGAGATTTTCTCGACCGAGCCGGACCTGATAAAAACGCAGCCGATCCACTATGCCCGCCGCAATGCGCCGCGCATCCTGCTGCTGACCGGTCGGCAGGATAATGTGGTGGCGCCGCGCAATTCCTATTATTTATATGGGGTGTTGCAGGAGCTTGGCAACGACGTCACCTACAAGGAATATGACGGCGTCGGCCATGTCAATCTGGCGCTGGAATTATCGAAAACCCTGTCGAACAAAAGCGAAATGCGCAGCGACATTCAGGATTTTATCGCCAAAGGGATGAAGAAACCTACGCGGCCAGCGCTTGCGCCTGCTGCAAAGCCTTCACGATAGCATCGCCCATTTCATGGGTGGAAACCTGCTTCATGCCCGGCTGCATGATGTCGGCGGTGCGTAGTCCTTGCTCCAGAACCTGGCGCACGGCGGCTTCCAGCCTGTCCGCCTCGCGCAGCGCGGCGAAGGAATAGCGCAGCATCATCGCGAATGACAGAATGGTTGCGAGCGGATTGGCGATGTTTTTTCCGGCGATATCCGGCGCGGAGCCATGCACCGGCTCATACACTCCGGGGGTACCCGGATTGCCCAGCGACGCCGAGGGCAGCATGCCCAGCGAGCCGGTGAGCTGCGAAGCGATGTCGGAGAGAATGTCGCCGAACATGTTATTGGTCACCACCACGTCGAATTGCTTGGGATTGCGCAAGAGCTGCATGGCGGCATTATCGACATACATGTGGGAAAGCGCGATATGCGCGTATTCGCGGTCGTGCAGCTTTTGCACTTCCTCGCGCCACATTTCGGTGCATTCGAGCACGTTGGCCTTGTCGACGGAGCAGACGCGGCTGCCGCGCTTGGCGGCGAGCTCGAACGCCACTTTGGCGATGCGCGTCACTTCCGGGCTGGTATAGACTTCCGTATTGAAACCGCGGCGCGTGCCGTCGGCGAGCGTCTCGACGCCGCGCGGCGTGCCGAAATAGATACCCCCGGTGAGTTCCCGGACGATCACGATATCCAGCCCGGCGATGATCTCGCGCTTGAGGGTGGAGGCGTCGGCCAGCGCATCGAAACACAGTGCGGGGCGGATATTGGCGAACAGCTCCAATTCCTTGCGAAGCCCGAGCAAGCCGCGCTCCGGGCGCTTGGAAATATCGAGGCTTTCCCATTTATGTCCGCCGACCGCGCCCAGCAGAATCGCATCGGCTTTCTTGGCGGCGGCCAGCGTTTCGGCGGGGAAGGGCGTTCCCACCGCATCGTAGGCGCTGCCGCCGATGAGCGCGCTGCTTGTGGTAAATTTCAATTCGCTGTTGGCGCCGAACCAATCGATGATTTTCGTGGTTTGGGCGACGACTTCCGGGCCGATACCGTCGCCGGGCAGCAGGAGAATATGTTTAGTGGGCATCTTTGAGTTCCTTTTTAGCATGGGCAATGATTTTTAGCGCAGAGCTGCCTTCCAGCCAAGTGATAATCAGCGCCACGATCAGATCCGGCCATAGGGAATGGCTGAGATAAACAAACAGGGCGGCGACGATGATGGCGATATTGGCGATGGCGTCGTTGCGGCTGCACAGCCAGACCGAATGCATGTTGCTGTCGCGCCCGCGCGTGCGGTAGAGCAGCATGGCGCTGATGACGTTCGCGATCAGCGCCAGCAGCCCCACCCAGCCCATGGTGATGAAATGCGGCACCTGTTCATTTACCAGGTTATGGATGCCCTGGTAAAAAGCGCCACCGGCCAGCAGCAACATGAGCACCGCCTTGATGAGCGAGGCGGTGGCGCGGACGCGCAGAGGCCTGGTCAGCACATAAAGCGTGATGCCGTAGCTGAACGCATCGCTCAGGAAATCCATGGAATCGGCGATCAGCGCGGTCGAATCGGCGCTAAGCCCTTGCCATATTTCGAGCGCAAACATGGCGAAATTGATGGCGAGCACCACATATAATACGCGGCGGTCGCGTTGTGCCGTCGGCGCATCGATGTGGCACGCGTCGCCCATTATGCGGCAAGCCAGGGTGTGGCGAGCTTTTGTTTTTCCTCGTAAGCGCCGATGTCGGGCAGCTTTTGCATGGTCAGGCCGATATCGTCGAGCCCGTGCATCAGGCAATGCTTGCGAAACGGCTCGACCGTGAAAGAAAACTGGTGGTTGCCGGCGACGACCATTTGCTTGTCGAGGTCGACCGTGACGGTTCCGCCGCCCGCCGTATACCCCATGAGGGTATCGACCTGTTCCTTCGGCAGAACAACCGGAAGGATACCGTTCTTAAAGCAATTGTTGAAGAAAATATCGGCAAAGGACGGCGCGATGACGCAGCGTATGCCGAAATCGAGCAAGGCCCACGGCGCGTGTTCTCTGCTCGAGCCGCAGCCGAAATTATTACCCCCCACCAGTATCTGCGCCTTATCGTATGGCGGGCGGTGCAGCACGAAATCCTCGATTTTTTTACCGTCCACCGTGTAGCGCATCTCGTAAAAGAGCCCGTCGCGCAGGCCGGTGCGCTTGATGGTTTTGAGGAACTGCTTGGGGATGATCATGTCGGTGTCGACATTATCGAGCGTAAGCGGTGCGGCAATGGCGGTGAGGGTGGTGAAGGGCTGCATGATTATCTCTCTGCTCCTTTAATACCAAATTGGTCAAGATAAGTCGTCCATCCGCGTAAAACCTGCGAGCGTACCTGGGGTGGAAGCGCCGAATCGCCGCCTTCTTCAAGGCTTTTGATTTTATTTTCAACGAGCCGTCTGGCTTGCCGCGCAAAAGCGGGGTCGTCTAAAACGTGCTGCCAAAAATAGGCCATATTCGCTGACGTTAATTGCGAGGTATGTGTTGAACCCTTGAGATTCTCCAGCATCTCTTCATTGCTGAATTCCTTAGCTGACGGCATGTTACCTTGCCACCGTTTCTTCGGGTTCTATTCTACTGAGATAGCCTCGCCACCCGTTCAGTACCAATGCCAGTGCGGTTCCTTTAATCAACGGATGCTCGCCTCTTTCGAAGCCGGCTATTTTGTCGGCTACTATGGTTCGGGCTTGCTCGGCAAACCCCGCATCTCCGCGCACGCGTCTCCAGAAATGCGCCATCTTCGCCGAACGCAGATGCGAGATTTGGGCGGCGCCCCTAAGATCATCGAGCATCTCTGCATCGCTGAATCTGACAATCGTCATGCCTATGCCACTTTTGCGGCCATGGCCGCCGTTTTGATGAAATCGCTCAGCTTATGCTGGACGCTCTGCGCCTCGTTGGCTTTTTTCGCCTGGATGCGCACGATCAGCTCGCCGTGATTGATATTGCATTTCGGCTTGTAGCTGCCCGGTATGGTTTTTTCCAGCTGCTGGCGCATCTCGGCAAGCATGTCGTCAATCTCCTGCGGGCTTTTCTTGCTGAAAGAAATAATCGCCTTGATTTCGTAACCAGGCTGTTTCCTGTGCGAGGCGATGGCAAGACGCATCATACGATTTCCCTCACATCGGCCAGATGCCCGGTGATGGCGGCGGCGACGGCCATGGCGGGCGACATCAGGTGCGTGCGGCCGCCGCGGCCCTGGCGGCCTTCGAAATTGCGGTTGCTGGTGGAGGCGCAGCGCTCGCCCGGCTCCAGCCGGTCGGCGT